>CAYZVR010000051.1:0-16640 GCA_964481715.1 uncultured Acidobacteriota bacterium | reverse complement strand
TCCTGGAGCCGTCGTTCCCGTGGGAATTCATCCAGTTGGGCAATTGCGGCTCGCCCATCGAAACCGAAGCCGGCTGGCTCGTGATCAGTCATGGCGTGGGTCCGATGCGAAAGTATTGCATCGGCGCCTTCCTGCTCGATCGTGACGAACCGACCAAAGTCATCGGCCGGCTGCGCGAGCCGCTGATCACGCCAAACAAAAACGAGCGCGAAGGCTACGTCCCAAACGTCGTTTACTCCTGCGGCAGTCTGCTGCACGGCGAGCAGCTCATTATTCCCTACGGGATGGCCGACTACGCCACAACGTTCGCCACGGTGCCGCTCGACGAAGTTTTGGCCGCGATGCAATAGTCCTCTTCCTGTCGAGAACTCGGTCGACGCTGTAATCATCGAAGTCATTGGAGAGCGATGCTGACCCCCAACATGGCTGCTGTTGGGTGTTTTATCTTTACTGCTTGCTACACTCCGGCATTCGGACTCGGGCACGGATGCAAAGGGGAGGATTCCGGCTCCCCCACCAACTCGTGACCGGCCCCACCTGGAAGTTTCTCTCATTAACTGGCCTGAGCAATTTTGAACAAACGTGTGAGCAGGACTGAACTGACACGCGAATTACCGCCAGGGTATAAGAAGTGTGCCTTGAGCTGCCAGGCGGGATCTGGTGGGAGGCGAATGTCAGAGGAGAAGTGAGGTGGTCGCACGAGCCGTTGTCATCAAGGTGAAGCCTGGTTGCGAAGTGGAGCTTACCAGTACTTTCGAGCAGGGAATCATCCCGCTCTTCCGAAAGGAAAAGGATTTTCGGGGCCTTCTCGCCTTCACCTTCCCTAACGGAACGAAAGCACTCTGCTTAAGCCTTTGGGATCACATGGAAAGCGCGGGAGGAATTTGCGCCAGAGGTTTTTGGGCGTTGGCGGCCCTGGCGAGAGCCGCACTGGGAACACTCTCAGTTCAACTCTATGAGGTCTCGAATTACACATTCCAGAGCGCGGGAAAAATAGAAGACCAAGGGGAAGTAGTTGAGGCGCCGCCGGATCTTAGAATCTATCAGTCTGCGCTTCGGCCTTTCAAAGTGGCGCCCGCCCGGCGCGCGCCGGGCTGAGGTTTCCCGGTAGTGTGGTGTCTCATAAATTCATCTCATAGGTAAATCCGATTTTGTTGCGACGGGGCAGAACCGAACGCCCTAAGAAAGAGTGAGGCAACTCCAATGAAAAGCATGAATCGCTTCAAAATGGTGGCGATGATCTTTTGTCTGTCCCTCGTAGCCCTGGCATTTCTACCCAGCGCGAAGGCAGACGAGTGGGACAGGAAAACTACTGTGACATTCAGCGCGCCAGTCGAAGTTCCAGGTGTGGGCGCTCAGACCTTGCCGGCAGGTACATATATCTTCAAGATCCTGGATTCGGCATCCGACCGGCACATCGTCCAGATCTTCAACGAACGCATGGACCATGTGTATACAACCATCCTTGCGATCCCCAATTACCGCCTGAAATCAACCGACAAAACCGTAATGACGTTTGGGGAGAGGGCAGCCGGGCAGCCGGAAGCCATCAGGGCGTGGTTTTATCCGGGACGTCAATGGGGCGAGGAGTTTGTCTATCCAAAGTTCAGGGCTGTCGAGTTGGCGAAGTTAACAGGTCAGCCTGTTCTCGCAACGCCTATCGAACTGGAAAAAGCACCCATCGAGGCTTTGAAGACGGCGCCGATCGTAGCTATTGAACCTACGGGAGAAGAGGTAGAAGTAGCTAAGGTGGTTGAGCCCCCGCCGGTAGAGGTAGCCGCTGCGCAGAGCTTGCCCCAAACGGCCAGCCTATTACCGCTTGTGGGTTTGATTGGGCTGCTGTCCCTAGGTGCAGGCGTTACTCTTCGGGCTTTTTCGAAGCGAGCTGTCTGAGCCAAGGGAGTGTGATGAGGGGCCTGGTGAGGACGCTTCGGGCGCAAATCTGTTTGGCCCAGGCGAGCTGGCGAGCGTCGGGTTGTGAAGGGGGGTACGCGAGTATCGCCTCCCCTTCACATGCGGTAGAGTTTGCGACAGCCTCGGTGGGTTCCCGTGCTACCGCGCAGATTCCACGAAAGGGCTGGCTGGTGGGAGAGGAGTCAACAACCCTCCCGCGGCTTGCTCTTCAAGCGCGTCGGGCGCCCAACCTCTACCTTTTTGTCCCTCGGAGCCGAGCGGGAACACACTCAACGGGCGACGAGCAGGGTCGTAGTTGAAGAGGCCCATCCTTCTTGCAACTGGCTGTAATAGACTGGAAGGCGATTAGTTTCCGGGAGTGCGGATACATGTTTATCATCTATGAATGTGCCGCGTGTGTGCTCGCGGCTTCGATCGGAACAACGCTGCTGTTTGCGGCTTGTGTGACGTTCCTCGTGCTCATCGAGGGAGGTAGTATCCTGGCGCAGGCGTTGCGCAAACTCAGAGACGGTGCCCTTCTTCTGCTCGGCAGACGGATGGCGGCTGAGTCTCGTGACTCTTAGTCACGGTTCGCCTTTCTTAGGGGAGGTGGAGGTTGCTGGCCGCGAAATTCTCCAGCACGGCAATATGCACCCGGAAGGGCTGTGCCTTCACAAACCGATGTCTGGTCGCCCTTTTCTTCTTGATTGTCCTACCAAGCCTTGCCCGGCCTCAAGAATGCTCGCCGTCACAGAGCCGCCCGGGCGACGAATACACGATTAGGGTAAGTGCTGACTCCGTGGTCTTGCACGCGACCGTGCAGAACCGCAAAGGTACTCTTGTTTCTGGACTTGGCAAAGATGACTTTCAAGTTTACGAGGATGGAGTTCTCCAACAAATTGAATATTTCAGCCATGAAGATATTCCGGTCACCGTCGGCTTGGTTGTCGACAACAGTGGAAGCATGCGACCGAAGCGCCCTGAGGTTATTGCCGCTGCCTTGGCGTTTGCCCGCTCCAGCAACCCCGCGGATCAAATGTTCGTGGTCAATTTCAACGAGAATGTTTCGTTCGGCCTTCCAGCCAATAGGCCGTTCACGGACCAAGTGGCTCAGTTGGAGATTGCCCTGTCCAGAATTGCCGCAGAAGGCATGACGGCGCTCTACGACGCTGTGGCTGCTGCGGCCGAGCACCTGAAAAAGGGTAATCGGGACAAGAAAGTCCTGGTCGTGGTCAGCGATGGGGGTGACAACGCCAGCAAACACAACTTGGCCCAAATCAGGGCCATGGCGGGGCAGTCCGATGCCATCATCTACACCATTGGTCTCTTTATTGCGGAGGATCCCGACCGGAACCCTCATGCGCTTAAGCAGCTTGCCAAGGACACGGGTGGCGAGGCTTTCTTGCCGGAATCAGTAAGGGACGTTCTCCCTATTTGTGAACGGATCGCTCGTGATATTCGCAACCAGTACACCATCGCCTATGTCCCCGCGAATAGGAAGCAGGACGGGGCCTACCGCGTCATACAAGTCAAGGCCGGGGCGCCGGGGCGCGGACGCGTGTTCGTCCGCACCCGTGCCGGTTACTACGCATCCTTGAAATCTCAAACCATTCCGAAAGCCAGTGCAACCGACCATGGATTTCAGAATTAAGCGGCAGAGGATTCCTTTCCCTCGGAGCCGATCGTTTCTCCGTTGGAGCGGACACTTCTTTACTCTCCTGGGTATCCTGGCGCTGGGTTACGTCGGCTTCGTGCTGGCCTACACTCGGCTCTATCAGGCCTATCTAGCCCGGCGATTCGAACAGGCATTGAAGGTTGTGAGACCGTCTGCCGGCAGTGGTGGACACTTTCCTTTGTCACCCCTTCCTCCTGCCCCGGCGGATGCGGACCGCGCGCGAGGTGAGAGTGCTGCCCCCGAAGGCTCTCCGTTGGGGCGAATCGAGATAAGCACCATCGGTCTTGCGGCGATGATCGCGGAAGGCACAGACAGAAGAACTTTGCAACGGGCGGTCGGGCATATTACGGGTACTGCGCTGCCGGGCCAGCAAGGGAACATCGCGATCGCGGGACACCGGGACACGTTTTTCAGAGGGCTGCGCAATATCCATAAGGACGATGAAATCACCTTGACGACATTGAACGGAACCTACTGCTATCGCGTGGACTCTACCCAAGTGGTCGAGCCCGAGGACATGGCAGTGCTGGATCATTCTGATGACGCAATTCTGACCCTGGTGACTTGTTACCCGTTCTTTTTTGTGGGCCCCGCACCTAAGAGATTCGTCGTCCGCGCGCACAGGATTTCTGGTTGAGGCAGGACTTGCTCCGCTTGTTTAGGCCTCAAGACGGATTGCGCCAGTTAGGGAGGTATTATGAACAATAGATGGATGGTACGTCTGCTGTTGGCGGCGTGCTTGTGTGTGACGACCGCCGTCGTCTATGGGGTCGAGGCTGCCGGGCAACTTAATTTGAAACCTGGCTTTAACCTCTTTTCCCAGCAACAGGACATCGAAGCGGGGCAGCAGGCGTCGGCCGAAGCCGACAAGCAACTCCCGCTGGTGAACGACGCCCAAGTAGTCCGTTACATTAATGATCTTGGACTCCGCCTGACACAGCATGAGCCTTTCAGCGGGGACTACCCGTGGACGTTTAAGGTGGTAAACACGAAGGACATCAACGCGTTTGCGTTGCCGGGTGGATTCATCTATGTCTATCGCGGCACCATTGAGGCGGCGGAGAATGAAGCGCAGCTGGCCGGAGTGATCGCCCACGAAACCGGCCACGTGGTGATGCGCCACGGCACGCACCAGGCCTCCCAGATGATGCTCGCACAGGCCCCACTCGCTATTCTGGGCGGTTTATTGGGACAGCGTGGAAGTCTCATGGGCCAGCTCGCCCAGATGGGCGTTGGTTTCGGTGTGAATTCAGTTCTGCTGCACAATTCACGGGGCGCCGAGTCCCAGGCCGACAAGATCGGAACTTACGTCCTTTATCACACCGGATACGACCCCCACGCCATGGCACAGTTTTTCCAAATCGTTGAACAAAAATATCCTCAACGAACGGCCCAATTTTTTTCCGATCACCCCAATCCTGAAAATCGTGTTAAGGCCGTGAATGCCTTAATCCCGCAACTGGGACCGCCGGTCCGGGGGAGGACAGTTAGCCAGGAATTCCAGGCTGTGAAGAGGAAGTTACTCGGGATGCCGGCACCACCCGGAAAAGGTCAGCCAGAGCAGCAGGCATCGGCGGGAACCGTTGGCACAGTGTCCCGCGGCGACGTGATCCCCAGCGGCAACTTCAGAAGCTATGACCACAATGCCTACCGGGTTTCCTATCCCGACAACTGGGAGGTGTTCGGCGACACAAACTCCGCCGTCACGATTGCTCCACGCGCCGGCATTTCCCAGAATGCCGTGGCTTACGGCGCCATTATCAACGGTTTTCAACCGGAGTCTGGACGCGGCACGTCCTCTGTCGATGACGCCACCCATCAGTTGATTGAGGATCTCCGCCAAGGTAACCCGAATTTGAGGGTCATCGGGCGGGATGAAACCATCCGCGTCAATGGCAGGCCGGGAAGGTCCGTGGAAATGACGGGGCCATCACCCCTCCAGGACTCAAACGGCCGTGCCATGCGCGAGCACGACTGGCTGGTGACGGTCGAGCGCTCCGACGGGTCAATCTTGTATCTGGTCTTCATTTCACCCGAACAGGATTTTCGCGAATTGCTGCCGACTTATCAGAACATGGTTAGGAGCTTCCAAGTTCGCTGAGAAGAAGCAAAAAGAGCAGGTTGTCTGGCGAAGTTCGTTACCGGGCGAAGGTAAGAATTTGGCCATGAAAGTCTTTCATGAATCGCATGTCGAGCTGGAGACCCCATCAGGCGGTAATCTGGTGGCGCGCGCCCAGCGGGGGGAGGAAGCGGCTTTCACCGCGCTCCTCGATGCTTACAAGCGCCGCGTTTACGGTCTTTGCCTGCGCATGACTGGCTCTCCCCGGGAAGCGGAGGACTTAACCGGGGAAGCGTTCCTCTGGGTTTTTCGGAAGATCTCCACGTTTCGCGGCGAGCCAGCATTCTCCACATGCCTGCAGCGGCTGGCAGTGAATGTGGTCCTCATGCACTTGTGCAAGGAGCGCCTTCAAGAAGTCCCGCTCGAGCGGGTAGCGCATCTATGGAGGGGGGGAATTGACAGACTTGGCAGATGACATTGCCTCCCGAGGGAAGAATCCACAATTCACGTCACAAAAGTCCCCACAGTCGGAGTTGCCAGGTTGCCGAAATTCGGCCGTAACTTGCGGAAAATAAATGGTAGCGGGGGGGAGAATCGAACTCCCGGCCTAGGGATTATGAGACCCTCGCTCTACCACTGAGCTACCCCGCCACGTGCCACCCGCACAGAGCGAGACGATGCGGGCAAGCCAATTATTGATACTAGGGTACCCGGGCGCGCCAAGTCAAGAAATCGAGCGGCGCGCGAACTTCCCGTGATTTTATCGGAGAGGATTGAAGCATAAGAAATGCCTCACGCCCGACGATAGAACGCAAGTTGCGAATCACCGCGCCGCAGCAGGCGGGTGCGAAGCAGTGGACCATAGTGATCTTCAAGCGTGCAATGGCGCGAGTGCTCCACCATGACGGTGGAGGCCGGCGTCAGCAGGCTGCTGCGGCCAAGCTCGCGCAGCACGTGATGGTATTCGCGGATTTCTTCGTAAGGCGGGTCGAGAAAGACAAAATCGAAACGCTCGCCCTCGTCCGCGAGCCTTTCCAGGCCGCGCACGACTGTGGTCGTCATCAGATAAAACCCGCCTTCGATTTTCAAGGCTTTCAAATTTTCGCGAATCAACTCGGCGGCCGGCCGATGGTGCTCGAGAAAGACCACTTCGCCCGCGCCGCGGCTCAGCGCCTCGATGCCCACCGCGCCGCTCCCGGCATAGGCGTCGAGAAAAGTCGAGCCTTCCACGCGCGGCCCCAGCACATTGAAGAGCGTTTCGCGCAGATGGTCGGATGTGGGGCGGAGCTTCGCGCCCTTGAGCGTCTTGAGGTTTCGTCCGCGAAATGTTCCAGAAATGATGCGCATCGCAAAACTGAATCATCGGATCATCGGACGATCCGACAAGACTTTCCGCTTTCGCCGGCCCGATCAACCGATGCTTCGATGAACCGATTCTTTACGCCACTCCCGCCAGTCCGTAGCGTCGCGGCCATTCCTGGCGCAGGAAGGCGACGTAGGCGTCAAACTCTTTTGGAGACGCCGGGTGCTCGATAAAATCCACCGCCTCACGCTTGGCCCACTCGAGAATTTCCTGGTCGCGCAGCAGGTTGGCGATTCGGAACGCCGGAATGCCCGCCTGGCGCGTCCCGAAAAATTCACCCGGGCCGCGCAGCTTCAAATCAATTTCCGAAATGCGGAAGCCGTCGGTCGTCTCGCACATGGTTCGCAGACGCTCCTCGGCGACTTCGTTGCGCGAGTCGCCCGCCACCAGCAGGCAGTGAGACTGCACGCTTCCCCGCCCGATGCGCCCGCGGAGCTGGTGCAACTGCGAAAGGCCGAATTGCTCGGCGTGCTCGATGAGCATCACCGTGGCGTTCGCGACGTCCACGCCCACCTCAACCACGGTGGTCGAAACGAGGATTTGAACCTCGCCGCGCTTGAAGCTCTGCATGACCCCTTCTTTTTCGTCGCTCTTCAGCCGACCGTGCAGCAGCGCCACGCGGAATTCCGGAAAGACGTTGCGCGAGAGCTGTTCGAACATGCGCACGGCGGTGCGAATGTCGGGGCGCGCCGCCTCTTCGATGACGGGATAAACCACGTAGGCTTGTTCCCCGCCCTGCACCTTGGCGCGAATGAATTCGAACGCCTGCTTGCGGTCGCTCTCGGAGATGAGGCGCGTCTGGATGGGCGAGCGGTTGGGCGGCAGCTCGTCGATCACCGAGAAATCCAGGTCGCCGTAAAGGGTCAGCGCGAGCGTGCGCGGGATGGGCGTGGCGGTCATCACCAGAACGTCCGGAGTCTGCGCTTTGCGAATCAGCCCAAAACGCTGGAGAACTCCGAAGCGATGCTGCTCGTCCACGATGGCAAGACCCAGTCGAGCGAAACGCACATCCTCCTCGATCAGCGCGTGCGTGCCGACGATGAGGTTGACGGATCCGTCCGCGATGCGCTCCTTCAGCTCAGTTTTTTCTCTGACCCGCCGCGCGCTGATCAGAAGGTCAACTGTGTAAGGCAGCGGACGGAGGAGTTCTTTAATGTAAAGGTAGTGTTGCGTAGCCAGAATTTCCGTGGGCGCCATGAGCGCCACCTGGAATCCGTTGTCGAGCGCCAGGAGCGCCGCCTGAACTGCCACGATGGTTTTGCCCGAGCCGACATCGCCCTGAAGCAAGCGGTTCATAGGACGCGGCGAGCGCATGTCGTCCACGATTTCCTTGAGCACGCGCTTCTGCGCCGCGGTGGGATGAAACGGCAAAACTCTTTTGATAGCTGCGCGGACCGTGTCCTTGACGCGGAACTCGACGCCGATGCGAGCTTTGGCTTTCCGCCGTTTAAGCGCGAGCCCCGCCCCCACGTTGAAGAACTCTTCGAAAATCATCCGCACCTGAGCTGGCGTTCGGAAGCGGGAAAGTTCTTCGAAGTTTTTTGTGTCCTCGGGAAAGTGCGTGAGCCGCAAAGCCGGCGGGCCGTCCATGAGTTTATTTTTGCGGCGGACGGAAGGCGGCAACCGGTCGGGGATTTGTCCGTTGACCGATGCGAGCGCCGTCCACATCAGCCTGCGCAGCACGCGCGGGCCGAGCTTGCCGAGCGACTCGTAGATGGGCACAACGCGCCCGACTTCCAGCGAGTCACCGCCGCTCGCCTCCGCCTCCGGCACGATTTCGTACTGCGGCCGGATCATCTGAAGATTTCCGGTGCCGTAGGGATCGCGCTCGACTTTGCCGTAAAAGAAAACGTGCTGGCCCTGCCGGAAGATTTTTTGCCGCTCGAGATAGACGGCGTGAAACCATTTGCATCGGATCATCCCGCTTTGATCCGTGGCGGCGAGGTCGAAGATATAAACTCCCCGGCGCGTCCGCATCAGACCGCAGGTCAGGACTTTGGCGTAAATCGTCGTCGTCTGACCGGGCAGCAGGTCGCTGATGCGCGTCAAGCGTGTGCGGTCTTCGTAGCGAAAAGGCGCGTAGAAGAGCAGGTCTTCGACGGTCGAGATTCCGCGCGAGCCAAAGACCTCGGCGCGAGCGGGGCCGACGCCTTTCAGGAACTTCACCGGCGAGGAGAGTGACAATTGTATGGGCGGCATCGCGGTTCCGTGTTTTATATTATAACGGGAAAGAGTTCGAGGTTGCGGAACCTCACGGGCGATGGGAACGTACTCTTTCGCGTCGGCCCTGAATCTCACGCGGCGACGGGACAAACCGATGGCTTACACTCCGCCACGCTGGCTGCGATATATGATCATCATCCTCATCGGTAACACGCTCTATTTTGCCGCCCTGCCGCACCTGCCGCCCGCCGCGCGTCACCGGCGTTTTGAACTGGACCTCGGCACCCTGGTGGATTTCTGGTTCTGCCTGATGGTTTTTGGCGTCTTCGAACTTGTTGACTTCCTGCGCAAGCGCGGCAAAAAGACGTGACGGCGTACGATGCGCATTGCAGCAGCAAAGGTCATCCTCGGAATCTATGATCGTTATCAATATTTTTTCTTTCCCAAAATGACGCGACGGAGTTAAATTGGATATTCACGGTTCGATTCGGAGAAAGCTCATCTCGCCGCGGAAGCCGGTCCAGTTCACCGTAGATCTCCCGAAGTCGACCCCGGAAACAAGGCATTCAGCCGGACAACAGGCAGCGTGACTCCGCAAGCGAACGGACTCGTTGTCCGTCAACCGCTCGCGCGCCGAAAGCAACCGAACTGAAGGGCCTTCATCTAACTGTGTACTATTACGAACTCAAAAGAGAGGAAAGAGGACATCATGGACGTCAAGACCGCAGTGGGTGAAACCGCGGGAAAAATCTGGGAGAAGCTCTCAGCCGACGGGCCGCAGACGCTCACCCAACTCAAGAAAAAAGTCAACGGCTCAGGCGAGCTCGTCAATTTCGCGCTGGGATGGCTGGCGCGCGAAGATAAAGTGGATATCATTCCGGACAAGAAAACTTTTCGAGTCCAGTTGCGGTAAATGCCGCCAGGCATACCAGGTTTGATCGACACAGAAGTGCGACGGGCCGCCTACGGTCCCGTGGTTACAATCCCGTGGAAGGCTGGAACGAAATCCGTGAGCGGGATCTTGAAAATGCCATCGGGCTGCGGCGGCTGGCCCCAGGGGTTTCGAAGCTTTACCGACTGCGCGGCGGAATCGTAGCCGAGGACCGTAAAGCAGTGCGCGTTCACGTACCAGGGCTTGACCTGCGCTGGGAGCGGCTGATGAGCGGCGACTTGCTCGTAGAACTTGCTCCCTGCCGTGCAAGCGACCACGGGGCGGCGTGCCATCGTCGCCTGGCTTAGTGCCTCGGACGCATCCGTTACAGAAACATTCTCCGCGATCTGGGAGCTGCCTCCCAGCGTTTGCATCACGCGATCCGCGATTCCGCCGTGCCCGACGGCGCGGTACGCTCCGAAAATTTCTCCATTCTCTTTGACCACTTCGGTCACCGAATCGAAGAACCCGCCCGACCCAATCACTTTGACCATCGAGTCCTTGATGTCGTCACTGACTGCGATGGGCTTCAACTCCGCCCTCACCACTGATTCGAGTTTCTGACGGTCCACGTTCCCCTGCTGGTCTATCGCTGCGCGGATGGCGCGGTCGTAAGCAAGGACTACCGAGTCGTTGCTCTGAACAAAATCCTCCGCGTAGTGTTTGACGAGCGGAAAAAGGTCGCTTCGATCCACGGCCTGGACCAGCGCCTCGCGCAACACTCGCTGGGCGTAAGCGCGAAAAAGCACCGCCACCCACAAGCCACTGGAAAGGTCGTAGCCGCTTTGCCGGCTGTACTGGATATCCTCAGGGTAGGCGATTTCCTTTTTGGTGTCGCCGAACTGGACGGTATAAGTGCCGTCGCGGTTCTCTTGAATCATTTTGGATACGCCCTGAGGGTTCGCTGCGGCCAGTGCCGCCACGACAGAATGAAAATAGCAGCTCCCCAACGCGCCTTGCCGCACCGCTTCTGGCCGAATTCCCTCTGAGCCGTAGAGCGGCTGGACTGTTTCTTCCTGACCCGCCAAAGGTGCGGTGGAACAAACCAGAGCCAGCAGAGTGGCGCACACGGGCGCAAGCAGTGTCCCGCGACGACGATGATATTTGATGTCAGCCGAATTCATTGCACGAGAGGATAGCGCAGCCTTTGAAGCGGGTCAAACAACTCTTGGGGAGAACGGAAACGGGTGGGTGTGGGCGCGAGCTCTCGCGCCCTCACCGTTGGACCTGTCCACACGCGATCAGGCGTGAGCGGTTTTGCTCTCACCTTTCTCGATCGGCGCATCAACCAGATTCCCCCACTCCGTCCAGCTTCCGTCGTAGTTGCGGACCTTTTCGAAGCCGAGCAGGTACTTGAGCACAAACCAGGTGTGCGAGCTGCGCTCGCCGATGCGGCAATAGGCGATCGCCTCTTTATCCGTCCGAACGCCCTGCTCGCCGTATAGCTTCGCCAGCTCGTCGTAGGATTTGAAGGTGCCGTCTTCGTTCGCGGCCTTCGACCAGGGGATGCTCGCGGCGCCGGGGATGTGGCCGCCGCGCTGCGCCGTTTCTGACATGCCAGGAGGCGCGATGACTTTGCCCGTGAACTCATCCGGCGACCGAACGTCCACGAGATAGCGGTTCTTTTTGTCCAGCGTGTCGAAGATCAGCTCGCGCCGCGCGCGGACGTTTTCGTCAGGCGCGCCGGCCTTGTAGACGGTGGGTGTAACCGTGGCAGCGTCGGTCGTGAAAGGCCGTTTCTCGAGTTCCCATTTCTTGCGTCCGCCATCCATCAGCCGGGCGTCCTTGTGCCCGAAATATTTGAGCTGCCAGAGGGCGTAGGCTGCGAACCAGTTGTTGTTGTCGCCGTAGAGCACCACCGTTGTGTCGTTGGAAATCCCCGACTGGCTCATCAACTCTTCGAATTGCTTCTGCCCCAGCAGGTCGCGCCGGACGTTGTCCTGAAGTTGCGACGTCCAGTTCCACCCGACTGCGTTCTTGAGGTGGCTTTTTTCGTAAGCCGAGGTGTCCACGTCCACTTCAACCAATCTGACTTTGGAATCGTCCGCGTGTTCGGCGACCCAGTCTGTGCTTACCAGGACTTCGGGATGCTTGTAATCACCCATGGAAAAACCTCCTGTGCGAAATTTTCGACTTAAACCTGGAAAGAGAAATGATTGCAAACAAGAATGCGGGTGGCCGGCCTTCAACGACAACAGTTAGGAAGGTCGCCGGCGAAAAATCGCAGGAAATTGCCAACCCAAATTATAGACATAACGTCTTCATATCACAGCGGGGACTGGCTTGACAACCCCTGGGCGCAACCTGCCGCCTCCCACTGGCCCCTGACGCCTCTCTGTGGCCTTGATGCCATCAACCAAAGCATCGGTTTGACTTAGCCCCCCCTGAATTGCTATGATGGGGCATTGCAGAAGGCATGGAAAGGTCCTGTGCGGCGCGCGCTGTTATTGTAACGTATTGATAATAAATAGGTTAAACTAAAGTAGGGGGAAGGAATGCAAGTCTCTTCGCGCCGACGACAGGCCCGCCGAAATTCACGCAGCGCGGCAACAAGGAATGGCCGGCGTCATTCACTCCGGGCCCGCACGAGGCTGGTACGGAAGAAGGCGCGAGGACGGGTCCAGACCGTCCAAGCCAGCGGGTTGGGCTCCCAAACGCGGGCGCAACAGCGCAAGCTGGACGCGCAACTCCACGCCGCCGTCAAGAATTTTGGGGCCGCCTCGCGATACTTCAACCACCAGAATTACGCCAAGGCAAAAGGGCTGTTTGAGAAGGCCCTGATCGGCGCCTCGCGCGAGGTTGCGGAGCGAGCACGCGTTCATATCAATTTGTGCGAGCAGAAGCTGGCGAAACCCGCTCCTTCCCCCAAGGGGCCTGCTGACTATTACAACCTGGGCGTGGCGGAGTTAAACGCCCGGAACCTCGACGTGGCCATCAGCCACCTGAGCAAGGCAAACAAGGCCGCGCCCAACCGGGACGAAATCCGTTACGCCCTGGCCGCTGGATACGCCCTCCAGGGAAACATCGAACTCGCCTTCGAGCATCTGAAGGCTGCCGTCGAGCTCCGCCGGGAAAACCGTTTTCTGGCGCGGCACGACGAGGACTTTGAGCCTTTGCGCGATGACCCTCGGTATCGCAGCGTCATCTATCCGGAGAGCGACTCGAACGCTTTCTAAGCGTAATGACCTGCCGCCCCTCTGCCGATAACCAACCGGCGGTCCAAACTATGAAGGTTGTCGGCATTGGCGGGGGCACGGGTCTTGCGACCCTATTACGAGGGCTCAAGCATCACGTCCACGAGCCCGCGCGTCCCGCAAAATCCAAACCCCGCATTTCACGGCTAACCGCCGTTGTCACCGTCACGGATGAGGGCGGCAGTTCCGGCCGCTTGCGAACCGAATTCGGCATTCTCCCCCCCGGCGACATTCGCAATTGTCTGGTGGCTCTGGCCGACGACGAAGAGCTGTTCACGCGGATTTTCAGCTACCGCTTCTCAAACGGCCGGGGCCTCGCCGGCCACAGCCTGGGGAACCTCCTGCTTACCGCGATAACTCACCTGACGCACGACTTCGCCATGGCGGTGCGCGTTTCGAGTGAAGTGCTGGCCATCCGCGGCGTCATCTTCCCTTCCACACTTGCCGACGTTCGCCTGCGCGCGCGGCTGCGCGACGGGCGTGTGGTCTCAAGCGAGTCGCGCATCAATAAGACCCGCGTTCCCATCGCCAAGCTTCAAATCGTTCCCGGCCGGTGCAAGCCGCTGCCCGAAACGCTCGCCGCGATTCGCCAGGCGGATCTCATCACGCTCGGCCCAGGGTCGCTCTACACTTCGCTGATCCCGAACCTGCTCGTCCACGGCATTGCGGAAGCCATCGCGCGCTCGCGGGCGCTCAAAGTTTATATCGCCAACCTCATGACCCAGCCGGGTGAGACGCGCCGTTACACCGCCTCGGACCACGTGCGCGCGTTAGAAAAGCACGCCGGAGGCAGACTGTTCGACCTCATAGTCCTCAATACCCGGGCGCTTTCTCCGCGCCTTAAGCGCCAATACGACGCCCAGCGCGCCGAGCCCGTCACCAACGACCTTGACGAGGTCCGCGCGCTCGGCGTTGAACCCGTCACCGCCAATCTGCTCGAAGAAGACCACGTCGCACGGCACGATTCACGCCGCCTCGCCAAACTGGTGCTCACGCTCGCCGCGCGGCGCCGGTAGGCAGAGCTGAAGCGATGAAAAAATACTTGATAGTCATCGAAGAAACCGGCACGGGATATTCAGCGTACTCGCCGGACTTGGACGGTTGCGTTTCGACCGGCGGCACCCGCGACGAAGTCGAACGCAACATGCGCCTAGCCATCGAGTTCCACCTCGAGGGCATGCGCCTCGAAGGCCTCGAAGCGCCCGCTCCCCACACCTATTCGGCGTACGTCGAGGTGCCCGCCTAAGGGCGCCGTGAGCGTTGTTGCTACAGCGGTTCCGCACACATCATAGAGCTTGCGATGTGAGATGCGCCACCAGCGGCCCAGTGCAACCCCGCTAATTAAGGGTGCATCTCGTATCTCAGGTAAGTTACAATCAAAGACACCTATCGGAACCTTGCCGAGGAGGGCGGTTATGAGACTGAGACACCTTGCGGTTACTCTTTTTCTGAGCCTCGGGTTGCTGGCTTTCCCCCCAGGCGGCAGAGCCGCCAGCGTCATTCACTATAGCGGGCAAAACGCCACTGCCTACTTTTCGTCCACCGACGAAACGGGCTGTATTTCGACCGATGTCTTTCTTTTTGCCTTTGATGGTAAAGGAAAGGTTGCCCCCGGTCCGAAGGAGACCCAATCAGAGGCTTCGCTGGGCATCTCCAGCTATGACTACTGCACCGAGACGTACGTTATGAATGCTTATGGGGGGAGCACGTTAGCCGGCCCCGACTTTTGGTTGCGAGGCGGCAATCTCAATTCCGCGCGATTGAAGGCGACCATCCAGTTGTGGGACGACGTTTCCTCCTCCTTCTTTGACGTTTTCGTGGATCTTACGTGGAAGGGGATGGGCGCCGCGCAACGTGGGAATGACCACTACCATTTCCGGTCACCCGGATTCATGACCAACAACCATTCGAACAGCGTCTACCGGGCGGCGGAAGTTTTCGGAACCATCAAGGACGCGACCAAAACCTATAACGCCGGTGCCAGCGTGTTTGGGGATCTTTCCTCCTCAAAGTCCGGAAGCTTGACGATAGGCGGAGGGACGCCGGTTCCGGTTCCGTAGGACCGGAGCAAGCGGAAATCAAAAGCAGGGCATCCTTGGAGCCCGCACGCACCCGACGGGTCGTCTTTCCTCGCGAGGCCGAAGCGCGTAGCGAATCTATAACTGATTATAGGCGCCGTTCAAATCCTCTCCACGGAAAAATCAGCCCATAAAATGAGTCCGGCCGGGTGGACGAGATGTATATCCCCCCCGGCCGGCACACTGCCCAAATCCATGTGTTCAAGCGCCCGCGGCTCGGGCCTTCGCTTCTTCCTCATCTTTGAGCAACGACCGGATCTGTCCCCGCAGTTCCGGAGTGTCTTGGTGTCCGTGGGTTGTGACGGCATGGAGAACCGCCAAATCCAGCACCTCTTCCTCGGCGCCGGAAATCGCAAGCGTGCAGTTCTTCTCGCTCGGGAAATTCCTGCAGTCGATGACTTTGCGTTGTGCACCAGCCATGGTAGTTCCTCCTTCGATGTGATGTCCTGGAGAGGCGGATAGCATATACCCTCCCAAACTGCTTTTCAAACGAATCGACCAAATGTCGTCAGGAGGGAGCGGCGGAGTATAGCGGATTTTATTCGCCGTGGGGTAGCCCATTCACGCTCTTGGGGGGACAGTTCCATGGCGTTGAATCTCAGATGTCCTGGGGAAATGCTACCCAGCCTCAAAATTGGGTGATTATCCATTTCACCCAGAAAGACGACTGGATTCAGGCCGGTTACTTGTTGCAGGTTGG
This sequence comes from uncultured Acidobacteriota bacterium, assembly GCA_964481715.1. Classification (GTDB taxonomy): domain Bacteria; phylum Acidobacteriota; class Terriglobia; order UBA7540; family UBA7540; genus JAHEKS01. The sequence goes on along the minus strand of CAYZVR010000051.1, from coordinate 584 downwards.
GTCATACTCTCCGATCAGTTCGTTCCTGCGAGCTACACGGTGGTCGGCATCAGCCAGTTCGAAGATAAATGCGGTGGGTTGTCTCTCAGTAATGCAGGGATTATCGCCGCGGATGTGCTCGAGCAGGCGTTTTTGGATATCCTCGGCCTCGCCCACCTAGATAACCTCCCAGGTAAAACCAGGAGTCGAAAAGAGTATATAGATGCCGGATGAGGCGGGAGCCTGGGTCTTTACCCAATACTCCATAAATGGATTGCTGGTGGGTGGTTTGTCGAAGCTCAATCTGTACCCCTGTCGGTCTTTTATTTCTGAGCGGCCCGCATCACAGTCAAGAGGCGCCAGCGGGTAGGGTCTATCGAGTCTGCTATTCGCGTCAACATATTTTTCGCGGGTGGCGCCCGCCGCGGCGGGCCATGTGTGCTGGCGGATTGTTACGTAGCCTCAAAACAGTCCAACTACCGAGAGGCGTCTCATGTTCAGTAGGAAGTGGGTCGGGCTTGCTGGTTTCCGCCCTGACTCCATAAGTCTCAAAACTATTGATGCGCCGCTCGTCCGCGCCTGCGTTGACAATCCTGCCGTAATTG
>CAYZVR010000050.1:0-16695 GCA_964481715.1 uncultured Acidobacteriota bacterium | reverse complement strand
GGCAGGAGCGGAGCGGGTGTAGGGGCGCAGCATGCTGCGCCCCTACTAATGGATGTGCTTGACCTTTTTCTGCATGTAATCCATGAGCAGGTACTGGCCGAGGGTGTAGGGCGTGGTGAAGTAGGCTTTGCCGCGGCAGATTTCCGTGACCTTCTGGACGAAATTGATGAGGCCGTAATCGGAGGCGAGCATGAAGGTGTTGATCAGGATTCCATTGCGGCGGCAGCGCGCGACTTCGTGCAAAGTTTCTGAAACGACCAGCGGATCGAGGCCGAACGCGTTCTTATAAATGCGCCCGTCCTCAAGCGTCAGCGCGGAAGGCTTGCCGTCGGTAATCATCACGATTTGGCGCATGTCCTTCTTCTGACGCGAAAGGATTCGCTGCGCCAGCTTCAACCCTTCGCGCGTATTGGTGTAATACGGGCCTACCTTGACGCGCGTCAGTTCCTGCAGCGGGACTTCTTCCGCCGTGTCGTGGAACAGCACGAGGTGCAGTGAATCGCCCGGATACTGCGTGCGAATCAGATGCGTGAGCGCGAGCGCCACGCGCTTGGCTGGCGTGAAGCGGTCTTCGCCGTAAAGAATCATGCTGTGCGAGCAGTCGAGCATTAGAACGGTCGCGCAAGAACTCTGATACTCGCACTGGTGCACCTGAAGATCCTTATAATCGAGCTCGAGCGGCACCCGAAGGCCGTGGCGCTGGATGGCCGAAAGCAGCGTCGCGTTCACATCCAGATTCATGGTGTCGCCGAATTCGTAGCGGCGGCTCGCGCCGGAGGATTCAATCCCCGTCGCGTAGTCGCGCGTGTCGTGGCGGCCAAAGCTGGATTTGCCGAGAGAGCCGAGTAAGTCCTTGAGCGTCTTGAATCCCAGAAAGTCGAGCGCCTTGTCCGTCAGCTCGAATTTCGCTTTGCCCTCGCCCTCCGTCATCTGTCCGGGGCCGACTTCTTTTCGCCGGCCCTTTTCGGGCGGCTGCTCGACCGAGACGTAGCCTTCCTCGGACAGGCGCTCGAGCAGCTTGTCAATAAGCTCCCGCAGATCAGAGTTCTGATAATTCTCCGCATTCTTCAGAAGCTGCTCGAGCAGCTCTTGCGGAATCATTCCCTGACTGCGCATGGCCTCGAGCAGCGCTTGATGGAGATTCTCCATCGTCTTCTCGGAGTCCATTTCGTAAAAGTTGGAATACTGACCGTTGAAGCCGCTCTCGAGCAGGAAGTCTTGAAGAAGCTGCAGCAGGTCCTCGGCGCTCAGGCCTTCGAAGGGGTCGGCAACGTATTTGGAATACTTAATATACTTCATGCTGTTAGCGCTAAATAGTGAACCGCGGCATCGTCCATTGTCCGTAGTCAGGGGTCAGGTGCAACGGACCACTGACCACTGACAACCTCTCAATTCAGCGGTCGCCGCCTGGAACCGAGCGGCCCCGGCTCTTCGCTTTCCGTGCGCGTTGGCCGCGGACGCTCGGCGTGGAAACCCAGCTCCTCATTGCGGCTGATCTTTTTCAGCGCGTAAAGCCCTTCCAGGATGAATTCCGCCCCCGCCACCAGCAGCGCCGGATCGTCTTTTGGCTTCATGCCGAGGGTCTGAGTTTTTTCAAACAGCCCCTGGATTTTCTTGAGCTGGCTGTAAATCTCTTCGCTCGGAGCGTCCTCGGCGTATTTCAAGTTGCCGCCCAGCTCGAACCACTGCACGATGGCGTGAAGCGGCACGTTGTCGAAATAGTTTCTGAAAATGCGCGCGGTGGCTTGGCGGATGATGTCGCGCGCCACGGTGTCGGCGCCGCGCAGCTCGCCTTCGTATTCGAGCTCGAGCTTGCCGGTGAGGGAGGGAAGCGCGGCGTAAATATCGGATAGGCGCGTCACGGCCTTCGCTTCCTTGCAAATCAAAGCGCGCCGCTCGGCGTTCGAGAGGGCGTTTTCGAGGCAGGTGATGGGCAGCCGCTGGCTGACGCCGGAGCGCTTATCAATGCGCTTCTCCTGCCGGGCTTCGAACGCAATGCTTTCGATGACCTCGCGCACGAATTGCGGGATCACCGTCCCCTCGGCGCCGTCGCGGTTGGTCCACGCTTCCTGCGTGGTGATCGCCATGGCGTCGCCGAGCGTGGCCGGATAGTGGGTGCGAATTTCCGAGCCGATACGGTCTTTGAGCGGCGTAATGATTTTGCCGCGCGCCGTGTAGTCCTCCGGGTTGGCGGTGAAGACGAGCGCCACGTCGAGCGGCAGGCGCACGGGATAGCCTTTAATCTGCACGTCGCCTTCCTGCATGATGTTGAAGAGGCCCACCTGAATTTTTCCCGCCAGATCGGGCAGTTCGTTGATGGCGAAGACGCCGCGGTTCGCACGTGGCAGCAGGCCGTAGTGAATGGTCAGCTCGCTCGAAAGCGCGTGGCCGCCGCGCGCCGCCTTGATGGGGTCGACGTCGCCGATTATGTCGGCGATGGTCACGTCGGGCGTGGCGAGCTTTTCCACGAAGCGCTGATCGCGCGGCAGATATTCGACGGGCGATGCGTCCTTGCACTCGGCAAGGCGCTCGACGCAGGTGCGGCAGATAGGTGACAGCGGGTCGTCGTTGATCTCGCAGCCCGCGGAGTAGGGAATTTCTTCGTCGAGCAGGGTGACGAGCGAGCGCAAGATGCGGCTCTTGGCCTGGCCGCGCAATCCCAGCAATATGAAATTGTGCCGTGAAAGGATGGCGTTTGCGATTTGCGGGATCACCGAATCGTCGAAGCCGATGATGCCGGGAAAAATCGGCTCGTGCGCTGAGAGCTTTCGGATGAGATTCTCGCGCATCTCTTCCTTGACGCTGCGGCTGCGGAAGCCGGATTTCTTCAGCTCTCCAAGTGTGCGTGGTTTTTGCATTTGCCCTGAGCCTCAGAAGACCATTATAGGCGAGCCGTCAATCGGAACTCAATCAATGAATCGCTGCGTCGAGCGACACATGTGACGACGCCCGCCCTTGAATGCTATGATGCCGATATTCTTCACCGGGGGTGTCCATGATATCTCTCGAGACCTTGCGCGAGCTTTACGATTACAATTACTGGGCGCGCGACCGGCAACTGGAAGCCTGCGCGGCGCTCAGCGAGGAACAATTCCGGCGGCCGATGGGCTCGAGTTTTTCTTCGGTGCGCGATACGCTGGCGCACGTCATGGGCGCCGAATGGATCTGGCTGGAGCGTTGGAAGGGCCGCCCGGCGCGAACGCTCCCGAGCGTCCCGGAGGGTCTGGGGTTCGACGAGACCTTCCGGCGCTGGAGCGAGCAGTTCCCGGCAATCGGCGCGATTGAGGTGCGCTGGCGAGAAGTCGAGCGAGATTTGCGGAAGTATCTGGCCGGGCTGGACGAACCCACACTGTCAAAGCCGCTGAGTTACATCAACCTGCAGGGTGAATCCTGGACTTACCCGCTGTGGCGAACGCTACTGCACGTTGTGAATCATGGCACCTATCATCGCGGGCAAGTGACCACCCTCTTGCGGCAGCACGGCGCCAAGGCCGCGGCGCTTGATTTCCTTGCCGCGCACGACGCAGGGTTGCGCGCCTGAGCGTGTCCCCCATCATCAATTCACAATCGAAAATTTAGAATCGACCTCGCGCCTAGTTCTGAAGGCCCGTGTGGCCGTTGCCGCCGGCCTTGGCGCGAAGTTTCTGAACTCTGTCGAACTGTGGGATCAGGCTCTCGATCACCTTGACGGTCTCGTGCAGCCGCTCGGATTCGTTGCGGCCAACGAGAAGCCGCTGCTTGAAGGCAAGATCGAGCGGAAGCGCAGCGGCGATGCGGAAGGAGAGGTGCCGGTAAGGTTTGGGGAGGTGAATCGGGATGTCGGGAGATTTGTGCAGGCGCTGCATGATCTCGCGGAACAGCTCGACGGCGCGCGCGGCGTCGGCTTCGGAAGGCGTGTCCGATCCTTCGTCGTCGTCGAATGGCTCGACACCGCCCCGCAGGAAAGAGCGCTCCTCGTTGGTATAAAGAATTTCAAAGCGGCGAGTGCCGACGGTAAAAATATCCATTCGCCCGTCGGGGTACTTGCGCGTGACGTTGACGATGCGCGCGCTGCATCCCGCGGTGCGCATTTCGTTGTTCTGGGCAAGCACCACGCCGAATTCCTGCTGGCCGGTCCCCTCATCGCGGGCGCGCAGGCAATCGCCGATCATTTCTTTGTAACGCTCCTCGAAAATATGGAGAGGCAGCGGCTCTTCGGGCAGGAGAACGACTTCGAGGGGAAACAGCGGAAGCAGAAGCTCGTCCATGACAGCGCGACGATTATAGCACGCGGTTCTGGAAGGAACAGGGCGACGGGGGAACCCTGGATGCCGTTCGGCGCTTCAAGCTCAAATACTTCATGCCATGCCAGTGGCCGCCGCGCGTCCGGGCTGCGGCCGGATGCTTCGGAGGAGTGGTCGGGGCTCATCGGTTCACGAAATCGGCGGCGCGGTCTTACGCGATGAGTTTTTGCAGGAAGATGATGGACCTCTTGATATCTTCCACCTGCTTCGGCCCGGAGATTTCGCGCTCGATGGTGACCGGGCCGCGGTAGTTCAACTCTTTGAGACGCTTGAAGAGCAGCGGGAAATCCACTTTCCCCTGGCCGATGGGAACTTCTTCGCCGAGCTGGCGCGGGTTGGTAGGGAACAGGCCGTCCTTGGCGTGCATGCCGCGAACCAGCTTGCCGATGACGTCGAGCGCATCCACGGGATTGCCCTTGCCGTAAAGAATAAGGTTGGCGGTGTCGAGGTTGACGAATTGATTGTCGAGGCCGACGTCCGAGATGCAGCGGAGCATGGTGATGGGCGATTCCTGACCGGTCTCGTAGAGCATGATCTGGCCGTTCGACTTGATGTGGGTGACGACTTCGCGGACGGCTTCGACGACCTCTTGATACTGCGAATCGTTGGGATTCTCGGGAATAAAGCCAAGGTGGCCGTGAATGGCGGGTATGCCCGCCTTTTTGGCGAAATCCGAAGCGCGCTTCATGTGCTCGACGCGCGCCGCACGGTACTTGGGCGGCACAAGACCGATGGTTTCCGGCCCCTGATAGAAATCCCACTCGGCGGGGCCGGGGCCGTGCGTGTTCAGGGCCGTGACTTCGATATCATACTTTTTTATCGCCGCGGTCATGCGGGTGAACTGGTCGTCGGAAAGGTCATCGGTGCCGAGTTGGGCCGAGGGTAGTCCCAGGTCGTGGACCTTTTTGATGGCGCTTTCCGGGTCGTGGTCCATGTGCACGATGAGTCCAAGTCGCATGCCTTTTTCCTCCGGCGCGGGCGGCGCGCCCATAAGCGGTTTCGCGCCCGCGGCCACGGCGGCTGCCGTCGTCATTTGAAGAAAGCGTCTTCGATTATAAGCGGACATGAGTGTTCCTCCCTGGATGATCAATCAACGTTGGTTCGATGGCTTTGCTGCCTGCTGCACTGGAATAAACTCGCTTCCATTCCAATTGCAGATTTTGTTGAGCTCGACCGTATCAATCGGCTCTTCGCGCCCGAGCACGTGGAACTCAATCTTGCCTTTCCACACAGGTTCCGTAATGCGCCCGGTGGTCTGGAAATCAACCGTGGCGGTGGTGACGGTGCCCGGCACGCCGATGTTTTTCTCGGGCGGCTGGAGGACTTCCTGGCGGGGGAGATAAGAAGACAGGCTGCGCAGCTCGACCGGCGCTTGCCAGAGAACTTTGAATCCGCCCCCCTCGATTCTACGAATCATCATGTTCACGCCGCGGTTCCCGAGCGCTTCAGAAAAGGGTTCGCGGGTGATCAGACATTCGTTGCCGTCTCCCACCAGGTCCCGCACTTCGATTTCGCTCACTCCCGTCTGCATTTGGGAAAAATGAAATTCCAGGTACGGTCCTGCGACCCATTTGCCACCCGACATCACGAACGCCTGGAGTCGCGTGTATGGAAGAAACACCGAACCAAAGTAGCAAACCAGCAAGGCTTCCTGATTGGCGCGCCGGACCAGGAAGCGGGCGAACTGTACGTACTTGGCTTGGAAGTCCTCGAGAAATGCGCCGCCCAATGATTTCAAAAGCTCGGCGTCGGCGGGGAAGTGGCTGACGGGAAAGTTTTCTAGCCGGCGCGCTTCCGTCCAGCCAGAGACGACCTCGAGTGTGGTCGGGAGCACAACGCGTACCTTGGCCCAGTCGCCGCCGCCGGACCGTTTGGTTTCGAAGACCGCCGCCAGCGCACCCGAACCGAGCCGAGCTAGCACTTTTTTGCTCACGGATGCCCTGCGATAAACCTCCGCCGGACCTTGCACGACGCGGCCCCAGCTCAATTGCACTGGGGATTTTCCTTTGGCACGCGCGCCGCTCGCCGCGATCAAACAAGCGAGGAGACAGGCAATCGCGCTCAATCGCCGCATTTTCATGCCGCCTATTCTTCACGTTCCTGGGACGTTTGACAAACAAAATCTCGCCTCATAGACTCCGCCACGGTTCGGCGAGGAGATGGCCTGCCATTCCCCCCAATGTTTGAAATCCAAGTTAGAATGAGTCTGTGCGCGTTTCGATGATTGTTCCATTGAAGTCAGGAGCTTTGTTCAAACGGTTCGTCGTGGTCTTCGTGGCCGGCGCCTTGCTGGTGTGTTGCGCGGCCCGCCTTTTCGCTTCGCACATTGTGACCGACGAGACGGGCCGGCGCGTTAATATTCCCGACGATCCCCAGCGGCTGATTTCGCTGGCCCCGAGCATTACGGAGACGATCTTCGCCCTCGGACTCGGCGACCGTCTGGTGGGTGACACCGATTATTGCGATTACCCTCCTGAAGCGCGCGAGAAGCCGCACGTCGGTTCGCTGCTCAGTCCCAGTCTGGAAAAGATCGTCGCGCTCAAGCCCGACCTCGTCCTAGGTGACGCGGAATCGAACCGCCGTCAGACGGCCGACCAATTGGAGCGGCTGGGCATTCCGCTCTACGGGCTGACCGCGCACAGCGTAGACGGGGCGTTGCGTTCGATCCAGGACCTCGGGCAAGTGTTGGGACGCAGCACAGAGGCCCAGGCCCTGGTTGCAAACCTTCGCGGGCGAATGGAGGCGGTTGAAAAACAAGTGGCGGGAAAGCCGCGCCCGAAAGTTTTATTCGTCGTATGGTATCGCCCGCTGATTACCGCCGGCCCGAACACATTCATCTCGGATGTCATTCGCCGCGCGGGCGGCGTTTCCGTTTCCGACGACTTGAGCGGCGAGTGGCCGCGTTTGAATCTCGAGAGCGCGCTCGAACGGGACCCCGACGTAATTCTGTTTCCAAAAACCGAGGCGTTTTCTCCCGCGCTCGATGAATTCCGGCGCCTCCCGGGATGGAAGGATTTTCGCGCCGCCAGGAACGGCCGGATGGTTTTCATTTCCGATACGATCAACCGGCCCGGCCCGCGCCTGATGGACGCGCTGGAAGAAGTTGCGCGCACCCTCCACCCGCCGGAGGCCGCGCGATGACCATCGCCGCGTCACGCCGGAACGTGCTGGCGCTGATTTTCATTCTTTCCGCAGCCTTGCTCCTGGTTGCGACTGCTGCTCTCGCCGTCGGCGGCGTTCACTTGTCGCTGGGCGAAGCGTGGGGAGGACTGACGGGGACTGCACCGGGCGGGCAAGCGGCGATCATCGTGCGGGAAATCCGCCTGCCGCGCGTGTTGCTCGCGGCACTGGTCGGGGCAGCGCTGGCGGTTTCCGGAACCGTGTTGCAGGCGCTGCTGCGGAACCCCTTGGCCGACCCTTACGTTCTCGGCATCTCGAGCGGCGCGGCACTTGGTGCGATTGTCGCTTTTTGGATCGGCGGGCGGCTGGCGGAGGCTTCGCCGTTTATGGCGTTTGGCGGCGCGGCGCTCACGACGGCCTGGGTCTACTTGCTCGGGAGGCGCGGCGGGCGCCTCGCGAGTTATACGCTGGTTCTGGCTGGTGTCATCACCGCGTCGTTTCTTTCCGCGGTGATTTTGTTCGTCCTCACGCTTCTTTCCACGCGCGACGTTCGCGGCACCGCGTACTGGCTGATGGGCGACCTAAGCGTCACTCCCGACGCGCACTTTCGCGTGCTCGTGCCGGTCGTCGTGCTTGGCATCGCGGCGCTCTACGTTTTTTCCAAAGACCTGAACGTTGTGTTGCTCGGCGAAGAAGAAGCGGCGCACCTGGGAGTGAACGTGGCGCGCGTTGAGACCACCGTGTTCCTTCTCGCATCACTGCTAACGGGCATCGCCGTCTCGGTAAGCGGCGCCATTGGTTACCTCGGCTTGCTCGTGCCGCATCTCGGCCGGATGCTGGTGGGTAACGATCATCGAACCCTTCTGCCCACCGCGGCACTGGGCGGAGCGATTTTTCTGATTCTCTCCGACATGCTGGCGCGCACGGTGATTGCGCCCGCTGAACTGCCGGTGGGCGCAGTGACGGCTGTGGCGGGCGCGCCGGTTTTCATTTACCTTTTGCGGCGAGCGGCAGGATAGGGAAGGCAGAAGGCAGTAGGCAGAAGGAAGAAAGCAGAAAGCAGAAAGCAGTCACACTCCATGGGCGCGAATGTGAAAAAGGAAGTAGTTCCGGCGAATCCCGAGCCCCGAGTCTCCAGCCCCGAGTCCCGCCTACGGGTCGAGGGCGTGACATTTCATTATCCGCACTTCGAGCTGGGGCCAGTCAGCTTTGAAGCCGTAGCGGGAGAAATCTTTGCCATCATCGGGCCGAATGGCTCAGGGAAGTCCACGCTGCTCGAAGTCGCGAGCGGGCACTTGAAGCCCATTGCCGGAACTGCGCGGCTAAACGGCGACGATCTGCACCGGCTTGCGCCGCGCGAGCGGGCCCGGCGAGTGGGAGTGGCGCGGCAGGACGCGCCGCTGCTCTTTTCGTTTGAAGTGTGGGAGTTCATCCGCCAGGGCCGCCATCCTCATCTCTCCGGCGGGCTTTTTGAGAGCGACGAGGACGAGCGCTGGGTCGAGTGGGCGACCGAGAATACCGACCTGCGGGATTTTGCCACGCGGCGCGTGACGGAGATCAGCGGCGGCGAATTCCAGCGAGCGGTTCTGGCTCGCGCGCTCGCGCAGCGGCCGCAATTGCTGTTGCTCGACGAGCCTACGGCCAACCTGGACATCCGCTATCAGATCGAAATGCTGCGCCTGGTGCGCCGTCTTGCGGCATCGGAAGGATTCGTCGCGGTCGTTGTGACGCACGAGCTGAATTTGGCTGCGGAACTCGCCGACCGGTTGATGCTCATCGAAGCAGGCCGCTCGGTGTGCCAGGGACCGCCTGCCGAAGTCCTCCGCTCGGAGCTTGTCAGCCGGGTTTTCGGGACTTCGGTGCTGGTTGATCAAAACCCCACCAGCGGCCGCCCTCGCGTCACATGGGTCACGCCTTAGGTCGCTTGAGACACGACACGCGCACTCGGCAGATTTTTGTGAACCGGAGTTCTTCCTTGTAGTAGGATAAAAAGGTTCCCGCAAGGCGGAGAAGGAGAGGATATGAAACGAGCAATTTGGCTGGTTGTAATGTGTTTGTTGGCTGGAGCGATTCATGTTGCCGGGGCGTCAGATCATCCAATTGCCGCCCGGGCCGAGCTCCACAACGCAAGCGGAGAGACGGTTGGAACCGCCGAGATGGCAGAGGTTTCGGGCGGTGTTAAGATCACGCTGGACGTGTCCAAACTTTCACCTGGAATGCACGCTTTCCACATTCACGGAACAGGGAAATGCGAGCTTCCCGATTTCAAGAGCGCCGGAGGGCATTTCAACCCGGAAGGGAAAGAACATGGGATGAAGAATCCCAAAGGGCATCACGCCGGCGATATGGAAAACTTCGAAGCTGCGGCGGACGGCTCGGCGCACGTTGAAGTCGTGAATACAGCCGTGACGCTCGGTGAAGGCAAGAATTCGCTTTTCCCGCCGAACGGCACCGCCTTTGTCATCCACGAGAAGGCCGACGATGAAATGACCGACCCGGCCGGAAACGCCGGCGGGCGCGTCGCCTGCGGGGTCATCGAACCTTATCGAATGTAAGATTTGCTTTATCGCCCTACAAGCGATTCACATTCCGTCACTCGCCTCTTTCCAGATTTGGGGTTCAAGGCGGAACGCCCGGCGCGCGCCTGGCAGATGCCCAGTGGTTGCTCATCGCTTTCGGGGGCGACAAATAGTTTTTCTCGTTGGTCCCACCCGGCGTCCTCCCGCTTGCACAACTGGTGCTTTGCAGCGGCCTACCGGTTTTGATAACATGCGCTCACCCCGGACCCGGTCCTCATAAGCCTTTGCGGCAAGGAGTGAGCAATGAAAAATGACGCGACGAAAAATCCTTTAACGTCAGCTAAGAATCGCTTGTCTCGCCGGCAATTCCTCGCGGTGGGCGGGAGTGCGGCGGTTTCCATCACCATAATGAAACCGGAACTGGTTCGCGGCACGGCGGCGAATTCCAAGATCGCGCTAGGTCTGGTCGGCTGCGGACAGCGTGGAACCTGGATTGCGGACCTGTTTCTTAAGCACGGCGGCTACCAGATCGCAGCTGGAGCGGACTACTTCCAGGACCGCGTGGACGCCTTTGGTGAGAAGTTCGGCGTGCCCGCGGCGAAACGCTACACGGGACTCTCGTGCTACAAAAAGCTGCTGGATGGGGAGGTCGATGCTGTGGTCATCGAGAGCCCGCCGTATTTCCATCCCGAACAAGCCGCCGCCGGTGTCGATGCGGGCGCGCATGTCTATCTCTCCAAGCCCATTGCGGTGGACGTTCCCGGCTGCCAGAACGTCGAGGAAAGCGGCAAGAAGGCAAGCGCAAAGAAGCTTTGCTTGCTCGTTGACTTCCAGACGCGGACCGATCCTCTTTTCCAGGAAGCCGTCACTCGTACGCAAAGAGGCGACATCGGCCGGATCGTCTCAGGAGAAGCGACGTACATTGCCAACAGCCCTTGGAAACGCCAGATTGAAGACCTGAAGCCGGACCCCGCCAACCCCGAACGGCGATTGCGCGCCTGGGGGCTTGACCGCGCACTCTCCGGCGACGTCATCACAGAGCAGAACATCCATTCCATTGATGTCGCGACGTGGATACTGGACGGGCATCCGTTGAGCGCGTACGGAACCGGCGGGCAGAAGACGCGCAGTTTCGGAGATTGCTGGGACCACTTCTCCGTCATTTTCACCTTTCCGAATGACGTCATCGTGAGTTTCTGCTCGAAACAATACGGCGAAGGCTGGGATGACATCCTCTGCCGCATGTACGGCACCGACGGTGTTATTGACACGCACTATTTCGGTGAGGTCTCGATTCGCGGCAAGAACCCCTATCCAGGCGGAAAGGTCGAAGACCTCTATCCCAACGGGGCGATTCGGAATATCGCCACCTTCCATGACAACATTACGAAATCGGATTTTTCCAATCCTACGGTTGCGCCCAGCGTGCGGAGTAATTTGACCACGATCCTCGGGCGCACGGCAGCCTACAAGCGCGCCGAGGTAACCTGGGAAGAGATGGTCAAAACCGCCGAGAGATTGGAACCGGATTTGAGAGGGCTGAAGACATAGCTCTGCGAACCGCTCGGACTCCAGACGCGAATCAAGAAATTCGGTGTTTACGCGTCGGACTCGTAACTCTTAGCATGAGGGAGGAACACGAATGAAAGGCAAGGGAATGACTCGGCGGGAAATGCTCGGGAGCCTCGCCGTCGCAAACCTCGCGATGCGCGTCAAACGTCTCAAGGCAGCCGCACCAGGCTTCAAGATTGGTGCCTGCGACTGGACGCTTGGCAAGCGGACGGACCCTTCGGCTCTGCAATTCGCCAAGGAGCTGGGCCTCGATGGAATCATGGTTGATCTGGGGAACTGGAAAGACGACCTGCCACTGCGCAAGCCGGAACTGCAAAAGAAGTACATGGAGTTGTCGAAGCAGATTGGCCTGCCGGTTTCCTCGCTGGCCATCGGCGCGCTGAACGAAATTCCCCTCAAGAGCGATCCGCGCGCCGTGCAGTGGCTCGCCGATAGTGTCGATGTCGCGCAAGCGATGGGGCTGCGCGTTGTGCTCGTGCCGTTCTTTGCCAAGGGCGATTTGCGCAACGATCCGGCCGGAAAGGACGCCGCCATCGAACGGTTGAAGAACGTCGCACCCAAGGCGGAGAAAGCCGGGGTGATTCTGGGCGTCGAGAGTTGGCTCAGCGCCGCGGAGCACGTGGAGATTCTCGATCGAGTCGGGTCGCCGGCCGTCGAGGTTTATTACGACGTGGGTAATTCCCAGAAGGCGGGCTATGACATCTTCAAAGAGATTCGGTCGCTCGGCAAGCGCATCTGCGAGTTTCACGCCAAGGACAACGACGATCTGTACGGCAAGGGCACGATGAGTTTTCCCGAAGTGCGGAAGGCCATGGATGACATCGGCTACCGCGGCTGGATGCAGATCGAAGGGATTAAGCTGACGCTCGGCATCGCCGAGAGCGTCCGGTACGACTTGAATTACTTGCGTGGGGTGTTCCCTCGAGAAGTTTAGCGGGTCTGTGACCACCAGCCGCGCGGTTCGGAAGAATTCCGATATAATAGTTGACTGACAGCAAGCAAGTCGGCGTCTCCGGGGCGCTGCGACAAGGAAATCGAATCATGTCGGTTGCCGATGAGGTTCGCACCCAATACGAAGCTGTGATCGGGCTGGAAGTTCACGTCCAGCTGCTAACGAAATCGAAGATATTTTGTTCGTGTTCGACCCATTTCGGCGACCCGCCGAATTCCAACACATGTCCGGTTTGCCTGGGCCTGCCGGGCCCACTTCCGGTGCTCAACCGCGAGGCCGTCACCATGGCGATGAGGGCGGCACTCGCCTTGAACTGCGCCATCAGCCCCCGCTCGCGCTTCGCGCGCAAGAATTACTTTTACCCCGATCTGCCCAAAGGCTATCAGATTTCGCAATACGACGAGCCGCTGGCGCACGACGGCTGGATCGAAATCGACGCGAACGGCGCGCCGAAGCGCATCGGGATCACTCGTGTGCACATGGAAGAGGACGCGGGCAAAATGCTGCACGAAGGGTTTCCCGATTCCGCCTCGAAGTCTTATGTTGATTTGAACCGCGCCGGCGTTCCGCTGATCGAAATCGTTTCGGAGCCTGACCTGCGAACGCCTGAGGAGACTTACGACTATCTGACGCGGATTAAGACGCTGATGCTGTACCTGGAAGTTTCCGACTGCAACATGGAGGAAGGCAGCCTGCGCGTGGATGCCAACGTCAGCGTGCGCCGCGCGGGCGCGTCGGCGTTTGGGACCAAGACAGAAATCAAAAACTTGAACTCCTTCAAATTCCTGCAGAAGGCGCTCGCATACGAAATCGAGCGGCAGGTGGAGGTGCTTGGAGGGGGCGGAGAAATCCCGCAGGAAACGCGCCTGTGGGACAGCCGCGAGCAGCGGACATACGGAATGCGCTCCAAAGAATTCGCCCACGATTACCGTTATTTCCCCGAGCCGGACCTGCTGCCTCTGGTCATTACCGATGCCTGGCAAGAGGAAGTCCGGCGGTCGCTGCCGGAGTTACCGGAGGCGCGCAAGGAGCGCCTCGTGCGCGAGTACGCGCTGCCGGATTACGACGCTTCACAATTGACCGCTTCCAAGGATCTCGCGGATTACTTCGAGGAAACCGCCAAGGCTTCGGGCGAGCCGAAGCTTGCGGCCAATTGGATTTTGAGCGAGCTGGCGTATCTGCTGAATGAATCAAACCAGGAGATTGCGGCCTCACCTGTTTCGGCTAAAAATCTTGCCGGACTTATCGGGCTCGTTCAGAAGGGAACCGTTTCCGGAAAAATGGGCAAGGATATTCTTGCCGAAATGTTTTCCTCCGGCGAAAGCGCCGAAGAAGTGATGGCGAAAAAAGGACTCGCGCAGATTAACGATCCGGCAAAGATCGCCGCTGCCGCGCGGGAAATCATGGCCGCCAATCCCAAGCAGGTCGAGCAATACCGCAGCGGAAAGACGGCGACGCTCGGCTGGTTTGTGGGCCAGGTGATGAAAGCCACGCGTGGCCAGGCCAACCCGCAGCTCGTACAGGAAATTTTGAAGAAGGAACTGGCTCAGAACTGACGTATCAACGTCTGTCCAAGGTGAGGGGTTCGCAATGCTCAACGTCGGAGACCAGGCTTCGGAGTTCACGCTGCCGTCGGATTCCGGAGCCGAAGTGAATTTGAAAGATTTTCGCGGCAAGTCTCTGGTGCTCTATTTTTTCCCCAAAGCAGACACGCCCGGTTGAACGAGCGAGGCGAACCAGTTCCGTGACGCCAAAAAAGAACTGGACGAATTGAACGCACGTGTCGTTGGAATGAGCGGCGACAGCGTCGAGGAACTGAGACAATTCCGGGAAAAGTACGACCTGAATTTTCCCCTGGTCGGCGACACTTCACACGAGATCCTCGAAAAATACGGCGTGTGGCAGGAAAAGAATATGTACGGCGTGAAGAAGATGGGCATTGTCCGCACCACCTACATCCTTGACGCCGCAGGCATTGTGACGCACGTCTTTCCCAAGGTGAAAGTGGATGGCCACATCCGCGAAGTGCTGAACACCTTGAAGTCCTGAACGTCAAGCCTACCATCCGTCAGGCGAGCATCGCGGCGATGGACGGGCTGCGCTTGTAGCCGTAGGTGGGATGGTAGCAATAGAAGATTCGCATCAGGTGCTCGCCGAAGGACGGCAAGCGCGCTTCTTCACTTGCCCAGCCTTGCTTGCCCACCAGATCGTTGAAGGGTTTGAACTGGCCGTTATTCCGCACGAGCATAAACCGCTGAAACTGCCAATAAGCGTCTTCGCCGAGCACAACGAACAAGCGGAGGTTTGGGAACAAGCTCAGTTCGTCCCTCAGGTGCCGAGAACAATAGTCCAGAGCTTTTTCGGGGACATGCGGGCCGGTGTCGTGGCAGCGGATAGCATCGGTCAGCACAAAGCGCGCTTGGAACTCCGCAAAGTCTTTCACGCCCAGAAGTTCGAAAAGGTTTCGCGTAAAACGGTTGCTCGCTTCGGGATCCCGGTAGAGGAAATTGTCCCGGTTGAGCGGCGCGTCCCTTCCGATGACCGCTCCGCGCGGCACGCTCAGGTCGGGGACCATGGTCTTGACATACTGGGTCAGGAATTCGCGCGGTGGCATCAGGATGGACGAGTAGGCCGCGCATTCGCGGCAGGCCTCGATGCTGCGCCGAACCGCTTCGGACTTGAACCCGGGAATCAAAGCCTGCGGGTTGACAATAGGCTGGGCCGTCAGCGCCAGTTGCAGAAGCATTTCGGGACTCGCCCCGGGCGGGCCGAAAATCACATTATCAATCAATCTCACCTTCCCCACCCGCGCCGCAACCAGCGCCACGCAGCCGGGCGCGACGCGCGCGACGGGTTCGAGCTTAACCGGGTCTACCAGCGCGGCGTATTCGAGCTGCAAGGCGGGCTGCGCGGCGCAAACCTTTTTCATTTCTTCCCGAATCTTGCCGGCGTCCGTCTCTCCCGATTGCGCCAGTTCCTCGGCGCGCTTCAAGCTGCGGCTGATGGTGAGCGCCGCCCGACGCTCCTCCGCCGTAAGGAGCGCATTTCTCGAACTGACCGCCAGCCCGTCTGCATCACGAACGATGGGCGCAACGACGAACCGAAGGTCGAGGTTCAAGTCTTCGACCAGTCGGCGGATGACCATCGCCTGCTGAAAATCCTTTTGGCCAAAATAGGCGACATCCGGCCGAACGATGTTGAAGAGCTTCACCACCACCGTCGCCACTCCGCGGAAGTGCCCGGGCCGCGCGGCGCCCTCGAGCGGGGCCGCGATTTCTCCCGGGTCCACGGAGGTTGTAGAACCGTCGGCGTACATTTCCATCTCAGCCGGAGCGAACACCGCATCCACCTTGAAGGGCTCAAGCAGTTCCAGGTCTTTGTCGAGGTCGCGCGGATAGAGCTCGAGGTCATCCGGGGAGTTGAACTGCTTGGGATTGACAAAAATGGAGACGACCGTCGCGTCGCACTGGCGCCGTGCAAGGCGCACCAGGCTGAAGTGGCCCTCGTGCAAGGCGCCCATCGTCGGGACGAGCGCAAGCGATCGGCCGCGCGCGCGGTGCTCGCGCGAATGGCTGCGCATCTCCGTGACGGACTGGATCACTCGCATGGTCGCCTCGGGATATTTTGCGACGAGATGGTCAGCGAGACAACTCCAACCTCAAAGGGAGGGAAGGGAATCGGTCATTCCGGCGGCCTGTGCGCGTGACTCATCAGCGCTTTTGGGTGACTTCCTTCTCAAATTGTTCGCCCAGGCCGGACGGCCAGTGATAAGACTCGCGCTCTTCCGGATAATGAGCGGTCAGAACGTCCTGCCGGAATTGCTCGAGAGCCTGGCGAATAACCTGGTTGAGGTCGGCATAACGCCGCACAAACTTGGCGGGCGGCGTGAAACTCAGTCCCAGAAGGTCGTGAAGGACCAGCACCTGTCCGTCGCATTCCGGTCCCGCTCCGATTCCAATGGTTGGAATGCGCAGGCGCTGCGTGATGAGCGCGGCGAGTTCGCGCGGCATACCTTCCAGTACCACGGCGAACGCCCCCGCGTCTTCCACGGCCTGCGCGTCCGCCAGGTTTTCCGTGGCGGATTCTATGGTCTTTCCTTGCACCCGGTAGCCGCCCTGCGCGTGCACCGACTGCGGCGTCAGGCCGATGTGTCCCATGACGGGAATCTCGGCGTTGACCAGCGCCTGGATGATCTCGGCGCGTTTGCGCCCGCCCTCGATTTTGACCGCTTCAGCGCCGCCTTCCTTTA
>CAYZVR010000049.1:11856-16784 GCA_964481715.1 uncultured Acidobacteriota bacterium | reverse complement strand
CCAGCGCCTGATGATCTTTGGACATCTGTTCGGGTAAGAACTTCAGCGCCACGAAACGGCGGAGCTTTGTGTCCTCAGCCTTATAGACCACACCCATCCCGCCGCCACCCAGCTTGTCGAGAATACGGTAGTGGGAAACCGTCTCGCCGGTCATGTTGAGAAGCCCCGTCTTGTGGAAGTTATCTTAGGGAGCAACCCCGGGCATGTCAACGCAGGTCTTGATTTGCAGGAATCCGGCGGCCGAGGGGCGGGAACCAAGATTGGGAATCTACGGCGTGCAAGATTCGATTGAACGAAGCGCCGATTCGGTTTGATGTTTTCGATTCGCTTCAGCTAAGCTAGGGCACGCCATGCACGGGCACGAATACATCCTCGCCCTCGACCAGGGCACGACGAGCTCGCGCGCGATTCTCTTTGACTCGAACGGCCACACGCGCGCCTCGGCGAATCAGGAATTCAAGCAGTACTATCCGCAACCCGGTTGGGTGGAGCACGACGCGGAAGAAATCTGGCAGTCGCAGCGTGCCGTGGCCGAAAAGGTCCTGAGGGAGGCAAAAGCCTGCCCCGAAAACGTCGCTGCCATTGGGATCACCAACCAGCGGGAGACCGTGGTGCTGTGGGACCGCAAGACCGGCGAGCCCATTCATCACGCCATCGTCTGGCAATGCCGCCGTACCGCAGCCATGTGTGACCGCATCCGGCAGGAAGGCTTCGACAAAACCCTGCGCGAAAAAACCGGCCTGATGACCGACGCGTATTTTTCCGGCACCAAAATCGCCTGGCTGCTCGAAAACGTTCCCGGAGCGAAGCGACGCGCCGAGCGCGGCGAGCTGGCCGCGGGAACTATCGATTCCTGGCTCATCTGGAAGCTGACGGGTGGGCGCGTGCACGCGACCGACGTTTCAAACGCCTCGCGGACGCTATTGTTCAACATCCGTTCCCTCGACTGGGACGACGAAATCCTCGGCTACTTCAAGGTTCAGCGCGCCATGCTTCCCGAAGCGCGCGATTCGAGCGGCGTGATCGCGGAGACCGAGCTTTTCGGCGGCAAGATTCCCATCGCCGGAATTGCCGGCGACCAGCAGGCGTCGCTCTTCGGCCATCAATGCTTCAAGCGCGGTAGCGCCAAGAACACCTACGGCACCGGCTTGTTTCTTTTGATGAACACGGGTGAGGAAATCCCCCGCTCCACCTCGGGCCTGATCGGAACGGTCGGATGGCGGCGGAACGGCAAGACAGTCTACGCTCTGGAAGGCAGCGTGTTCATCGCCGGCGCCGCCTTGCAGTGGCTTCGCGACGAAATGGGTCTGCTCAAAGATGCGGCGGAGAGCGAAGCGATGGCACGTTCGGTTCCCGATACGGGCGGCGTGTATTTCGTGCCCGCCTTTGTGGGACTCGGTGCGCCGCACTGGGACGCCTACGCGCGAGGAACCATTACCGGCATCACGCGCGGCACCAATCGCCAGCACCTGGTGCGCGCGGCGCTCGAAGCCATCGCCTACCAGACGCGCGAAGTGGTGGACGCCATGGCGCACGATTCCGGCGCGCGACCGGATGTTTTGCGAGTGGACGGCGGTGCGGCGCGCAACGATTTTCTGTGTCAGTTCCAGGCCGACATTTTAGGCGTTCCGGTCGAGCGTCCCGCCACGACCGAATCCACCGCGCTCGGCGCGGCGTATCTCGCCGGGCTCGCCGTGGGATTTTGGAAAGACGAAACCGAGCTGAGCGCGCAGCTCAAAGTCGCCCGCCGCTTCGAGCCAACTATGCACGAGTCACGCCGCGAAGAACTCTACGCCGGCTGGCAGCGCGCCGTCGAGCGCTCCAAGGGCTGGGCGAAGTAAAAACGCGCTCTGAAAACTCTATCCCTATCGGGATTTGAGAGGCATGAAGGCCCAGGTTTTCTTTTACGATTTGAAAGGCAAACCCAACGAGGGCGAGCTAATTTCGGTGCAGTTGCGCAAGTAGGGGCGATTCGCGAATCGCCCCTACGCGCTACTTCTAGTGGGCGCTCTTGGCGCGCGCTTCGCGCAGCAAGGGGTAGAACTGCACGAAGACGTTATCCACCTCGGCGTGCTGGTCGTGGCACGACCAGCAGGCGTCTTTGGGAAAGGGTTTGGCCTGGGCGAGCGCTTCTCCCTTGGGGCCGAAGAAGCTGAAGTAGGCCCACTTTTCGGGAAAATGTTTCGAGTCCTTGACGGACGCCTCGATGCCGAGAATTTTGTCCTCGAATTTCCCCTCCTTGTTGATGGAGGCGTTCCCGCCCGAAGCGACGATTTCGAGCACCAGCACGGTGCCTTCCGGAAACGTGCCCGTCGCGCGGAACTCACGGTAGGCGTCGGGCGAGATGTAAACGTTGTGAAAGTCGGGCTGGCTGTTGTATTCGGAACCCTTCGAGTAGCTCATGCCGAGGCTCGAGCCGGCGAAGACCCATTCGTGGTAGCCTTCCGGCCGGACGAGCTGGTTCCCTTCCACGAACTGCGGCGTGTTGGGGGCACGGTCAGCGGCCAAAGCAACGACCCCAAACAGAAGCGAGGCAAGCAAGGCAATACGCATGAAGCGAGGATACCCAAAGCGCTCCGAGCGTGCAAGGTGAGCCCGGAGCCGTCCGAGCCCGCCCTCCAGGTTGCATCCTGACTGGCCGCTGAATCCTCCGCCGCGCTCTCAGAATCTTCAAGCCTTCTGCGAGGGCTCTTCCGGCCGGCAGGAATCTTTGACATGCGCTGGCGCGTGTGTGAAGATAGCCGCGGAGGCTCCCCTTTGAAACCTGAGCGTCGCGCGCGTGTTCTGGTCGGACTCTTTCTCTTCGTGCTGGTATTCGGTCCGCTGTTCGCCAATCTGGTGGACCTCGTCGTCAACTGGCTTTGGTTCGGCGCGGAAGGTTACGGCGTCCTTTACACGACGGTCCTGAAGGCGCAGATCGAGCTGAGCGGGATCGCGGGCATGGGATTCATCGCCGTTGTCGGGCTAAACCTGCTGGTCGCCCGCCGCATCTCGCGCCGCGAGGGATTCCGCGTCAACCGGGAGTTCACGGAATTCCCCGGGCTCGAACGCCTCAGCGGAATCTTCGGCTGGGTCATCGTCATCGCGGTGCTGCTGGCCGGCTACACGGTGGGCCAGTGGGGCGTCACGCACTGGCAGGATTATCTGCTCGCGCGCCACGCCGTGGACATGCGCGTGCAGGACCCGCTCTTCGGCATCGATCTCAGTTTTTATCTCTTCCAGCTTCCCTTCCGCTGGTTCCTCTACCACCTGGGATTCGTGACGCTGATCGGCTGCCTGCTGAGCTCTGTATTTCTCTATCTGGTCGAAGGCGGAGTCGCGGTGACGCCGCGCGGCCCGTCGGTTGCGCCGCCGGCGCGCGCGCACTTGTACGCGCTCGGCTCGGTGCTTTTCCTCCTGATCGCCTACCGGCTCCACCTGGCGGCTTACAACCTGCTCTATTCGGCGCTGGGCGTGGTTTTTGGCGCGGGCTACGCGGACGTGAACGCCAGCCTTCCGGTACTGAAGGCTCTGGTTTTCTTTTCGATCCTCACCGCCGTGGCATTTATCGCGGCCGCCCTGCGAGGTTCGGTGAAGCCTGTGATCGTTTCGGTGGGGCTGCTTCTCGCCGTCGGAATTCTCGGCGGCATGGTCTATCCCTCGATCATCCAGCACCTGGTCGTTTCGCCCAACGAAATCGACAAGGAGAGACCTTACATCGAGAACGCCATCAAGTTTACGCGGCAAGCCTACGCGCTCGACCGCTTCGAGGAGCACCAGTTTTCCGCCGCGCAGGAGCTAAACCTCCAGGACATTCAATCGAACCGCGCCACCATGGGCAACGTCCGACTGTGGGACCACCAGCCGCTGCTCACCACCTTCGCGCAGTTGCAGGAGATCCGCACCTATTATGATTTCGAAGGCGTGGACAACGACCGCTACTGGATCAACGGAACGTACCGCCAGGTTTCGCTCTCGCCGCGGGAGCTTTCGACTTCGAGCCTTCCCGACCGCACCTGGATCAACGAGCACCTGATCTACACGCACGGCTACGGCCTGTGCATGAGCCCGGTCAACGAGTTCACTTCTGACGGCCTGCCCGTCCTGTTCATTGAAGACATCCCGCCCGTTTCGCACACTTCCATCCAGATCAAGCGGCCGGAAATTTATTTTGGCGAAGTTCCGAACGATTACTGCTTCGTGAGGACCAAGCAGCAGGAGTTCGACTACCCTTCCGGCGACAAGGACGTTTACAAGAGCTACGACGGCTCGGGTGGAATTACGGTGGGCGGCTTCTGGCGGCGGCTGCTCTTTGCGGTCGAATTCGGACAGAAGAACATTCTGTTTTCGAGCGACATCCAGCCCGACAGCCGGTTGATGATCTACCGCCAGATTGTTCCGCGCGCCAAGCGCCTCGCTCCCTTCCTGCAATTCGATCCCGACCCTTACATGGTGATCGGCGATGACGGCGCGCTTTACTGGATGCTCGACGGCTACACAACTTCCTCCAACTACCCTTACTCCGAACCGACCGAAGGCCTCGGAAATTACATTCGCAATTCCGTCAAGGCCACCGTGAATGCGTTCACCGGCCAGGTACATTTCTACATAAGCGACACGGAAGACCCGATCATCAAAGTTTACGCGCGGATCTTTCCCGGAGTCTTCCAGCCGCTCTCCGCCATGCCGGAAGGCCTGCGCGCGCATATCCGTTATCCCGAAGAGTTCTTTTCCATTCAGGCCGCCAAGTTCGCGACGTATCACATGACCGACCCGCGCGTCTTCTACAACAAGGAGGACCTGTGGCGCGTCGCACAGAGCGCCGCCCGCGGCCCGGCCGAACCCATGACGCCTTATTTCACCATCATGAAGCTCGCGGATGTGGGGAAGGAGGAAGAGTTCAGTCTCATGGTGCCCTTCACGCCCGCGCGCAAGAACAACATGATCGC
>CAYZVR010000049.1:0-11846 GCA_964481715.1 uncultured Acidobacteriota bacterium | reverse complement strand
ACGGCAAAGTGGCGGTGTTTGCCTTCCCCAAGCAGAAACTGATTTACGGCCCGCAACAAATCGAGTCGCGCATTGACCAGGACACGGCGATTTCTCAGCAACTGACCCTGTGGGGACAGGGCGGCTCGACGGTCATTCGCGGGACGCTCTTGGTCATCCCTGTCGGAAATGCCGTCCTCTATGTCGAGCCACTTTACCTCGCGGCGCAGGCCGGCGGCGCGCTGCCGCAGCTCAAGCGCGTGCTCGTGTCGTATACCGACCAGGTCGTTATGGAGGAAACGCTCGACGCCGCGCTGAGCAAGATCTTCAGCGGTGAGGTTTCAACCGCCGCCGAGCAGGCAAGCCCCCCAGCTGGCGGGCAGCCGGGGACGCCACCCGCCCCCGCGCGCGCGCAGACCGCCGGCGAAATGGCAGGGTTCCAGGCCCTCACGAAAGAAGCCAACCAACACTACCAGCGCGCGCTCGAATTGCAGCGCCAGGGAGATTGGGCGGGCTACGGCGAGGAAATTAAAAAGCTCGGTGCGGTGCTCACCAAGCTCGGCGCGCAACAGAAATAATTCCCCTCCCGCGCGAAAGGTCTTGGCTCTGCGCTAGGTGTATAATCCTTCCAAACATGGCGCTTTCGTCCGGCACACGCCTTGGACCTTACGAAATCCTCGCGCCGCTCGGCGCGGGCGGGATGGGCGAGGTCTATCGCGCGCGGGACACGCGGCTTGAGCGCGATGTGGCTGTCAAAGTCCTGCCATCGTCGTTTTCAGCCGACCCCGACCGCCTGGCTCGCTTCGAGCAGGAAGCCCGCGCCGCCAGCCAGCTCAATCACCCCAACATCGTCACTGTCCACGATTTCGGGACGCACGAAGGCTCGCCTTACGTCGTTCAGGAGTTGCTCGAGGGTGAAACGCTCGGCGAGCGGCTGCAGGGAGGTCCGCTCTCACCGCGCAAGGCCGCGGAATTCGCGCTCCAGATCTCGCACGGTCTTGCGGCCGCGCACGACAAAGGGATCGTTCATCGCGACCTGAAGCCCGAGAACATCTTCATCACGGCTGACGGCCGGCTGAAGATTCTGGACTTCGGCCTGGCCAAGCTCCTGCCGCAGGAGCCGGAAGCCAGCGGCATTTCCGAAGCGCCTACGGCGGCGATGAAAACCCGACCCGGCATGGTGATGGGCACGGTTGGGTACATGTCTCCCGAGCAGGTCCGTGCTAAACCCACCGACGCGCGATCCGATATTTTCTCCTTCGGAGCTATCCTCTACGAAATGCTCGCAGGCCGGCGCGCCTTCCAGCGGGAGACATCCGCCGAAGCCATCGCCGCGATTCTCAAGGAAGAGCCACCGGAACTCTCCACGCTTGGAAAAAACATCCCGCCATCGCTCGAGCGGGTGGTGAACCACTGTCTCGAGAAAAGCCCCGAGCTGCGGTTCCAGTCGGCCAAAGACCTCAGCTTCGCGCTCGGCGGACTATCGGGTTCGGAGACCACACCCGCATTCGCCACAGTGGAAAAGCCACGAAGGCGTTCGTGGCCGTTGTGGACGGCAGTTGCAGCGGCCAGCGTGGCGGCGTTGTTGGTGCTTTTCCTTTTCCTGCGTGCGTTGCCTCCTGCCGAACGAATGCAGTTCGCCATTCCCACTCCTGCTGAGGTCAGCAGCCTGGCACTCTCGGCGGATAGCCGGATGCTGGCCTTCGTCGCCCGCGACGATGCCTCGGGCGAGAACCTGTTGTACGTCCAGCGCGTCGGCTCTCCCAAACCGTCCGAATTGCCCGGCACCGAAGGCGCCCATTATCCGTTCTGGTCGCCGGACGATGCCTACGTAGCGTTCTTCGCTAACGGCAAGCTGGAGAAAGCCGCTGTTGCCGGAGGATCGCCCCAAGTGATTACGGGCGTCACGTTCGGCCGAGGCGGAACTTGGGGAAGCCGCGGCGTCATCGTTTATGCGCCCGATACAAGGGGGCCACTGTGGCGAGTCAACGCCGATGGGACCAATCCGGCTCCGCTTACGAGCAAGCTCGTCGTGGCCAACGAGAACTCGCACCGCTGGCCTATCTTTCTCCCGGACGGGGACCATTTCCTGTTCTGGGCTGGGAATTTCCAGCGGGACAGTGACGATCGCTCGACCGGCATCTACGTTAGTTCACTTGCAGCCACGGAGAAGACCTTGCTGGTTCCGGCCCGCTCGAGCGTGGGTTATGCAAACGGACAGTTGTTTTACGTTGACGACAAGCGGGAGTTGATCGCGGTTCCCGTTAATGCGCTCGGCACCAAGGTCCTGGGCGAGCCCCGTGTGGTTGCAGAAGCCGTCGATTTCCAGCCCGCAACATACTGGACCGCGTTCACCGTGGCTGGCAATGGCACGGTTGTCTACAAGTCCAGTTCCGGGGCCGCGCTTTCCGCCCTGACATGGTACGACCGAACTGGAAAGGAAATGGGCCGAGTGGGTGAGCAGGGAGTTCTCTCCAATCCTTCGATCTCACCGCGTGGGGACCGGGTCGCAGTGGACGTCGCGGACGTGAAAGCCAACAACGTGGATGTCTGGCTGGAAGACTTCGCGAGAAATACCAGTTCTCGATTCACCTTCGACCCTGGGGAAGATGTGGCAGGAGTGTCGTCGCGCCACGGAAACATGCTGGCGTTTCGATCCGCGAGACGCGAAATCAAACTCAAGAAGGCAACGGGCCTGGAGCCGGAGAAGCTGCTCTTCCCCGTCAAGGGCCAGGACGACATCATCCCGACCTCATGGTCACCCGACGACAAGCAAATTCTCTGCTTGTTGCAGTTCGCGGCGGGCGGCTCCGATCTGGTTCTGATCGATGTGAGCAACGGCAAGGAAACACCGCTCTTGGCGGGCAAAGCCAGCGAGACGAATGGGCAGATCTCTCCCGACGGGAAGTGGGTGGCTTATGCTTCCAATGAATCGGGCGATTGGGAAATCTACGTAACAACCTTCCCGAATCCGGCGGGAAAATTGCAGGTCTCACGCGGTGGAGGAATTGAACCCCGCTGGCGGGGCGACGGCCAAGAGATTTACTACATTGACCCGAAGGGCATGCTGACTGCCGTGTCCGTTGGTGGTGGGGAAACGTTCTCCACGGGCGCTCCCACACAGCTCTTCCCGATTCGTGGCCGGGCACCGATTTCATCCACCGACCTGTTCACGTACGATGTTGCCAAGGACGGAAGGCGTTTTCTCGTCAACCGCTACCTGAAGCCGGAGCGCGTCGAGCCGCTAACAGTAGTCCTCAACGCGACTGCGGAAATGAAGAAGTAATCCAAAGTAGGCTTTAAGCTAAGGCAGCACTAGCGCAGTTCCAACACCGCGGCGAGCGCTCCGTCCGGGTCGGCGGCGTCGCTGCCTCGATCAATGTGACGAATGAATCCCTGCTTGTCCAAAACAAAAGTCATCCGTTTCGCCACACGAAAAAAACTGAGCGCGCCATAGAGCTTCGAGACGGTTTTCTTTGTATCGCAGAGGAGTGGAAACGTCACGCCCAGTTTCCGGGCAAAGCCTTGATTCGTCGCCGGACTGTTGACGCTGATGCCGAGGATTTGCGTCTGGGCTTGCGCGAAGAGGGCGAGACCATCCTGGTACGCCTTGATTTCGTGCGTTCAGGTGGGAGTGTTGGCAAGAACGTAGAACGCCAGGACGATATTCTTCTTGCCGAAAAAATCGCTGAGCTTGACCGGGTTGCCATCCTGGTCGGGAAGTTCGAAATCGGGGGCTGCGTCGCCGACGCTGGGTGAAGGCATGAGCGTGTTCGCCACAGGCAGGAGGGATTTGCCGAGCTGCTCGCGCACGCAATACGTTCAGCAACTCGGCGGTCACATAATGCGGACACCGAAGAGGAGATGCCTTCTCCCTACTGCTTACTGCTCTCTGCCTTCTTGTGCTCGAGCAGGCTGCAGGCGGCGCCGGCCCCCGTCGGGTCGATCGCGTCCTTGTCCTTGTCAATGTGCCGGATGATGCCGTCCTTGTCCACCACGAAGGTCGTGCGATTCGCGAATCCTTGCTCCGCGTTGAAGATCCCGTAATCCTTCGAGGCGGTCCGTTGAAAGTCGCTCAGCAGCGGAAACGTGACGCCGATCTGATCGGCAAACACTTTGTTGGCCGCCGGACTGTCCACGCTGATGCCCAGTACTTGTGTTCCGTTGGCTTCGAATTTGGCGATATCAGCCTGATACGCCTTCAACTCCTTCGTTCAGCCACCGGTAAAAGCCAGAACATAAAACGCGAGAACTACATTTTTCTTCCCCAGAAAATCACTGAGGCTGACTTTCTTCCAGTTGGTGTCCGTCAGCGTAAAGTCGGGCGCTTTGTCTCCCACCTTGAGCTCGGCTCCGGCAGCCCACGATGGAAAGCATAAAGCGATCATAAGAACTGGGAGCGCACGCCAAGTACATCGCGTCATTCCACAAACCTCCTCGGTCAATTGTAATGCCCCTTGTAGAGTGGGGCCGATTATAACCCGATCCTGCGCTGTGTCCAGGGAGTTCGATCGCCGGGAAAGGCCGCAACCATCAGTGTTGTTCAACACATCGTACGGCTTTCAGTGACACCGTCTCATTATCTTTAATGTATGCAGTAAGTTATTGAAAACAAATAGAAATTTTATATTGACAATAACACACTCATATTTTATTATGTAGTCGCACTAAGCAAGTCTAAATCGCAGGAGGAGACGAACCATGGCGATAGTACGTTGGGAACCATTCCGAGACCTGCTTTCCACGCAGGACCGTTTCAACAGGCTGTTTAACGAAACTTTCTCGCGCGCCTTCGGCGACGAGGAATTGCCCGCCAGGTCTTGGGCGCCGGCGGTAGACATCTTCGAGAACGACAACAACATCGTTCTGAAGGCCGAACTGCCGGGTGTTGACCCCAAGGATGTGGAGGTCCGGGTTGAGGACAACATGCTCTACCTGAAGGGCGAGCGGAATTTCGAGAAGGAAGTGAAAGAAGATAACTATCACCGCATCGAGCGATCTTACGGATCGTTTGCGCGGAGCTTCTCACTGCCCGGCTCGATCGATTCAGACAAAGTCGAGGCCAGCTACAAGGAAGGCCTGCTGACGCTGACCATCCCGAAGCGTGAAGAGGCGAAGCCGAAGACGATCAAGATCACCGTGAGCAAGAACTGACCGCTACCAGCCTCTTCTCCCGGGCGATCCCGGAAGGGGCATGGAGCGTAGAACTTGTCACCGCGCCGGGGTCGCTCGCATACATTGAGACAATCCGGCGCGGTTTGTTTTCCCATGGCAAGGGGGAGAATCAACATGGCGACACGATTCGACAAATTCACTATCAAGGCGCAGGAGGCTTTGCAGGGCACGCAGGACATCGCCTCGCGTTTCGGCAACCAGCAACTCGAACCCCTGCACCTGCTGCTCGCGCTGATCGAACAGCCGGAAGGGATTGTTCCATCAATCCTCGAGCGGCTGGGCGCGGCGCCCGCGGCACTCGCGCGCGAAGCTGAGCAGGCGATCGAAAGCTTGCCCAAGGTCGGCGGATCGGCGGACCACTTTCTCTCCCCTGCCCTCAAGGAAATTTTCGATCATGCTTCCAAAGAGGCCGAGCCTTTCAAGGACGAATTTGTTTCCACCGAACACCTGCTCCTCGCGTTCGCAAAAAAGAAAAACGACGCGGCGGGCAAGATCCTGGCGCGCCTGGGCGTGACCCACGATGCGATTTTGAAAGCACTCGTCTCGGTGCGCGGCACGCAGCGCGTGACCGACCAGAATCCAGAGGCCAAGTATCAGGCACTCGAGCGCTACGCGCGCGACCTCACCGAACTCGCCCGCGCCACCGCCAAAGCCGCGCTGTAAGGTCGCGGACATCCCAAACCATGTCCGCGCCACTCGCCGAGGACCATTAAGCGGTGATCCAATTCCCTTGGCGTGCATCTTCGCGGCTAAGGGCAATAAATGGCCTTGCGGCTTTCAAATCCTCGAAGTAAATGCTATCTGGACCGCGATAGTCGTAGCCGTAGAAAGTCACCCTGAACGCAATCCTCCGGAAGAACTGAATCTTGGCTCTAATCGCTCCCTGCAATGGCTCCATGGCAATGGTGTGGAATGGATCGTAGCGGCTACCCCGAAGCCGCTCGACAGAGGCCTGTTGTGTCATTGTTGCATTAGTGATGTATTCACGCACCGGATTGAATGTCGTCCGGTAGATTCCTCTACCGATGCACAATGACCAGAATTCGAAGGCGATCAAGGCCGGAAGTCTATTGTCAATGTGCTTCCCTTTCAAATCCGGCTGCATTGGCGGAGTCCGTTTTTTTACGAATGTGTGCCCCGTGGGTAGTGTCAACGCGAGATCTCCCTCTTCCTCCATGTTCGCGAACCGAGACCGCCAGCTGGCTATTTCTTCCCGAGTGACACCACTCCTTCTCAGCACTGTCTCAAGTGTCTTTGCGGCTTGAGCAGTATCTTGGATTGACGAGCCACGTTCCCCTCGGGATGGCAAGACCCGCAATCTGCCCTTGTTCCACGAGGCCCGAATCACTGAATGGTCAGCCGCCTGACACATGAATGTGGCTTTTTTCTGAAACCGTGCGTGCAGACGGGAGATTTCGTTCTCAAGGCAATCCATTGCAAGTTTGACCGCTGGATCGCTCTTTACCCGTGACACCAGTTCGCTACCAAACTTGTGATTGCATCGGTCGCACAGAATTCGCGCCTGCAGTCGCCCTCCGATCGACTCGGGTATTATGTGTTCCCAGTCCCCAACAGGGCGCTGCAAGCATATGATGCACCTGTCGAACATTTGAGGTACCTTCACGGTGACTAAACGGCGATCAATTCACCCGACTTGGGCCGCCTTCTCCTCTCGTATCGTAATTGCGCCACACAATGTGGTCTCCGCGATCTGTGGGGATACCCGGATTCATTTTTGAAATGCAAAGAGGTTTGAGAACCTCTTCCAAAACGCTTTCTCGGGCCCGAACTCCGGCTTCAACGTGATCGCTTTGAACCGGTAACGGCAAGCCGGACACTCGGCCGTGAGGCCAGGGCTGTTCTCTGGGAGTCGCAATCGAGTGCCGTCCACCTTACACGTGACGACCCTATAGAACTCGGGCCCCGGGGGATTGAAAACTGCCCCCTTAGTGTCTATGAGAACTGCGACCTTTCTCAGTGCTTCGCGATAGTCCCGCGCCTTTGAGGCAAAATCAGTCAATTCCTCTGCAACCAGCCCTACCTTACGGGCCCGCCGCACTGCGTCAAGATATCTAACGCACGGGTCGGGCTCGATGGCTTTTTGCGTGCCTGCGAGCCACTGCTTTGATAGGTAAAGCCTCGTGTGGACTTGCTCAAGAAATGAATCAATCGACGCGAGGGAACCCTGTAAGAAGAGGAGGTCTCTGCTCATTTCGGCAAGTCGGCCTTGCAGATCCGAAATTGTTTTGGTGAGCGATTCGGGCACGGTCGTCCCGCCACTTTTCTCAATTCGTTCATACCATCCACTGTCGAGGAATGGCGAGTTCGTTCTGCGGCACTCCCACAGTTTCGCGAGTGCTTCCGCGTGGAGTCCATCCTCGTAAACGTGACCCGGAATTCGCCTCATTGCACAGACCACGAGATAAACCAAGGAAAGCTGACTTCCATCCAGGTAGCCGCCCCTGTAGGTCTCCGTGGTCGTCACTTTTCCTTGCAGGTCTTCCTGAGTGCTCACTTTCTTGCACTCACAGCCCCGCAGCATCAACTTTCCAAGCCCTAGAAAGACGGCTGTAATATCCGTCAGAATTTCGTCATCCAATTGAGGTTTCAACTCGGGGGCAACAGACATATCGCGGATGTGAAGAAACTTGTGGGTGATCTCGTGGGAGAGTGTAGCGAGAACAGCGTCCTCGAATTTGACCGCATCTTTAGCCACCTCGATAAAGGCCCCGGGCTCGCCATGACGTAGCTCGATTTGTCCTCCGACGCCTTCCTCTTGACTTATCACAGCGACTACGAACGTATATTCTCCCAATCCGACGAACTCCGCGATTCTGCGAGCTGCCTTGTTAACCTCGACTATATCGGTTGCGTCAAACGAGAATGGTTCGAGGATCCCGTAACTCGTCCTCGCTCCAAGACGCCTCTCTAGGAAGGTGATTGCTTCGATGTATGCTGCGAACTTTGAGTCGGTCATAATCCTCCCGCCGCCTTCATCGGACCCATAGAATTTCGGCGTAATCTCCTTGGAAAGCGATAGCGAAGGTCACATATTATAGTGCCATCGCGGCTGGCGCATACATCGCGTTTTCTGCGATGTGTGCGAACAGCCGAAAGCCTGAAGGCGGGCGCGGTCGGAAGTCAGCTTCGGTGCTACAATACAGAGCACGAGGGCGCTTGAAGGAGGCAAATTGAAGATCAAAGTTGTTGTGCATGAAGCCGAGGAGGGTGGTTACTGGGCCGAGGTTCCCGCCATAGCCGGTTGCGCCACACAGGGCGAAACCCTTGACGAGCTGATGGCGAATGTCCGCGAGGCGATCGAGGCCTGCCTCTCCGTAGATGTTGATCAGCCGGAGTCCACGGGAAAAGACAAGGTGCTGGAAATTGCCGTATGAAGTCCCTCTCCGGCAAGGAGCATGCTCGCTTCGTCGAGCGTCGCGGCTGGCAACTCCTCCGAATTCAGGGCAGCCATCACATCTACGGTTAAGTCGGGCAACATAGTCCGGCTCTCCATTCCCATCCACGCTAACAGACCCCTGAAGATCGGCCTGCTCAAACACCTCCTCAAAATGGCAGGGTTTCAGGAAAGCGATTTGGAATGATTTTATCCCGCTCCGTCTGGCACACGTCCGTTCATGCCTGGCGGCGCATCTAATTAAGCAGCGATATGTTTGGACTGTGAAAACTGGAGACCGAACCCATGTGGAACAACCTGAAAACGACTGTGCTCCTCGCCGGGCTGACCGGCCTGCTGCTCGCCATCGGACAGCTCTGGATGGGCCGACAGGGCCTGATCTTCGCCCTGATTCTGGCGGGTGTGATGAACCTGGGGAGCTATTTCTTTTCGGACAAGCTTGCCATCGCCATGTCCGGCGCGCAGCCGATTTCACGCGAAGAGGGCCCGCGCATTTATCAGATCGTCGAGCGGCTCGCGGCCAAGGCCAACATCCCCGTGCCGAAGATTTTAATGATCCCGACCGATTCTCCCAACGCTTTTGCGACGGGCCGGAATCCGAATCACGCCTCGGTGGCAGTGACGCGCGGGATTCTGGCGATCTGCGACGATGAGGAAATTGAAGGCGTGCTCGCGCACGAGCTCGGCCACGTCAAAAACCGCGACATCCTGACGAGCGCCGTCGTGGCGACGATCGCCGGGGCGATCACGCTCATCGCGCGCATGGTTTTCTATGCTGAGATGTTCGGCGGCTTCGGCGGCAGCGGTTCGAGCGACAACCGGCGCGGCGGGGCGTTTTCAGCGCTCGCCATGATGATCGTCGCGCCGCTCGCGGCTGTGCTGATTCAACTGGCTATCTCGCGCTCGCGCGAGTATGAGGCTGATCATACCGGCGCCGAGATCACCGGCAATCCGCAGGGCCTGGCCCGCGCACTCGACAAGATTGACAAGTGGGCAAAGCGCATCCCCATGCAGGTCTCGCCTTCCATGGCGCTTTTGTATATACCAGCCGCTGACTTCCGGAGAAATCTTCTCCAGCCTCTTTTCCACTCACCCGCCCATCCGCAAGCGCATCGAGCGGCTGATCGGGCGCGACTTTGTGTGATTGTCCATAGTTCGTTGTCCTTTGTCCGTTGCAACAAACTGCAGGAGTCGCGAGAAAAGCTTCAACAATTGACCACTGACAATCTTCAATAACTCAATCACTCGGTGGCCCAATCGCGCCTTATTCCGTCGCGCCGCTCACCACCCGATAGGCCTTCTGAACGTTTCCCTTTACTGACCCCGTAAATCCGTCGTCCGCCTTTGGGCCGGAATGTTTTCTAATGGCCGCGGCCGATTTCTCATCGGCGGCGAAATCCGGCCCGTACTTCGCCCGCAGCTTTTCGGTCACGGTTTTTTCGGCCTCGGCCATGGAAGCTCCCGCGGCGTATGCTGCGGCAGTTTCATCCATCAAATCCGACAAGTAATTCCGCCAGTGATCAAACTGCTCTTTGCCGCGCAGCACATCTCCGTGCCCGCCGACGGTGTAGTCGAAATCCAGCCCCTCGACGAGCTCAAGCGTTTTGATCCAATCGTAGGGGTAGCTGTCGCCCATGTAAGGGATCCAGCCCTGCAGGGCGTCGCCCGTGGCGATGAATTTTTCCTTGGGAAGGTATACGAACACGTCGCCGTCGGTGTGCGCCTTGCCGAGCCAGAGGATTTGCACGGTGCGCGATTTGCGGTGAAGAATCAGGCTGCGATCGAAAGTAATGCTCGGCAGCGCCACCCGCATGACTTTCAGTTCTTCCAGGTAATCCTCAGCCTGTTTCAGGTTGCCTTGCAGTTGCGCCTTTTCATTCGCGTCGGTGGCTTTGGCAACCTGCGTCTTGAGGTCGTCGATTTCCTTGGGCACAGCGAGGATTTCGTGCTTGATGCGCGGGATGCCGCGATGTTCGATCGACTCGCGCGTCGCTTCCGAGGAAATGATTTCGACTTCCTTCGGCCAGGTGTCCAGATACGCCTGGTTGCCCTGGTAATGGTCCCAGTGGAAGTGCGTATCCACGACGAAGCGGACGGGCTTGTCGGTCAGCTTGGCAATCTGCTGCTGAAGCGCCCGCGCCGCCGAGGGTTTGGAGTGCGTGTCCACCACCAGCACGCCATCGTCCAGCAAAATAATCGCCGCGTTGGAGTTCACCTTGTACTGCGGCTTGGCGATGGCCGCGTAGACGCCTTCGACAACCGGCCTGATCTCAAACAGGTCTTCGGCCGCCGCCTGCGGCGCCGCGGAAAGCAACAAAACCACCGCCAGCCATCTTAAGCTTTTCATGTGCGCTCCTCTTCGAGCTCCCGGGGCCCGACGTAACAGGATGCCCGGGGCGAAAATCTTCAGACCAGGTTTAATTCTGCCGGCCGCTCACCATGCGGTACGTGGTGACGACGTTTCCGGCGACGGCGAACTGGAAATCCGGCGGGAACTCGGCTGCGTACCGGGCCTTCAGAATCGGCACGATGGTCCCTCGCGCCTCGTCGAGCGAAGCGCCTTGCTCGAAGGCTTTGGTCGTTTCCGCCACAACGTCCGTGAGATAGCGTTTCCAAAGGTCCAGCCGGTCTTTCCCACGCATCACGTCGCCGTGGCCGGGAATGACGTAATCGAAGTCGAGTTTTCGCACCCCATCGAGCGTTTGAACCCATTCCTCAGGCCTGACCACGCCGATGTACGGCGTATCCCCTGCCAGCAAATCGCCACTTGCCAGGACTCGCCTCTCTGGAAGGTAAACCACGACGTCGCCGGGTGTGTGCGCTCTTCCCAGCCACAGGACCTCTACGCGTTCCGAGTCGTCGTCGAGGACCAGTTGTCTGTTGAAGGTCAAATTGGGCAAGGCAGGGTGCATTTTCTTGAATTCTTCGACCGCAGCGCCCCACTTCGTAATTCTGTCTTGCAGTTTGCGGCGCTCGGTCTCATCCGTTGTCTTCGGGAAATCAGTCTTCCATTTTTCGATGCTCTCCGGAACTTCGACTTGCCAGCGCTGCAATAGTGGATTCCCCAGGCCCATTCGCTGCATGTCCAGTCGTGTGGCTTCTGAGGAAATGATTTGGACCTTTGGCCAGGACTCCACGAACGCCTCGTTTCCCCAGTAATGATCCCAATGAAAGTGGGTATTCACAACGTACTTCACCGGTTTATCAGTCAGCTTCTTGATCTCGCGGATCAGCTCCCTTGCCGATGATGGAGCTGAGGCAGAGTCCACAACCAGGA
>CAYZVR010000048.1:5348-16806 GCA_964481715.1 uncultured Acidobacteriota bacterium | reverse complement strand
TCGGCGCGTTTGCGCCCGCCCTCGATTTTGACCGCTTCAGCGCCGCCTTCCTTTAGAAATCGAATACTCGAGCGTAGCGCCTCCTCCGTGCTGAGGTGATAAGCGCCGTAGGGCAGGTCAGCCACGACGAGCGCCCTCCGGGTGGCGCGCCGCACTGCTTTCAGGTGGTGGAGAATTTCATCCATCGTAACCGGCAGCGTCGAGTCGTAACCGAGCACCACCTGGGCGAGCGAATCTCCCACCAGGATGATGTCGATCCCGGCTTCTTCCACCAGGCGCGCAGTGGGATAGTCATAAGCCGTCAGGCAGGTGATTTTTTCGCCGTGAAGTTTTCGGTCAAGGATCAGAGGAACGGTGATTTTGCTCACGGCCGCGGAATTCGGGTCCATGGCTGCACCTCACTGAAGTTAGATTTCAAAAAGCCCTGAACGATTGACAGTCTGCCAAAACGAAACCCTCTCTGTGACAGGTCGTTCGCGCGTGTGCTCGGCCGCCGGGGCGGCCGGTTGTCGCGCGCTGGGGGCCCAAGAGGGCCTCCTCTTGCCTGGACAGAGAGGGTCCGAACTTTTCCAATTTGCAGCCCGCGCCCGAGGTCGCTTCGTGCGGCTGCTTTGACCGTCTCAGTCCGAGGGTGCGGATCCAAGCGGCAAAAAATACTGCGTCCCTTTGACCGGCTGGCTGAGCCGCGCGAGCAGCTCCTGGAGATCCTGGTTCCGGTCGACAAAATCGATCTCGGACGTTTCGATCACCAACAGGTCGCTGGACTTATAGTGAAAGAAGAAGTGATCGTACGCCTCCACAACTTCTTTCAGGTACTCGTCGGAGATGCGATGCTCCATCGGCACGTTCTTCTTGGCGATGCGCTTCTTCAGCGTCTCCGGCTTCGCTTGTAAGTATATCACCAAATCGGGGATGGGAACCTGCTCGGCGAAAAGAGAGTAATACTGGTCGTAAAGGCGAAGCTCCACGTCATTGAGATTGAGAAATGCGAAGAGTTTGTCTTTGGCAAACAGGTAGTCGCTGACCACGGTGCGGTGCGAGCTCGGGGCAAGGTCGAGCGCGCGCAGTTGCTTGTACCTTTCAACCAGAAAGTAAAACTGCGCCTGAAAGCCCGCTCCGGGTTTGTCGCGATAAAAGCTTTGGAGAAACGGGTTGTCTTCCACGTCGCGCAGCCGCTCAGCGTGCAGGCGGTCGGCAAGGATGTCCACAAGGCTGGTCTTGCCGACGCGGATGGGCCCTTCGACAGCGATAAATCGCGGCGGCTCAAAATTGGGCGTGTCGGTCATTCGGACTTCAACCGCACTACCTGACTCATGTCCGAAGTTTCCGCGAGCATTTCGGTCACGGTGCGCCGGCTGACCGGGTGACGGTGGCTGGCGGCCAGTTCCCGCAGGGGAACCAGCACAAACCGCCGTTTACCGAGGCGCTCGTGTGGAATGGTTAATGTCTGGGAACGAACCACGGCATTTTCGTAGAGCAGGATGTCGATGTCAATCGGCCGCGGCCCTTTCGAAATGCCCGGGCGGCGCCCCAGCGATCGTTCGACCTTCTTCACCGCCTTCAGAAGCTGCATGGGCATCAGATCGGTTGCGGCTTCGGCAACGCAATTCACGAACCACGGCTGCGCGCGGAAGTCCACGGGTTCGGTCCGGTAGAACGACGAAACGCGGCGGATTTTGATTCCGGCTTGAGTGAGCAATTCGAGCGCCTGGCGGAGATGGCCGGCGCGGTCGCCGAGGTTGGATCCGAGCGAAAGGTAAACGGACTTCATGGGTTCTACCGCCTGCGTCCGTCAGGGCACGAGCACATCGAGGCCGATCGCGTCGTGATCGGAGAGCGGCTCGGCGCGCCCTTCGCGCAGATCATGGATGATGACGGGATTCTCCGTGCGGACGTTTTTCGTCGCGAACCAGTCAATCTTGAGCGGACACGTGCCGCCGTGGTTGCGCAGCGCCCAGCGAATGAAGGCGAAGCACCATCCCGGAACCCACTCGCCGAGGTTCTTGCGAGTCTTCCCATCGAGAACGTCGTAGGTGGTGGTCCGTTCTCCCAAAACATTCGAGCGGCGATAGTCGAACCCGTGCGCTTCGACGAGCGCGAACAATTCCTTTTCGAAATGCCTGTAAGGGTGCAGGAAGTGGTTGCGGATGACGTTTTCAACGCCCATGAAAAGCCGCAGCCAGTAACCCATGATGGCATAGAAAGCCCGCGAAGCGTTGTAGGTCGTCGTATTCCAGTCGCCGCCGAGGACCAGCGGCCGGTCAGTCGCGAGCCCATTGATGACGTCGCGCATCTGGTCGCGGCGATGGCGCTGTGTGGAATGGGTATCGAGGTGGACGGCGACGGCAGTGATGGCGAAGTTGGGAAAATCAATTTCCGCCGCGACCGCCTTCTGGCAGCCCAGCCGTTTTTCGCGGCCTGCCATCTTGTCAATGCCGTTTTTGAGGGGAATCGCCCAGGCGCGCCGGATGGGATAGCGGCTGAGAACAGCGTTGCCGTGCAGCCCCAAATCATTTTCACCCGGCGCGTCGTACTCCACGCCCGCGCCGCGGGTCAGGTTCAGGTAGCAGGGCGCGAACGCGACTTGCATTCCCAATTCGCGCCCGAGCTCCTGCGCAACGGCTCGATTGCCCGAGCGCGCCATGCCCAGATCGGTTTCGGTCAGGAGCAGCACGTCGCAGGTTTTCAAGTAAGGGTGTGAGCGGAGCGCTTCCAATTGCGCGTCGAACCGAATGCCCCGCTCGAGGTTCCAGGCAAGAATGCGATACCTTGGCCGCGCCGGAGCGGCGGCACGAGGAATTTCGCTAATGTCACAATGCCCTAGGACTTCGTTGATTTCATCTGCGAGCGATGCGTAAATTGGATCCGCCTCAAGCTCGCGCGTGGAACGGCAGCGCAGCCAACGCGAAAAATGCGGCGCGAACTTTTCCCGGACCCGGCGGTAACATTCTTTCGCGGTAAGAATGGTTTCGGGTTGTTCGAGAATGTTCATAAATTCATGCGGGAAGGAGGCCGGCACAGCCCTTATTGTTCTCCGTCGAAAAGCGTCGGGGGTGGGGGCGCCGGCGGGGAAAGGTTGAGGTGCATGTACGCGGGCTCGTTGGCCTTGCGTCCGCTCTTGGTGCGGCTGATGAATCCCTGCTGCAAAAGATAAGGCTCGACCATATCCACCAGTGTGTCCACTTCTTCGTTGAGTGTGGCGGAGAGCGCTTCCACTCCCACCGGCCCGCCGTTGTAAAGCTTGATGATGGTCGAAAGAAAGTTACGGTCTAGGTCGTCCAGCCCTTTGCCGTCCACCCCCTCGAGCTTTAACGCTTGACGCGCTACGTCGGCGGTGATGTCGCCGGTGGATTTGACTTCCGCAAAATCGCGCACGCGTCGCAGCAGGCGGTTGGCGATGCGCGGCGTGCCGCGTGCGCGTTGCGCGATCTCACTCGCGCCGGATTCGTCCGTCTTCGCATCCAGGATTCCTGACGAGCGCAGTACGATGCGGCGCAAATCATCCACTTCGTAGAATTCCAGGTGATAGAAAAGTCCAAAGCGGTTGCGCAGCGGCGCCGAAAGGCTGCCGGCGCGCGTGGTGGCGCCGAGCAGGGTGAACCTCTTGAGCGGGACGTTGATGGTCTTCGCGAACATTCCCTTATCCACGACAAGATCCACCTTGAAGTCTTCCATGGCGGGATAAAGGAATTCCTCGATGTTGATCGGCAGGCGGTGGATCTCGTCAATAAACAGGATGTCGCCCTCATTCAAATTGGTGAGGATTCCCATCAGGTCGCCGGTGCGCTCGAGCGCGGGGCCTGAAGTGGTAGTAATGCGCGATCCCATGGCGTTCGCGATGATGTAGGCGAGCGTGGTTTTGCCGAGTCCGGGCGGCCCGTAGAACAGCGCGTGTTCGAGCGGCTCGCCGCGCTTGCGAGCGGCCTCGAGCGCGATGGAGAGCTTTTCGACCACCTTCTTCTGCCCGACGTATTCTTCAAGCGTCGGCGGGCGCAGGCTTCGGTTGAAGCTCTCTTCGTCCTTCGAGATCAGTTCGGGCGAGACGAGACGCTCTCTCATAAAATGGGATGAATCGCCAATCAGAAAGCAGGAGTCAGGCAGAGGTCATTGAGCATCCCTGCCCTGCGCCCTTTTCGCTACTTCCGACTTCCTTCTTCCTGTTTTTGCTCAAAGACTTTTCGCAAGAAGTCCTCGGTGTTTTTCAGATTCTTGTGCTTGCCGAAAATATCTTCCACCATGCGCTGCGCTTCGGAACGCGAATATTCGAGCTGGAGGAGCACGGCGAGCGCTTCTTCTTTCAGCTCGGACACCGATTCCTTTTCGATGGAGAGCGGTTGGTCGGTTGGCGCCAGCGCGAATTTGGTCATCTTGCCGCGCAGTTCGGTGACGATGCGCTCCGCGGTCTTAGCCCCAATGTGCGGCAGTTCCTGCAACTGCTCCGTATCGCCGCGCTCGATGGCACGCGCAATCTCGTTGAGGGGTTGCACCAGGCACTTGAGCGCCCTCATAAAGCCCACGCCCGGGACGGTCGTAAAGGCCTCAAAAAATTCGCGGTCGATCGGATCGAGAAATCCCACGAGCTTCGGCGTCAAATGGCCGCCGCCGAGGCCTCCGTCAATGTAATAGATCGTATAAAAGGTCAGCGGGTTTTGCCGCTCGGTCGCCGTCCGAAGCCGCGATGCAATCCCGGAAGGAACAAAAATCTCATAGCAAAGCGAATCCACGCGCAGCAGCAGGGAGGTGCGCCGGATGCGCTCGTAGAGAACTTCGCCTGTAATTTCCGAGATCACGAATCTCCTCTCACAAATGTCTTCGCCGTGGCTTCAAGCCGTTTACTCGAACCTTGAGAGAATTCGCATAACAGAGCCCCGCGGCCAAGGCGTCCGCAACGTCCGGTGGTTGGGGCGGCCGTCCGAGCGAGAAAACCTGCTGCACGGCACGCTGCACTTGAGTTTTCGAGGCGTTTCCGTTTCCCGTCACCGACTGTTTGATGCGCTTGGGAGAAAAATTCACGACCGTCACGCCCGCCTGCCGCGCCGCCAGGCAAATGACGCCGCGCGCGTGGCCCATCAGAATGGAAGTCTTCGGATACGCCGCGTGGCTGTAAACCTCTTCCAGGCACATCGTCCGAGGATGGAACTCTTCCATGACTTCCGACAACCCCTTATAAAGCGTTTCCAATCGCAGCGGTAGATTTTCTCCGCGAGCTCGCGGCGACCGAATGACTCCCGCCTCGAGAAGCGTCACCTGGCCGTCGTGGCACTCGATTACGCCGTATCCGGTGATGTTCAAGCCGGGGTCGATTCCAATAACGCGAAAGGGAGACTGCGGCGAGCCCGCCATGCAAAGGAATTGTAGCACTGAGCGCGGTGAAAACAGAAGGCAGTCTGCTCCCGAGTGTAAGCTGTCGACAGTTGCACGGGTCTGATGAGCGGGTCCGAAATCCGTTTTGGATTGGGCGGTGAAACCACGCCCGAATTCGAATCAGTGTAAATATTACATCGCATCAGCTTAGGCCACGATTGATAAGTCGTTTCTTATAAACAAAATATGGCGGCGCACTTTGGAACGGTTCGTGCGCTATCAAGGGTGAAAATGGATGAAGGAGGTGTTATGAATTTTCCGATGAAACGCACCATGCTGATAGCACTGCCGTTGATTCTCGCCCTCGGGGCCGGAGGCGTGTGGATGGCCAAGACGCTGACGTCCACACCCGTTACGGTTCCCGAAGGGACCGACGTCATGGTAAAGATTGATCAGACACTCTCGAGTGACCTGAACAATCAGGGTGACCGCTTTCGAGCGACGGTGGCCGAGCCCATCATGGTTGATGGGAAAACTGTGATCCCCCAAGGCGCTCGTGTTGGTGGTGTCGTGGTCGGGGCCCATGAATCGGGCCACCTCAAAGGCATTGCCCGGCTCCACCTCGCGCTCGAAACGGTTGAGGTCAACGGCGAGACTTACAATATTCAAACCGATGATTTCGGTCGCTACGGGCGTAACCACAAGAAACGTAATTGGGGGTTCATCGGAGGCGGCGCAGGCGGCGGAGCGCTGATTGGCGCCCTGGCCGCAGGCGGCAAAGGCGCACTGATCGGCGGCCCGATTGGCGCCGGCGCCGGAGTGGCCATCGCTGCTCTGACCGGCAAGAAGGACATCACGATTCCGGTGGAGACAATCCTGGTTTTCGAGCTCTCCCAACCGGTCTCGATTGATGCCAAAAGTTAAGCCGGGAATTTTGCCGGGTGCGATGCGACATGAGACGGAAGTGCAGGCCGGCAGGATCCCCACGGGGGATTCCGAATCGCACCCGGCTCCTGCCGGCGCAACTATTGGGAAAGGCGGGAGCCATGTTGAAAAAAGTTCTTGGGATAGCATTTGGCTTCGCCCTCCTTGCACTGCCGATTGCAGCGAGGGGGGATTCCAAAGATAAGAAAGACGAACCGAAGTTGCACACTCGCGGGGACAGGACATCCAGCCAGTGGCTGGAGAAACAGGTGGGACATCAGCTCAGAATGCTGCCCTACTACTCGGTTTTTGATAATCTTGAATACCGATTGCGTGGAGATCGCGTAGAATTGCTCGGGCAAGTTGTTCGGCCAACGCTCAAATCAGACGCCGAAGCGGCGGTGAAGGGCATCGAGGGTGTCGAAGGCGTGACCAATCACGTCGAGGTGCTGCCCGTCTCGTTCAACGACGACCGAGTGCGCCGGGCCTGTTACCGCTCAGTCTTTTCCAGTGCGCCTTTGCAGCGGTATGCGAGTGCGCCCGTGCCTTCCATTCACATCATTGTGAAAAACGGCAACGTGACCCTGGTCGGTGTGGTGGACTCTGAAGCGGATCGGAACATTGCAAACATCCAGGCGAACCAAGTCTCCGGGGCGTTTTCCGTGACCAACAAGCTCCGGGTCGTGAAGGGGGGATAGACCCCGTGGTTTGCGGAATGCTCCGGCCCTGATATTTTGCATCCAACCATGTGGGACTCTTGCGGCAGGTTTGATGGCCTGGTGAAAGACCGTAGGATTGACCGATCCTCTTCGACATTCGACAATCGGATTTGAAAGGAGAAATACTTTGACGCGACGAATTGTAGTGGCATTTTTCGGGATGATCCTGCTGGCCTCGGCGACGCTTTCCGCAAGCGATGCGGACGAGCGGTTGCAGAATGCGGCGGAGGTGATGGACGAAATCCTGAATATTCCGGACGGGATTCCCAAGTCGCTGCTCGACAAGGCGGAGTGCGTGGTGGTGATTCCATCGGTCAAGAAATTCGCTCTGGGCATTGGCGGAAGCTACGGGCGCGGCGCCATGCTTTGCCGCGGCGGAAACGATTTTAACGGCCCCTGGGGCGCTCCGGCCATGCTTCGCCTGGAGGGAGGAAGCATTGGACTTCAACTGGGCGGACAGGCGAACGATTACGTTTTGCTGATCATGAATCCGAAAGGCGTGAAGTCGCTGCTCAGGAGTAAAGTCAAGCTCGGCGCGGATCTCTCCGCCGCAGCCGGGCCGAAAGGCCGCGCCGCGACGGCGGAAACCGACGCGTTGATGCACACGGAAATCCTGAGCTATTCGCGTTCGCGCGGGCTGTTTGCGGGGGCTTCACTCGCCGGTTCGACGCTGCGGTCCGACAAATCCTCAAACCGTGAGATCTACCGTCAGAGGATTTCGGCCCGCCAGATAATTCTTGATGGGAAGGTTTCCGTACCGGAAGCGGGGCGCCGCCTGGTCGGTGGTCTCCAAAAAGTTTCACCCCGGAATTTGTCGGATTAATGGTGGGAAGGCTCAATCGTTGACCGTCACGGTGTCAATGACGCCGACGACGGCCATGTCAATGGGAGATTGCGGCCGCCCGACCGCGGTCATGGCGCTCCAGCCTTCGGTAACGACCAAAACTCGGTCGCCGACCCCTGCATCCACGGAATCAAGCGCCAGCACCACATCGCCGCGCTCCGAGCCGTCGAGGTTCAGGGGTTGAACGATCAGGATCTTCCGCCCGACGTGGCTGGGCGCCTTTTGCGTTGCAACGATGTCTCCGACCACAAGCCCTATAATCACCCCGTCACCCCTCCCCAATATGGACACGAGTTCAAAGTTAAGAGTTATGAGTTGCCGTGGCCGTCCGGGAGTTCATGTCATTTATAATTTATAACTCATAACTCATAACTCATAACCCCTGGAACAACAATTACCGCTAGGTTACATGGATACTGTCCACAATCGCCACGATGGTCGCATCAGTTGGCGCTTCGTTGGGCAGCCACGGAAAACTCGCTTCGCGTCCGCGGCAGCAGTAGACGGTTTCACCCGCGCCCGCGCCCACGCTATCCAGGGCCAGCATTTTACTTCCCAGATCTTTTCCGCTCTTGTTAATGGGTTGGACGATCAGAATCTTCTTCCCAACGAGAGAAGGATTCTTCATGGTGGC
Organism: uncultured Acidobacteriota bacterium; assembly: GCA_964481715.1. Classification (GTDB taxonomy): domain Bacteria; phylum Acidobacteriota; class Terriglobia; order UBA7540; family UBA7540; genus JAHEKS01. The sequence continues at coordinate 8,381 of CAYZVR010000048.1, read as the reverse complement.
AACGACGGTTCCGACAACGCGAGCTAGGAACATCAGAGTTATGAATTCTGAGTTATAAGTTATGAGATAGAACTTCCTCTCCCGACCTGGGGCAGAGTGGTTTCATAATTCAAAACTCATAACTCATAACCTTTGGGTTAGGGTTCGTCCAGCTTGACCGTATCGACCACGCCGACGATCGCCGCGTCAACCGGCCTGTCCTTGCACGTCTCGGCCATGCGCGCCGAGCTTCCCTGGACGACGATCACGGTCTCATGAAATCCCGTACCCACGGTGTCCACCGCAACCAGATAATTCGCCCTGCCGGTCGGCCCCGCGGATTTGTTGCCTTCGACTTCTTCGGGAGTGAGCGGCGTCACAATGAGGAGCTTTTTGCCCTCAAGGCGCGCGTCCTTGCGCGTCGCGACGACGGTTCCGACAACTTTGGCGAGAAGCATAAGAAAGTCAGTGACAAGTGATGAGTGACGAGCGGGCGTCGGAAAACTTCCTCGTTGCACTCTCATCCTGGACGATTTGCAGCCGCTCTTTTGCCGAGCATGCCGCCTTGAGCAAGGGAAGTAGACAAGCATCTTGCTCGGCACTCGTCACGATTACTTTGAGACGAGTTCTTCCGACTTGCCGATAGGCAGCGTGTCTTCCAGGCTCGAGTGCGGGCGCGGAATGACGTGAACGGCGATCAGCTCGCCCACCCGCCGTGCCGCCGCGGCGCCGGCGTCCGTGGCGGCTTTAACCGCGGCCACGTCGCCCCGGACGAGAGCCGTGACGTATCCCGACCCGATCTTTTCCCATCCGACCAGGGTGACATTGGCGGCCTTCACCATCGCGTCGGAAGCTTCGATCATCGCTACCAGGCCTCGCGTTTCGATCATGCCTAGCGCTTCACCCATTGTCATCCTCCCAGAAGTTGAAAGTCAAATGTTGAAGGTCGAAAGGGAAACGTGAAATGTTCCCGCCTCGCCTCTGCACCTTTTGACTTTTAACTCTCGACTTTCGACCTTTCCTCTCTCACATTCTCGGCTTCAAGGATCGCACCGCACGCTCGACCATAGACTCGAGGTCCTGCCGCGAGACGGTGACCTGGCGCGGCGTCTCGTGCGGGCCGTCCGTGACCGGGCAAACTTCGGTGCGCTCGATCGCCGGGGCGGTCGTTCCGAAATACGTCCGGCGGGCCGCCAGCAGTTTATCCACGTCCGTCTCAGAGAGCAAGACCTGCCTGCCGAGAAGTTCCGAGACCAGGGAAATCTTCGCGAAGTGCTCGACCGTCTCCATGCGGAAATAGGCGGTCGCGAGGTCCGGCCCGTGCGTCACCACGCCGTGATTGGCCATCAGAATCGCGTCGTGCGAGCCGACCAGGGACTCCAGGGCGTCGGTCAGCTCGGGCGTGCCGGGCGTTCCGTAGCGCGCCAGAGGTATGCAGCCGAGCGAGAGGACCACTTCCGAGATCAGAGCTTTGTTGAGCGAGAGTCCCGCCGCAGCGTAGCCGGTGGCCGTGGGCGGATGCGCGTGCACCACTCCGTGGACGTCCGGGCGGCGGCGATAGATGAGCAGGTGCATCTGGATTTCGCTCGTGACGTTGCGACGCCCGCTGATTTTTTTCCCCTGCGGATCGCAGATTACCAGATCGTCGGGCTCCATCATGCCTTTGCTGATGGTGGTGGGCGTGGAGAGAATGCGATGGTTGTCGAGGCGCGCCGAAATGTTGCCATCGTATGCGGCGACAAAGCCCAGGCGATGAATCCAGCGGCCAATCTCGACGATTTCGCGCCGCAGTTCGTCTTCAGTTCTGATCATGCTCACGGAGGGTTCCGCTGTCTTGGCAGGTTTCCGGTGCGACGTCACGATTGCCGCCGCCCGAAGCCAGACCGAACGGTAATCGAGGGTACCGGGTTTGTCAAGCACGCGTCCGGTTTGCATGGTTACGGCATCTCGCCCGGTTCCTTTTTCGGTTCGAATTGGGTTCGAATGGGCCCGAAATGGCATGATTTCGGCCTTTTTCAGGTACCCGCCTCCGTATTTTCAGCGAGTTATCAGCTTCGTTCATCAAATAACATCTCTTTATTCTTTGTAGGCGCGCGGCGCGTTGGCGCTCACACCCGCATGAATATTGGTCGAAACGCCATTCTCGCGCCCGCGCAAGCTCCAATTCTTTCGCTTCGCTTTTTCTTCCAGTCTCAATTCCGTCAAAGTTTCCTCCAGACACTCCATGCCGCGACCAGTCTATCTGACAAAATTGACACGGTGGACACAACTGACGAAACTGACACACTTTATTTCTGGATGGAGGCGGGATTCCTCAATTGTACCGGCGAGCTGCGCTCGCCGAGGCTCCGCAAAGGGTCGTCAAGCGTAGCTCGGCGCTACGGGCGCGCTTCAATCACCAGATTGAACGGCGCCTCCGCCGCGCGGCGGAAGCGGGTGAATCCGCCATCCGTCGCGACCTTGCGCAGCCACTGTTCTCCCGCCTGCGCGCCCAGCGCCGCGAGCACTGCATGAAATGAAGTGAAGCGCCGGAGGCGATTCGATGGGCGTATAGTCTAAGCCTGAGATTTCTCTGGATAGGAGACCTATCATGCGTATCGTGCTGGGTGCAGACCACGCGGGATTTGAAATGAAGCAAGAGCTGGTTTCCTACGTCCGCAGCCTCGGGCACGAAGTCGTGGACGTGGGCGCGTCGAGCGGCACGTCTCCCGACGATTACCCTGACTTTGCCGAAGCCGTGGGCATGGTGGTACGCGACGGCCGCGCCGAGCGCGGGATTCTTATCTGCGGAAGTGGCGTAGGCGCATCGGTGGCGGCCAACAAAATTCCCGGCATCCGCGCGGGCCTTTGCCACGACACCTATTCGGCGCACCAGGGTGTCGAGCACGACGATATGAATGTGCTGGTTTTAGGCTCGAGGATTATCGGCCCGGCGCTCGCGCGCGAGCTGGCGGAAAGTTTTCTCGCCGCAAAATTCTCGGGTGAAGCGCGCCACGTACGCCGTCTGGGGAAGGTGAAAGCCATCGAGGCGAAATTTCTGACCGCGCACTGAAT
>CAYZVR010000048.1:0-5338 GCA_964481715.1 uncultured Acidobacteriota bacterium | reverse complement strand
AGACTGGACTGCGCAGCTTGAAAGCCTGTAAATTGGAGCTTTCGACGATTAAGACTATTTCCTGTAATTCATGCTCGCGGAGCGAGGAGGACGATCATGGCTGAAAAGAAGACGATTGCGGTGCTAGGCGCAACCGGCGCGCAGGGCGGAGGATTAGTCCGTGCGATCTTGAGCGACCCGAACGGCGGGTTCGCAGCGCGCGCGCTGACGCGGGACGTAAACTCGGAAAAGGTGAAGGACTTGGCCAGACTGGGCGCGGAAGTCGTCGCGGCTGACGTGGACGACATCGAGAGTCTCAAGCGAGCGTTCAAAGGCGCTCACGGAGCGTTCTGCGTGACGTTTTACTGGGCGCACTTTTCGCCCGAAAAAGAGCTGGCCCAAGCCACTGCGATGGCGCAGGCGGCAAAAGACGCGGGCCTTGCGCACGTCATCTGGTCAACGCTCGAAGACACCCGCAAGTGGGTTCCGCTCAGCGACAATCGCATGCCCACGCTTATGGGCAAATACAAAGTGCCGCACTTTGACGCCAAGGGCGAAGCCGACCATGTGTTCACCGGTCTCGGCCTGCCCGTGACGCTCCTGCTGGCCTCGTTTTATTGGGATAACTTCATCTATTTCGGTTCGGGTCCGAAGAAAGGGCCGGACGGCAAGCTGGCCCTGACCTTTCCCATGGATGACAAGAAGTTGCCGGGGATCGCCGCCGAAGACATCGGGAAATGCGCCTACGGGATTTTCAAGCGCGGTTCGGAGTTCATCGGCAAAAAGGTTGGCATCGCCGGCGAGCATCTGACCGGCGCGGAAATGGCCGCCGCACTCACCAAAGCGCTCGGTCAGGAAGTGCGTTATAACGCGGTATCGCCTGAGGCGTACCGCAGTTTCGGCTTTCCCGGCGCCGAGGACCTTGGCAACATGTTCCAGTTCAAGCGCGACTTCAACGAATATTTTTGCGGCGCGCGCGATCCGGTCTTCGCCCGGAGTCTGAACCCCGAGCTGCAAGATTTCGAGACCTGGCTTGCGCGAAACAAAGGCCGAATCCCGTTGGAATAGCGCGCACTTCTTTTTTCTTGGAAACGAGACGCAGGGGCGGTTCGCGAACCGCCCCTACAATTCACGCATAAATCCCGTGCTTCTGAGTTATCGCAGCAAGTCCACAAACTGCTCGAGGGTGAGCCCGGCGAAACGAAGAATTGAACGCAGCGTCCCGCGATCAAGCTCTTTGTGGTCTGGCACGACGACTTGCGCGTAGGGAGAGTCGCGGCGAAGGATGATGTGACTGCCCTCTTGGTGCTTGAAGTAGAAACCCGCGCGCTCCAGGGCTTTCACGCACTCACGCCCTGAAATCCGGGGCAACTTGCTCATACCGCCATCACGAGGACTTCAAAGCGCTCCACCGGCACGGGCAATCCGTCCCCTTCGAGAGCAGCAATGTAGCCTCGAATGGCCTCGCGGATATTTTGAGTCGCCTCCTCCTTCGTCGCGCCCTGGCTCACGCAGCCCGGAAGGCTGGGGCACTCTGCCACCCAATAACCATCTTCACCTGGGTAAATCACCACTTGTCGCATGGGGTCAACTCCTGCCCTCGATTCTAACACTACAGAAGCAAGCGCGGCACTCCCCTTTGTTTCTTGAGCTTTTGATCGCCAGCCAAGGCTAGGTCGTAAACACCGCTGTCGTGGCTGCCCCGAAATTGGCTACGCATAAATCCCCCGCAGCTTGAGTGTAAACGCCACGCGGTCGATGGCGAGCATGTAGGCGGCGATGCGATTATTGACGTTATGTTTTTCGCCGTACCCGACCACGTCGTTGAATGCGGCGACCATGATGTGTTTGAGCCGCTCGTTGACCATGCCCTCCGGCCAGAAATAACCCTGCCGGTCCTGCACCCATTCGAAATAGGAAACGGTCACGCCGCCGGCGTTGGCCAGGATGTCGGGGACGACGAAGACGCCGCGGTCGAAGAGGATATCGTCGGCGGGGGGAGTGGTGGGGCTGTTCGCGCCTTCCACCAGGATGCGCGCTTTGATGCGGTCGGCGTTTTTGGAGTTGATGACGCTTTCGGTCGCGGCGGGAATCAGGACGTCGCAATCCTGCTCGAGGATTTCCAGATTCCCGATGCGCTCGCCTCCGGTAAAACCGTCGACCGTCTTGATTTGTTTGGAGTGTTCGAGCAGCTTGGGAATGTCCAGCCCGTGGGTGTTGAAGACCCCGCCCTTGATGTCGCCGACGCCGATGATTTTGTAACCCGCTTCGTGCATCAGGCGCGCGGCCTGCGAGCCGACGTTTCCGAAACCCTGAATGATGACGCGCGTGGCGGAGCGTTCCCGGCCGAAGCGCTTGAGCGCCTGGTCGGTGACAAACATGCAGCCGCGCCCGGTGGCTTCCGGGCGGCCGCGCGACCCGCCGAGATCGAACGGCTTGCCGGTGACGCACGCGGTCACCGTGTGGCGGACGTGCATGGAGTAAGTGTCCATAATCCACGCCATGGTTTGCTCGTTGGTGTTCATGTCGGGCGCGGGAACGTCGCGCTCCGGGCCGATGTAGTCGAGAATTTCCGCCGTGTAACGCCGCGTGATGCGCTCGAGCTCGCCCTTGGAAAGGTTTTGAGGGTCGCAGATGACGCCGCCCTTGGCGCCCCCGAAGGGGATGTTCGCCACCGCGCATTTCCAGGTCATCTCGGCGGCGAGCCCGCGGATTTCATCCAGCGTGACGTTCGGGCCGTAACGGAGGCCGCCCTTGCAGGGCCCGCGCGCGATCGAGTGCTGCACGCGAAAGCCGTCGAAGACCTCCAGCGCGCCGTTGTCCAACTGGACGGGGATGTGGACGATGATTTCGCGATTCGGCGTGCGAAGGTACTTGAGCAGTCCCGGGTCCAAGCCCAGCTTTTGCGCGGCCACGTCGAAACGCGCCGCCATCGATTCGTAGACGCTCAGTTCATTCGCCACGTTCAAAACGCTCATGGGTTCTCCGTCGGCCGCCGGTGAGAATTCCTTTGGGCCGCGATTATAACAGATGCTCTGACGCGGTCTGATCCTACACCCCGCTTGGAACGGGCGAAAACGCGCGTCGCAGAAAGTTTCATAACCGAAACTGTGAAAGGGAAATCGGCTGGAAAGGGGAAACCACGCGACGGTGAAAGGTACGCCGCCCCTGCACTGAACCCAGCTGTTCGCCCCCAAACAGCCATCGATGGTAGTGCGCGCCGTGGAAAAATCTCTCTACCCTGTCGCGTTCGGCACTGCCACCACGGCGCGGTGCCTTTCGGGTTTCTACTCTAGGCTGCCAAAAGTCGGGAGTCAAGATGTCCTCGAAAGCTGAACGCAGACTTATCTTTAGGGCTCACCGGCTGGCTTCCGCAACTTGAAGCGCTGAACCTTTCCGGTGGCAGTGCGCGGAAGGCTTGCGCAAAAAACAATCCAGCGCGGCGCCTTGAAAGCAGGAAGATTTTTGCGGAGAAATAGCGCGAGGTCGGCCTCGGTCGGCGCGGGAGATTGCCCGGAATCCTTCAGCACGACGAAGGCTTGGGGTTTGATCAGCCCGTCGCCGTCTTTGGAGCCCACCACGGCGCATTCGAGCACGGCCGGATGCGCGAGCAACGCCGATTCGATTTCGACGGGGGATACCCACATGCCGCTCACCTTCAGCATGTCATCACTTCGCCCGCAGTGCCAGTAAGCGCCGCGCGCGTCGCGCAAGAATTTGTCTCCGGTCACCGTCCACTGGCCTCGAAACGTCGCGCGTGTCAGGGCGGGACGGCGCCAGTAACCCGCCGCAGCGCTTTCGCCTCGCACCCACAGCTCGCCGATCTGGCCCGGGCGCACGCTGCGCTTGCGCTCGTCAACGATCTTGACATGGTAACCCGGCACGGGCTTGCCGCTGCTGCCCGGGACGATGTCTCCGGGACGGTTGGAAATAAACATGTGCAGCATCTCGGTCGAGCCGATGCCGTCCACGATGGATAGTCCCAACTTTTCACGGCAGCGTTTCCAAAGCGGCGCGGGCAACGCTTCTCCCGCCGAGACCGCGCAGCGCACCGATCGGAAGTCTGTGCGCCTCAACCCGTCGGCATGTAGCAACCCCGCGTAGACCGAGGGCACGGCGTAGAAAATCGTCGGCCGATGCCGGCGCAAAATTTCGAAAACTTTTTCCGGAGTGGGTTTTTCCGAAAGCAGCACCGTCGCCGCTCCCACCCCGAAAGGGAAGTGGAGTGCGTTGCCGAGTCCGTAGGCGAAAAAAAGTTTGGAAGTTGAAAACGTCACGTCCCTGGCGCGGATTCCAAGCACTCGCTTGCCGTAGGTTTCAAGGCAGCAGACCATATCGTGCTGGAGATGGATGGAAGCTTTGGGACGCCCGGTGCTGCCGGAGGTGTAAAGCCAGAACGCTGGATCGTCGCGGTGGGTCCGAGCGGTGGATGCTTCGGATGAGTCTTGCGCAAGATCTTCCTCGAAGCTCGCGCATCCTTCCGAAGGCGTGCCCGCAATCCATACTTTCTTGAGGCGATTCGGCACGCGAAGCGCCGGCGCGATTTTCTCATAAAGTGCAGACTCGGCAATCAGTCCCCGCGCCCCGCTGTCCTCCGCCGTGAACTGGAATTCCTCCGCCGTGAGCAGCGTGTTTACGGGGACCGGAACCGCGCCGAGTTTAATCGCTCCCCAGAAAGCCGCGACGAAAGCGGGCGAATCGAACAGCACCAGCAGCACCCGATCCTTTCTGCGGATGCCCGCTCGCCGCATGGCGTTGGCGGCGCAGTTAACCTTTTCGGCGATCTGGCGATAAGTGAGCTCCTGGCCGCCGTGAAAAATCGCGGCCTTCTCCCCGCGCCCTTCGTCGAGGTGGCGGTCCACATAGAATTGAGCGGCGTTGAATTGACTAGGGATTCGGAAGGCGGCGCGCATGGCCGCCACTATAGCAATTCCGCCCGCGTGCTGCTAGGCAAGGGGCTCAGCAGCCAGGGTAGGGGATGTTGGGCGAGCTTTCTTGGGCTCGAGCGCGGCGGAAGTGACGGTTTCCCACGCTTCTTTATGGCGCAGCAGCTTGTCCACCAGCGCCACGTGCATGGCGTGTCCGGCGCGCTCAGCGACCACGTGGCCGATAAGCGGATGCCCGAGCAGCGCCAGATCGCCGATGATATCTAAAACCTTATGGCGGCAGAACTCGTCGGGAAAGCGCACGCCCTCAGGATTCATGACGCCGTCGCGCGTGAGGACGACGGCGTTATCAAGCGAGCCGCCCTGGATCAGTCCGCTTTTGCGCAACATTTCGACTTCCTCGTAGAACCCGAACGTGCGCGCCGGCGCGATTTCGGCCTCGTAATTCGAGCGGCCGGAAACGTATTCGAGCG
>CAYZVR010000047.1:13442-16968 GCA_964481715.1 uncultured Acidobacteriota bacterium | reverse complement strand
CCGCCATCCGCCGTCGCGACGGCCTGGAAATGATTCTGTCCACGGAACGTCCGGGAGGCCTGGGCTCGCCGCCACGCGACCTGTGGTACTCGACGCGGAACTCTACCCAAGATGCGTGGTCGATCCCTGTTTGGCTGCCCAACGTCAACAGCGCAGCGTTGGATGGTGCTCCGGCGCTCTCCTGGGACGGCACCGAGCTCTACTTCTTCTCGGCTCGCGCCGGCGGGGCGGGCGGCACCGACATCTACCGGAGCACGCGCACCAAGGAATAACTACGGGCCGCCGAATCCCTGAAGCGGAGCAAGGGGAACCTTGGCCGAAGGAACAATCCCCACGGCAGAAGTCGGAGGTGACGTATGAGTCCGCAAATTTTGGTGCTGATGATCGCCTTCACCATCGGCTTTTCGGCCCTTCTGTACTTCCCGCTCTTCCTTCTGTACATCTGTAGCTTGCAAGCCGAACTCGATGTCCACGCGCCGCTGCTGGACGATCTTGACGCCGCCAAACAGTCTCCATTTCCCCTCGTCGCTGCGGAGGGTGCAGTCCATGGCATCTGAGATTAATGCCTGGCGGGAGCCGGATGGCACGGCGCTGTTATTGATGGGTTGGTAGGGGGTACCCCCGACCTCGTTTTCGAGGTCTGCGGCGTTTTCGCTTTTCCATCGGCGAACCGCGGATCTGCAATTCAGGTGCACGTCACCCGTTATTTGCGCCGCGCAAGTTGCGGCCGCCGTCACTTCCGACAGGGCGTGACCCAATCCAGCTGGCGAAATGTCTTCGGAGCAGCCTTACTTTATTGCCCGGCGAGGTGACTTGGCAAGAGGCTCTTTGTTATCGGTTCGCAGCCGCGCGGCGGACGTGCGCGTTACTCGCGAGGGTTGGTGCGGGACTGCTGGCCCGCAAGCCGGGCTTTCAAGTCCTCGAGCTCTCGTCGCAGGCGCGCCTGGCGGCGGGACAAATTCCAGAGGTAAAGCATGAAGATCAACCAGAGAAAACTGTAAGCGAGAACCAGAAAATTGTTGCCCACGCTAGCTCCTTGCTTCCTGGGAAATCAGCTCGCGGCGCAGGCCGCGCAGCTCGCGCTCGGTCCGGGCCAGCTCCAGCCGCTCGCGCAGAAGATAAGCGAACAGGCACATAAACGCTCCCCAACTGACGAAGAGCGTCAAGCTCATGCGCGGGTCAAGGCCTGACCCTGGCTCACCCAGGATGACCGGCTGCGGGTGCTGAGTTCTGAACCAGCGGATGGACATATAATCAAAAATAACGTCGGCGAACCCCATCACGCCCACTACCGAGCTGAGCACTGCGGCGCGCGCCGGATTCATCAGGTAGCTGCGCAGCATCAGGTAAGCGATGAAGAGCAGCCAAAGAATAAACGTGGAAGTCAGGCGCATGTCCCATGTCCACCAGATGCCCCACACGGGCTTGGCCCACAATGGTCCCGTGACCAGAACGCAGGTGCAAAAGATAAATCCGATTTCCGCGGCGGAATGGGCCAGCTCGTCCCAGAACTGCAAGCGCTTGGCGAGATACACGACACTGCCGAGGGCCACGACGCCATACGCGACGAAAGCGGTGATGGCCGAAGGAACGTGGATATAGAAAATTCGCTGCACCTCGCCCATGGATTCTTCCCGCGGAGCGTAGAGAAAAATCATGTAAAGCGCGACGAGAAACCACGCAAGCGTGACGGCCAGGTGGACGGATTTGGATAGGACTTTTTTCATTTTCTGAACAGTGTCAGTTGTCCGCTCAGGAGTTCCCTCTCAACTGACGACTGACTACTCTTCAAGAACATATTCGAACAGCAGGTACGCGAGCACCGTAAAAACAATGCTGAAAGCCAAAAGCAACTGCAGCCAGCTGGCATAATCCGCGACGGGGTCACCCTTGAGCGCGCCGGAGGTGGCTTCAATGGCGCCGATAAAAACGGGCACCGACACCGGGAATTGCAGCACCGGGAGCATCACCTCCCGCATGCGCGTGTTTGCGGCGATGGCGCCGAAGATCGTTCCCACCGCCACGTAGCCGAGCGTCCCGAGGAACGTCGTCAGCGCAAACCACCGGAGCGAAGGAACGAAGGAGAAGTTATACCAAAGTGAAGCCGCGATGACCACGACGACTTCCGTAATGGCCAGGAAGAACAGGTTGGCGATCATCTTGCCGAGGTAGAGAGCGCCCGGATCGACGGGCGCGAGCATCATCCCCTCGAGGCACGAGTTTTCACGCTCCGCGGCAAACGAGCGGTTGAAACCGAGGATGCCGACAAAAGCAAAGGTGACCCAGAGGACCACGGGCAGCGTCCGCAGGGATTCCTCGCGGCCGGTGTCGAGGGTGAAATTGAACAGGAAGACGAGCAACAGGCCAAAGACGCACATCAGCGCGAGCGTCTCGCGGTTGCGCCACTCGACGCGAAAGTCTTTGGCAAAGACGGTCCAGACAACTCGTGCCTGATGCATGGTCAGGCCTGCCCGCTCTTGCGCGCGATGCGCAACTGCTCCAGCGGCGCGGAGCCCAGCGGCCCGTCGTAACGGACGAACCCGTTTTCCATGGCCACCAGCCGGCGCGCGATGGAAGCGCCCTGCGCGAAATCGTGCGTTGAAAACATCACGGCTTTGCCCTGCCCGGGCAACCGCGCGAGAAGCCCGCGGAGATTCTCGGCTGAAATGGCATCGAGTCCGGTAAAAGGCTCGTCGAGCAGGAGAAAATCCGGGTCGTGCAAAAAAGCTCGTGCGAGCGAGACGCGCTGCTGAAGGCCGCGCGAAAGTTCGCGCACCGGTTCCTCGGCGCGGTCGCGAACGGCGAAAAGTTCGAGCGCCGCGTTAATGGTCTTTTCGAGATCGTTGAGACCGAACAGACGGCCGGTGAAGCGCAGGTTCTCTCGCGCCGTCAGGTCGCTGTAAAGAAACGTGGCGTGGGAAACGAATCCGACGGCCGCCTTGCTTGCCGTGGGATCGGATTGAAGATCCTGGTCGCCGAAAAAAATGCGGCCTTCGCTCGGTTTCGCGAGCGACGCCAGCAGGCGCAGCAGGGTGGTCTTACCGGCGCCGTTCGGACCGTAGACGAGCACGGAATCGCCGGGCGCCACTCGGAAAGTGAGCTTTCTTAGAGCGGCCGAGTCGCCGAAATATTTGGAAACGTCGCGGAGCTCGAGCCCCGGGTTAGCGCGGGACGCGGCGGGTGGCATAGGACTCGCGGAGCGCGGGCGGGCCTTTCTTCAAAATCGCCATTAACTTGGCTTTCAGCTCCAGCCGCTCTTTCCAGTATTGTTTCTTCTCGACTTTGCCGGCGTCGAAAAGTTCGTCGAGGTCCGCCAGCGAATTGAGCAACTCTTCCGCTTTGGCCTCGAACTGCTTCCGCGCGGGACTCGACGGCCCGGTCGTTTTCCAGCGCTCCCAGTCCTTGGCCGCGCGGATTCCGAGCGCCCACAGGAGAACCAGCAGGAAACACCCGAGCAGCGGCACGCCCAGACGCGTCATGGGATTAGGAACGACCTTAACCTGGCCTTCCGCCTGCTCGCTCTCGG
>CAYZVR010000047.1:0-13432 GCA_964481715.1 uncultured Acidobacteriota bacterium | reverse complement strand
AGGCGCGCGCGAACCAGCGCGAGGAGGCCCTGGTCCGCGCGCGCGAGGTGCGTCTCGAGGGGGCGACCTGGAACGAGCTGGAGGCGTGGGCCCGCGACGCGCTGCTCGCTCTCGGCCTGCGGGTTGAGTGCCGCCTTGCCGCTCAGAGTCGCCGTGAGCGAAGCGTCGCGGAGAAGATTTTCCGCTTCGAAGGATTGAATGTCCTTCGCGTCGTCGCGGCCGGCGGGCTTGAACAGCGCCGACTTCACCGCGAGACTCGCGGGCATCACGTATAGCTCGGCGCGCGCGATGGGATAGGGCACCTGTCCGTCGAGCGCAAACGCGGAGGGCGTGTAGTCCGCCTGAAAGCGGACCGTCACCTGGGTCGCGCCGGGCTTGAATGGATAATGAAGAACGAATTCGCCCGCGGACTTTCCGGGCGTAGGCGTCTGCGGAATCTGCATGTTCATCAGGCCTGCCACGGCGACGGAGGGCTGGGAGACCTGCGGCGGCACGCGGAAGCGGAACGTGCCTTCCACGTCGGCATACGCGCGCGGCGGTTGGCTGTCGTTCTCCACCTGGAATTCCTGCTGAACCTGGATTTTGTCGCCGCTTGCCTGCACTATCATTCTCAGCAGGGCGACCCGCAGCGCGGAGTCGGAGCGCGTGGAACCGTAAACCGTCGCCTCCACCGTCGCCGAGCCTTTCGGGTCAAACCGCACGGGGAAATGAAAAGGCACGTCGCCGGAGTTGACCTGAAGCAGGTAGAACATGCCGGGGTCGAGGTCCGTGCGCGCGAATTCGAAACGGCCGTCGGGGCCGGCTGTGACGGAGTCAATGAGCTTCATGCCGACCTGTGGTTGAGGAGAAAGCAGCAGGACTTTGGCGCCGGCGACCGGGCGGTTGAGGGTGCCGTTCGTGACGCGGCCTTCGATCCGCGCGCCCGCCGCAAACATGCACGGCGCGAGCAGGAGCGCCGCGACGAACGCAGGCATCGCGGCGCGACGGATTGTGGGGAACTGTTTCACTGGGAACAAAATACGAATGGCGAAAACTTTCTTTCAATCTTTGCCCACGAGCGGTGAAAAATGCACGCTCGGAGGTACGGCATCGGCCTCAAAACCGCGCGCTACTTTTTTTGCGACCTAGGCCGCAGGGCCGCCCCGCATTCGCCGCAGAACTTGACCGGCAGCGGATTTTCGAATCCGCACTTCGGACAATCGTAATCGTCCACGGCCTGGACTTTGCGGTGCGCTCGCCGCGTGGCAATTTCGCGCTCGATGAGTGCATCGCTCGAGTCGGCCTTTTCCACTTCGAGCGACGCGGCCATCAGCCCGGCGGCCTCGGCGCGGTAATTGTCGCGCAAGGAATCATAATCCTCTCGCGCGATTTTTCCCGCCTTGAATTCAAATTCGAGGTCCTGGAGGTTTTCGTAAACAACCAGCCTCCGGTGTTTGAGGTGGGCGGTGGGCGTAACGTCAACCGGCAGCGCGCCCTCCCCAGCCTTCTCGCGCGAGAGCAGCGGCGCCATGATGAACACGGCCAGCGATCCGGCGATCAGAAAAGTGATTGCGAGTGGCATTTAAGAGCTCGCGACCTTCTTCATTTCTTCTTCAACAGCAGCCAGCACTTCAGGATCCACGGGCGCAGGAGGAGCAAAGGCCGCCATCGGGGGTTTTCGCCAGCGCCGCACGATGGCGACTACCAGTCCCAATCCCAGCATCAGTCCCAACCCGGGGAAAATCCATACGGTCAGATTGAAACCTTTGGCTGGCGGCGACGCGAGCACCTGCACGCCGTAGCGATGCACGAGGTCCTGCAGGATTACCGTCTCGGATTTTCCCGCGGCGACTTCCGCAGCGATCAGGCTCTTCATTTCTTTCTTCGTCGAGCATTCCGCATCCGGGTGGGGGCAGTGGTTGAGCAGCCCGACGCACCCTCCGCACACGCAGTACACGTGGTCGCCGATGTCATTGGCCGTCTGGTTGCTCTCGGCGGCCTGCGCGAGGGCTGCCATGAGCGCGGCCGAAATGAGTACAGCTGCCGCATTTCTAAAAGACATGCTTCTCCTCAACCGCTTCTTCACTTGGCTGCTTGATTTCCGCCATTTCCCGCTCCACGCGGCTGGGAATCATGGCGAGGAGCGTGCCGAGCAGCATCACGACTCCGCCGATCCAAACCCAGGCGACCAAGGGATTGACGAAGACTTCCACCACCGCTTTGCCGGTGTCCTCATCCTGTCCGGCAAGCACCACGTAAAGGTCTTCTGTGAGCGATGGCTGGATGGCGATGTGGCTGATGGGCTGCTGGCTTGCCTTGAACATGCGTCGCTCGGGATGCATCGTGCCGAGCGCGCGGCCGTTTTTGGTGACGGTAAGAATCACGCGCTGGTAGAAATAGTTGGGCGTATCGCCCTGGGTGAGCGTCTGGCAGCGCAACAGGTAGTCTTTCACTTGCAGCAGATCACCTTCCTGCATCAGACCCTTCGCTTCAGTCTTAAAGGCCAGCCCCGCAAAGCCTACGAAGAGCAGAACGATTCCCAGATGGATGACGTAGCCGCCGTAACGCCGCGTGTTGCGCATGGTGAGGTTGTAAATCGCCTGTGCAAAATTTTCGCCGACGATGCGCATGCGCGTCCGCGCGCCCTTGTAAAATTCCTGCAGCACACAAACGCCGACGAAAACGCAGAGAAAGATGGTCATCCACGCGTAGAGGTCGCGAACGCCCGCGGCGAGAATCGCTGCACCGGCCACGGCCGCCAGGACGAGAGGCGCCGTAAAATTCCGCTTCAAACTCTGGAAGGATGTCTTGCGCCAGGCGAGCAAGGGGCCGACGCCGGTCAGAAACAGCAACAGCAGCCCGATGGGAATCGCAACCTTATTAAAGAACGGCGGGCCGACGGTGACTGTAACGCCTTCCACCGCCTTTGAAATGATGGGAAAGATGGTTCCCCACAGCACCGCGAAAACCGCCGCCAGCAGAATCCAGTTGTTGAACAGGAATCCGCTTTCCCGCGAGACCACCGAATCCAGCTTGTTTTCAGATTTCAAATAATCCAGGCGCAGGAAAAGCAGCGTGAGCGAAAAGAAGATAATGATGGCGAGGAAGACCGCGAATACAGGTCCGATATTCGACTGGGCAAAAGCGTGGACGGAGGAAACGATTCCGCTGCGCGTCAGAAACGTCCCGAAAATGCAGAGGAAAAACGTCGTGATAATCAGGACGATGTTCCATACCTTGAGCATGCCGCGCTTTTCCTGAATCATCACCGAATGAAGGAATGCGGTGGCGGCAAGCCAGGGCAGAAGCGAGGCGTTTTCGACCGGGTCCCAGCCCCAATAACCGCCCCAGCCGAGCACCACATAGGCCCAGTTGGCGCCGAGCAGGATGCCGGTACCGAGAAACGCCCACGGCACCATCGTCCAGCGGCGTGTGACGCGGATCCAGTTGTCGCCCAGTTGCCGGGTGATGAGCGCCGCCATGGCGAAGGCGAACGGAACGACAAAGCCCACATAGCCGAGATACAGCATGGGCGGGTGAATCACCATCGAGTGGTATTGCAGCGATGGGTTCAGGCCGTTGCCGTCCGGCGGCGCGAAGGGCACGGCGCCGGTCGAGGTCGCCAGGGTTAACTGGTCAAATGGATTGGCGACGAAAAAGGTGATGGAGGAAAAGAACGCGCCCGTCGCCATGATGATCGAGACCACGTAGGGCATGAGCTGGCGGTTCTTGCGGTGATTGAGCAGGACGGCCATGCCGCCATAAATCGCGAGCAGCCACGTCCAGAAAAGCAGCGAACCTTCCTGGCCCGACCACAGCACCGCGATTTTGTAGTAGACGGGAAGGTCGCGGTTCGAGTGCGCCGCGACGTAAGCGCTGTGGAAGTCGTCCTTCAGAATGAGAAATTCCAGGGCGAACACGGCCACGGTGATCATGACGAAAAAGGCGAGCGTGGATCGCTCCGCGCTTCGAACAATCTTCAAGCTGCGAAGTTTTCCGCCCACCGCCCCGGCTACCACGCCATAGGCGGCGAACGCCAGAGCGGCGACCAGCGCGACGCTTCCGACTTGATTCATAAATTTCCCTGAAGGAGCCCGGCCCAATGAAATTCGAAAGTCGAAATTCGAAACGCGCGGAGAATCCTAGTTTCGAGTTTCCAGTTTCGAACTCCGCGGTTCGGCCTTTCCTGCCGGCACCGCTTCGTACTTTGACGCGCACTTGGCCTGAATTTTTTCGGCGCGGAAAGAGCCGGAAGGACTGAAGTCACCTTCGACTATGGCCTGCGCTCCGTCCTTGAAAGTGTCGGGCAGCGTGTCGGTTCCGACGTACGTCACGGGGATGGATTCCGACTCCTGGGCCAGGCGGAAGGTCACCTGGCTTCCGTGCCGCTCGATGGAATTCGGCTGGACGATGCCGCCTACACGCACCCGGTGGCGCTCCGCCTTGCCCTGAAGGAGCTCGCTGACGGTGACATAATAAGTTTTTGACTGGCGAAAGCCCGAGACACCTTGCCAGACGACCACGCCGAGAATGATGCCGATCCCGATCCCGAATTTCATTTTCTTGTTTTTCATGAGTGCCACGCGCCCCGGTCGCCTCGCCGCGGCAGGTCACCAGATACCGCCGCTTGAAGGCCAAATCAAAATTTTGCACCTTCATTTGAAGTTAGTCAATCCAATTTCCGAGACGCCGTTCGCCACTTGATTCGACGTTTCAATCCGGCTTTGAGATACAATCCGGCCGGGACCCCGCACCCTGACAGGAATTCTGAGGAGGAAAATGAAGACGGCGAAAATATCAACTTTGTTACTCATGTGCTTCATGCTGGCTCAATCCGCTTTCGCGCAGGTTACTCACGGGGAGGCGCCCCGATTACCCCAGCCTTACGTCAAGCCCATTGTGGCCAATCCTCCGGAGGTAAGACCCGTGCCGGGATTCAAGCCCCAGGCGCCGGAGGGCTTTACCGTGTCACTCTTTGCGAGCGGATTCGAGGAGCCGCGCCACATGGCGGTGGCGCCAAACGGCGACGTTTTTGTGACGGATACCACTCTGGGGAAAGTATTTGTGCTCAATGATCCGGGCGACGGCGCTGCTTCGAACGGCAAGGGCATTTTCGCTGACGGGTTGAAACAGCCCTTTGGAATCGCCTTTCATTATAATTACGTTTATGTCGGCAACACCAATGAAGTTGTCCGATTTCCGTACGACCCGAAGACTTCCCGTCGCCTCGGCGAGCGCGAACACATCCTGGACCTTCCCAACGGAGGCATGCACTACACGAGGACGGTTGAGTTTTCGCGAGACGGGAAGAAGCTGTATGTCTCCGCCGGCTCCGACTGCAACGCTTGCGTGGAATCCGATTCGAGGCGCGCGGCGGTTCTGGTCGCAGACCCCGACGGCAAGAATTGGTCGGTTTATGGGAGCGGTCTTCGCAATGCTGTGGGCCTCGCGGTCAATCCGGATACCGGAGACTTGTGGGTAGACGTGAACGAGCGGGACATGCTTGGCGACAATTTACCGCCAGATTATTTCACTCGCGTTGAGCCGGGCGGTTTCTACGGTTGGCCCTACAGCTACATCGGAAAGAATCTCGACGACCGCGTCAAACCGCAGCGGCCTGATCTCGTGGCGAAGGTCATTATTCCGGACGTTCTGCTCGGCCCGCACATCGCTCCACTCCAAATTGCCTTTTACACAGGCGACCAATTCCCCGATTCTTACAAGCACGGGGCGTTCATCGCGGAGCACGGGTCGTGGAACCGAAGCGTCCTTTCCGGCTACGTCGTCGTGTTTGTTCCATTCAAAGACGGCAAACCGTCGGGTGGGCCAGCTCCTTTTCTAACCGGATTTGCCCCCAATCCAAATTCCAAGATAGTGAATGGCCGGCCTGTGGGCGTCGCTGTGGCCAGGGACGGGTCCTTGCTGGTCTCCGACGACGGAGGCAAGGTGATTTGGCGGGTCTCAAAAACTCCGTGAGTCTGCTCTCACCATCTTTAATCCGCA
Organism: uncultured Acidobacteriota bacterium; assembly: GCA_964481715.1. Lineage (GTDB taxonomy): Bacteria > Acidobacteriota > Terriglobia > UBA7540 > UBA7540 > JAHEKS01. The sequence continues at coordinate 7,450 of CAYZVR010000047.1, read as the reverse complement.
TGGATTGACGTTTGGATTGCCGCTTTGCATCGCCTTGAGATAAACTCCTTCTAAAGGGCCCGAGGGGAGCGGAAAAAATTTGAGCGACGTTACCGGCAAGACCATCTCGCATTACCGGGTGCTTGAAAAGCTGGGCGGCGGCGGCATGGGCGTGGTCTATAAGGCGGAGGACACGCGCCTGGGCCGCCACGTGGCGCTCAAATTCCTTCCCGAGGAAGTTTCTCGCGACCGGCAGGCGATGGAGCGCTTCCAGCGCGAGGCGCGCGCCGCCTCAGCGCTCAACCACCCGAACATCTGCACCATTCACGAGATTGACGAGCACGACGGGCAGCCGTTCATCGTCATGGAACTGCTCGAAGGTCACACGCTCAAGCACCGCATTGCGGGGAAGCCCGTCGACACCGACACGCTGCTCGAGCTGGTCATCCAAATCGCCGATGCGCTCGATGCCGCGCACGAAAAGGGCATCGTCCATCGCGACATCAAGCCAGCGAATATTTTCGTCACGCGGCGCGGCCAGGCGAAGATCCTGGACTTCGGCCTCGCTAAGCTAGCACCCGCTGGCGTGGGCATTGTCGAGGGAGCGACGGCCCAAGCGACGGCGGCGACCGCGGAGGAACTTCTTACCAGCCCCGGAGTGGCCATGGGCACGGTCGCTTACATGTCTCCCGAGCAGGCGCGGGGCGAAGAGCTAGATGCCCGGACGGACCTGTTCTCTTTCGGCCTGGTGCTTTACGAGATGGCCACGGGCCGGCAGGCCTTTTCGGGCGGCACGTCGGCGGTTCTATTTGACGCCATCTTGAACCGCGCGCCGGTTCCTCCTGTGCGCTTGAATCCCGAAGTGTCGCCGGAACTGGAACGCATCATTAATAAGGCGCTCGAAAAGGACCGCCGGCTGCGCTACCAGACCGCCTCGGACCTCGAGGCCGATTTAAAGCGTCTGAAACGCGATACCGACTCAGGCCGCTCGGCTGCGGTGAGCGCGGCGATCCCAACCGCTACGCCGAGTTCCGGCACGGCAACGGCAACAGGGCCGGCGGCCGCCGTACCCTCGGGACCGGTTGAACCCGCCCGGCCCGCGCCCGCCAAGTGGCGTATGGGGTTGTTGTTTGCGGCGGTGGCCGCGATTGCCATTGCCGCCGCGGCAGGCTTCTATTTTTATTCGCATCGCACACCGAAACTCACCGAGCGCGACTCCATCCTGCTCACCGATTTCGTGAATACCACGGGTGAATCGGTCTTTGACGGCACGCTCAAACAGGCGCTGGCCGTGCAGCTCGGGCAGTCGCCCTACCTGAATGTCTTCCCCGAGCAGAAGGTGCAGCAAACGCTTCGAATGATGGAGCAACCGCCCGACGCGCGCGTCACGGCTGAGATCGGGCGAGAAATCTGCCAGCGCGCCGGCATCAAGGCCATGCTGACCGGTTCGATTGCGAGCCTCGGCTCGCAGTACGTGATGACCCTCCAAGCCGTCAACACTCAAACCGGCGACGTGCTGGCAAGCGAACAGGTGACGGCAGCGAGCAAAGAGCAGGTCTTGAAAGCGCTCGACGGCGCCGCGTCCGACCTGCGGGCCAAGCTGGGCGAATCGCTCGCCTCCATCCAGAAATTCGACAAGCCGGTTGAGTCCGCCACCACCTCTTCGCTCGAAGCGCTGAAGGCCTTCAGTTTGGGGGAGGCCAAGCATCTTCGATTGGATGAGGAGGGCGCCCAACCCTTCCTCAAACGCGCGGTCGAGATCGATCCCAATTTTGCCTGGGCTCATGCCACGCTGGGAGTGGTTTCCTACAACCAGGGCCAGATTCAATCGGCGCTTCAGAGCCTGGAGAAGGCTTACGAATTACGCGAACGAGTCACGGAGCGCGAGAAGTTCTACATTTCCGCTCATCACTTCGACATCGCGACCGGGCAGATTGACAAGGCCATTGAAACCTACCAGCTTTGGACCCAGACCTACCCGCGCGACGTCGTCCCGAAAGACAACCTCTCGCTCCAGTACTCCACGGTGGGACAATACGAAAACGCGCTCGCACCCGCCCTCGAAGCCAACCGCCTCGATCCCAAGGATGTCTATGCCTATCAGAATCTTTCCTCCGCTTATCTTGGGTTGAATCGCTTTGACGAAGCGAAAGCGATTATCGAGCAGGGGATGGCTCAGGGCCTGGACACCTTTGTATTTCACCTTCAGCTCTACTTCATCGCCTTCCACCGGGGAGACGAAGTGGCTATGCAGCGCGAAGCCGCCTGGTCAACGGGCAAACACAACGAGCCGGTGATGCTCTTGTTCCAGGGCCAGGCCCAGGCGTACTTCGGCAGGCTGCGGAAGGCGAAGGCGATCTATCAGCACGCCATCGAAGTTGCGCAAGGGAGTGGAAACTTGGAAGCTTCCACCGGAATTCAGGCCGGGTCCGCTGTGACCGCGGCGGCCTTCGGAGATTTCCAGGAGGCGCGCGCCGCCGCGATCGCGGCTCTTTCCAAAGACAAGAGCCGTCGTGTGGTCAGCAGCGCGGCGTTGGCCCTGGCGCTTGCCGGCGACGCTTCAAAGGCGCAGGAACTGTGTGACGAGGCGGCGAAAACATTCCCGCTCGATACCATCTTCAATTCCGTGCTTCTCGCATCCATTCGAGCCGCGGTCGAGATCAGCCGCGGCAAGCCCGACCGCGCTGTCGAATTGCTCAAGCCCGCACTCCCGTACGAACTGGGGAGCGGCCCCAACGCCGCCAATCTGCTTCCCGCCTATGTGCGGGGACTTGCCTATCTGAGGGGCCGGCAAGGAAACGAAGCCTCTGCGGAATTCCAGAAAATCCTCGATCACCCGGGGGTGACCGTGGGCGACCCGATGTACACCCTCTCACATCTCGGGTTGGCGCGTGCCTACGGGCTCGCAGGCGACAAGAACAAAAGCCGCAAAGCCTATCAGGATTTCCTGGCACTGTGGAAAGACGCCGACCCGGATGTCCCGGTTTTTAAAGAAGCGAAGTCCGAATACGCAAAGCTGTAGAACTGATGCAGACGCCTGGCATTTTCCCCAGAGCAGAGTGCACACCCCGGTAAGTAAAGAACTCGCGCTCCGCCCCTTTCCTGAGTCTGTCCACATTGACACCGCCTGCGGAGCCATGCAAAATGGAATGGTCGGCTCTCGAGAGTTTGCGCGCGAGGGCCAGGCAAATCCTGTGCGCCCGTAGCTCAGCTGGATAGAGCACTTGCCTACGAAGCAAGGGGTCGGGTGTTCGAATCACCCCGGGCGTACCATATCCATAGCGCTTCTGCTCGCGCGAAAAGTTTTAATCATTCCTCAAATCTTTACTTTGCGAATTTTCATCATCCTGCAAAGTGTCCTAAATCTATTGCCAGAAGCGCATTGAGAAGAATAAACTCATCGAGTCGTGGCGCGCTCGCCGTGCGTGGCTGCCTCGAGCGCGAGCAGTAAAGGTCTGCTTGGTAAACGCGCAAGAAGGAACACCATGGAGTTTCGAATAGAATCGACTCGCTTCAAAGATGTGGTGGTTCTTGTACCGGATGTCATCGAAGATTCTCGTGGTTATTTCACGGAAATATTTCGCGCCGACGGGTTCAAGAAGTTAGGCCTCCCGCATGAATTTGTGCAGATCAACCAATCGGGTTCAAAAAAGCATGTCATTCGAGGGCTGCATTTCCAATGGCAGCCTCCGATGGGAAAGTTGATGAGGGTCGTCCATGGGAGTGCATTCCTGGTGGCGGTTGATCTCCGCAAAGGCTCGCCCACTCTCGGGAAATGGTTTGGAACGGAAGTGTCAGCGGAAAACAGGAAGCAGGTTTGGGCGCCGGCAAGCTTTGCCAGGGGCTTCTGCGCACTGTCTGATCTCACCGTTGTTGAGTACAAATGCACAGGCATCTACAATGGCAAGTGTGAGTCGGGCATTCGTTGGAATGATCCAGATATCGGGGTTGAGTGGCCCATTGCAGACCCCTTGGTTTCAGCGAGGGACCGCAACGCGCAGAGCCTCGCGGAGTGGCTGGCTTCATCCGATTCCGACCATTTCATATTTTGAGGATTGAGGACGGGGATCACTCCATGACAGTTCGGATCATGGGCGAAGCAGGCTATTGGAATTATCGTTCATCACCAAGTCGATGGAGAGAATTTGTACAACCGCCGGCATGAATGAGCGATGCATCGGAGACGCAGCGTGAAAGTCTTGCTCTTTGGGGCTCACGGACAGTTGGGGACTGATCTGCATCGTGTGTTCCAAGCCGGGGAAATCGTTGTAGTGCCAGTGACTCATGAGGACCTGGATGTTCGCAATCGGGAAGGCGTACTTGCCGCTGTGATGGAAGTGCGGCCTGATGTGGTTGTCAATACGACCGCTTTTCACAAGGTCGAGGAGTGTGAGGAACAGCCCTCTATTTCTTTTGATGTGAATGCAACAGGACCACGAAACCTCGCCCAGGCATGCGACCGGGCTGGATGTATCCTCGTGCATTTCAGCACCGACTATGTATTTGATGGCAGGCAGCAAACACCGTACACTGAAGATGACCTGCCGCATCCCTTGAGTGTTTATGCCGCCTCAAAATTAGCCGGAGAGCACCTGATTGGGGCGGTTTTTGACCGAACCTTCATCATCCGCACTTGCGGCCTTTATGGCCTGGCGGGGAGCAAGGGCAGGGGCGGAAACTTCGTGGAAACGATGCTCAAGAAAGCGGCCTCAGGATCTCAGATTCGTGTCGTGGACGATCAAGTGCTGACGCCTACTTTCACGGCAGATTTGGCTGAAGTAGTCGCTCGCCTGATCAAAACAGAAGAATTCGGCTTGTACCACGTCAGTAGCGAGGGAGAATGTTCCTGGTACGAATTTGCCCGCACTGTCTTTGAGTTGGAGAAGTTGCAGGCGAACTTAATCCCCGTCAGCACGGGCGAGTTTTCCAGCCCGGTTCGACGCCCCTCCTATTCGGTCCTCAGCAAGCGGAAATTAAATGACATCGGACTTCTCATGCCACCCTGGCAAGATGGACTTGCACGTTATCTTCGAGCGCGCCACACGAAGCGGCAGCGAGGTTCGACGCCCTCTTGATTCCATTTCCGGTAAAGGCTGACGACTTAAACAGATGAAGAAGCGGATGCTTTTCGTGTCTCCCGAATTCCCTTATCCGGCGTATAGCGGAGGGTGTCTGCGCACGCTATCTCTGTTCCGCTGTCTTGCCGCGAACTTTGACGTCCACTGCGTTACTTTTGCCCAGGGGGCGCCTGATCCGAACGATCTTCGGGGACTCCGCTCATGCGTCGCGGAGGTCACAGTCTTGCCGTTGCAGGTCCACCGCAAAACGGCTTTTCAAAGGTACGCGCGCAACATAAGCCGGGCTTTGCGATTCGTGCCTCCTCACGTCGACCGCTTTTCGGAACCGCAGATTCTTCGTTCCCTTTTGCCGTTGTTGAAGGATTCGGCGGATTGGGTCTGGCTTGAACACTTGTGGCTTGCGCCCTACGTGACCAGCATTGGTGGACAGGCTGTGAAAGTCCTCGACGTGCAAAACGTCGAGTCTGATTTCTATCGCCAGCTTCGACGTTTCTCGCAGAATCCACTAGTGCAATTGGGGCACTATGTTTTTGAGCAGGCCGCCATGCGGATTGAGCAGCGCACCCTGGCGTCTTTTGATCGCGTTCTTGCCGTTTCCCCAGAGGATCGCGAACTGCTGGCACGGAATTGCACGCCTGAAAAGATCTTTGTCGTACCGAATGCCGTCAAGCTTGATTCCATCCCGGCCCCACAGGGCGAGCCGGGCAGCACTCTGTACTTTGCAGGTCGCCTCGATTACCCTCCCAATCGAGAGGGAGTTTCCTGGTTCTACCATCATGTGTGGCCGCTCATTCAGAGTCGGCACCCGGAAGTCAGGTGGACCATCGTGGGCGCTTCTCCCGAACTGCTTGATGCGGAGATCCGCCACGACCCACAGGTTGTCCTGGCTGGGTGCGTGGAGAAAACCGAACCTTATTTGTACCCGAGCTCTGTGGTCGTCGTCCCGCTCACCGTCGGAGGAGGGACGCGCTTCAAGATCTTGGAGGCCTGGTCGGCTGGTAAGGCGGTCGTCTCAACAGCGAAAGGAGCGGCTGGGTTGGCGGCGGTCCACGGTGAAAACATCTGGATGGCCGATAACCCCGTGGAGTTTGCCGATGCGGTGGTTCGCCTGCTATCAGATTCCAACCTTCGAGTTCGCTTGGGAACAAAAGGCCGGGAAACCGTCGAAAAGCGCTATTCTTGGGAATGCGTGAAGGAGAGCCTGGAGGCCGCCCTCTCTTCGATCTAAGGTTGCCTGAGCGGAGCCGGAATGCGTATAGCCATCGATGCACATGCCATTGGGAACAAACTGACCGGCAATGAGCGCTACATCCAAAACCTCGGCGACTGGTTGCTTAAGCTGGACGAGAAGAATGAATATTATTTCTTTTTCACCAAAAAAGAAGCCGTCCGGCGCTGGGAAAACCGCGCGCCCAATTTGCACTCTCGCCTGGTTTCGCCGAATCCATACCGGCGCCTCGGCTTGGACTTTCTCCTTCAGCTTCGAACCCTTCGCCCACACGTGTTCCATTATCAGTATACGGGCCCTCTCTTGGGCATGAGTCCGGAGATTGTAACTATCCACGACGTTTCCTTTGAGCGGCATCCAGAATTCTTTGATCCGGGCGAGCGTTTCCGGCTGAAGCTCACCGTGCGCCGTGCCGCCAAATCAGCCCTAAAGATTATCACCGGATCCGAGTTTTCAAAGGCGGAGATTGTACATTTCCTGAGAGTACCTGAACATAAGATCAAGGTCATCTACAACGGGGTTGGGGCGGAGTTTCAGCGCCTCGAGGACCCGGACGCGGTTCGGACTTGCCTGGACCGATATGCGATTAGCAAGCCGTACCTGCTGGCCGTAGGAAATATCTGTCGCCGAAAGAACCAGCAGGCGATGGTGCGTGGCTTTGCTCGCTGGCTGAGCCGAAATAAAGGCTGCCAGCACCGGCTCGTGATGGTGGCGCAGCCGAAAGCCTATGCCAAGGAAGTTCTTGCCGAAGCGTCCCGGCTCGGTTTGGATGAGAACCGAGTTTTGCTCCTCGGGTTCGTCGCTGAAGAAGATCTCCCCTGCATCTATGCCGGAGCCGAGCTTTATCTCAACACGTCGCTTTACGAAGGTTTCGGACTTCCCGTCATCGAGGCGATGCAATGTGGTGTTCCTGTTATCGTGAGCCGTGCGAGTTGTTTTCCGGAGATTGCGGGAGACGCTGCACGATACGTCAACCCGGAGGACCCCGATGAGATCGCGGAAACCATCAGAGAGGTTTTGGAAAGTGAAGCGCTGAGAAATCAGATGATTCACGCCGGCTTACGGCGCGCTCAGTCGTTCCGCTGGGAGGCAACCGCCCGCGAGACGCTGAAAGTATATTATGAGGTGGCGAATGGGGCCGGCAGTTGAAGCCGCGGCTGGGAGA
>CAYZVR010000046.1:6056-17046 GCA_964481715.1 uncultured Acidobacteriota bacterium | reverse complement strand
GGCTGGGCACCCTGTGCCCCGGCCATCAGAGTTTTCTCTTCATCCGGGCTGATGGGCTCGAAGCGCGCGGCAATTTCCAACGCCTGCCGGAAATACTTCTCGTCGCCGGGCGGCACGGCGGCGGTTATCGGCTGTGAAAGGGTCCAGCGCAGGGCGAGCGAGGCTTCATCAGGCAACGCGGCAGGCTGATACCAGCACTTAGGAAAAGGATGGTGCTCCTTTTCGGCAGCGGACCATTGTGCCTTCGCCATCGCCTTGAGCGCAAGGATCCCCATGCCCTTTTGCCGGGCGCGTTCCACCACCTGCGGGCCGAAATTCGCCTGCGAAAACAGGACAAAGTTGACGGGAAAGAGAATCGTGTCAAAGTCGAACCGGTCGAGCATCGCCAGCGCATTTTCCACCGAATGCGCCGAGAAACCGATGAAGCGGATCTTCCCCGTCTTGCGCGCGGCTTGGAAAGTTTCCATCGCGCCATCGGGTGCGAAGATCTGATCCACGTCTTCTTTTTTTGTTACCGCATGGAATTGGTAGAGGTCCACGTGGTCGGTGCGCAGCAGACGCAGAGACTCCTCAAGCTCTTTGGCCGCGCCCCTCTTCGAGCGCTCGAGCGTTTTACAGGCGAGAAACACTTTCCTGCGATAGGGCTCGAGCGCCGGCCCCAGCCGCTCCTGCGCGTTGCCGTAACTGGGTGCCACGTCGAAATAGTTGATCCCGCGGTCGAACGCTTCGGCCACAATGTTTTTGGCGTGGGACGGCTCTGTATCCATCACTACCACGCCACCAAGGGCGATGATCGAAAGGTCCACGCCGGTTTTTCCCAGCCGGCGTTTGGCGATGGGTGCAAGGTCGCGGGCGGGCGGAGCCTCTGCCTTGCCCCGCAGGATTTCTCCAGACGCCGCTAAGCCTGCAACCATTGTCCCTTTTTTCAGAAAATCTCTCCGGCGCATGAATTGCCTCCCTGCTCGTCACCTCTCGGCGAGCTCCCCCCATAGTCTATATACTGGTGCTTGTAGCACCGTCCAGCGCGCAGCGTCAAACACAATCACTTGGCGCGGACAACTTGTCATCTGGCGATTCGTGGAGGCAAACGGCGGGGGAACGACCATCCGAGGGCGTTACTTTACTTTTCGATTTGCAGGTTCGGGTCGGCGCTCCAATCCTGCCAGGAGCCGTCGTAGACCCGGACTCGTTCGTATCCCATGAGCCGCAGCACAAAGTACACTTCCGACGCTCTCATGCCTGATTGGCAATAGGAGACGATTTCCTGGTTGTGCATAACGTGGCCATCCGAAAATATTTTTTGGAGCTCATCCGGGTCGAGGATCGTCTTGATTTCTCCGGGCGTGAGCGTGCGCGTCCAATCAATATTGACGGCTCCGGGAATGTGCCCTCCACGTGCGCCCTGCACGACTTCACCGCTGAACTCCTCCGGTGAACGCGCGTCAACAAGTCTTACAGCAGGATCGTTTAGGTGTTTCTGCACCCAGTCGGAATTGGCGATTAAGGCGGGAGAGGGTTCGGCGGTAAAATCTCCGGCTTCGACGGACGGAACTTCGGTGCTCGTGGCGAGCCCCACACCGAGCCAGTTCTTGTACCCCCCGTTCAGAACCTGAACGTGCTTGTGGCCGAAAAATTCCAAAACATAGAAAACCCGCGCCGCGAAACGGTTCGCCTGATCGTCGTAAATTACGACTCGCGATGAGCCATTCACGCCCGCCTCGCGAAAAAGCGCTTGCCCGCGCTCGGGCTCGATTGGGAAGCCGCGAAGATTTGCTGTTGGGTCGTCGGTAAGAGGAGCAGGCAGGCTTATCGCTCCCGGAATGTGGCCTTGCCTGTACTCCGGCGTCGGGCGAACGTCCAGGATTCGTAATGCAGGGTCGCGAAGAGTTTCGGCGAGCTCCGCCGGCTCGACGAGAATCTGGGCGTTCGCGTATTTCGGGTCCTGAGCAGGGTGCAGCGGAATTCCTGCACTCAGAATCATCAGGAAGCACGCCATCAATTGACCGCGCATCTTTTCAACCTTTCTCTGAAAAAATGAAGGGCGGCGGCCCCGCCGCAAGCCACCCGAGATTATCCTAAGCCACAGGCGGTTTCGGCACCGGTGGAGGCAGCTCATGCGCTTTCACTTCCGACTGGAAATTGATCTTCTTGTGCGTGCCGTCGCAAAACGGCTTGTTCTCGGAATGTCCGCACCGGCACAGGCTGAGCGCCGTGCGGCCTCCCAGGCCGTACTCCATGCCCTCCATGTCCGCAATGGTGAATTCGCCCTCGATGCTAAGCGGGCCGTTGTTTCTGACTGTAATTTTTGTTGCAGCCAATGGTTCCTCCTGTGAATTGTAAATAGGATATCGAATTTCGGCCCGGGGAGTCCGTCTCGGATACCGCCGGACTTCGTGAGTTAGATACAACGACACAGGGTCCAGACATCAAAAAGGCTTGATCATGACGAGGATCACGATGCCGAGAAAGACGAGCGAAATCGCCCCGTGCAGAATCACGCATTCGCGGCGCTCGAGTTTGATCTGCCCCTTGTGAAACGCCTTGGCGCGCATATAAACGATGAGGTCGAGCGCGATGAGGATTGCTACCAGAAACAGCTTGGCGTGCAGCCAGTGCTGGTGAAGGACATCGGGCTGAATCCAGACGACCGTCAACCCCGCAAGCACCGTAATGGCAGCGCCGGGATGCGCCATGCCCCTGAGCAGCTTCACTTCCAGGTGCTCCAGCATCGGAGGTGACTCGAGTGGGGCCTCGCGAGTGTGTAAACCCAGCACCGTCGTGGTCACCAGTAATCCGCCGATCCAGAAGACAAACCCGATGATGTGAAACACCAGCGCCCAAGCGACAGGACTATTCATTCCGCGCCTTTCCGGGAACCCTCACCCTGAAAATTTTGCTGCGATTCAACTCCTTGACATCCTCTCCCCGAATCAGTGAAAATTACAGCGTAACTTCGACGAAAGGGCGCCCTGTGCCACTTTACTACATACCGATCGGCGATGTCGTCAAGTCCGATCCAAAGTCCGAAGGCATCGACACTCCGCGCAAGAAGAAGCCGCGCGAACTCGCGGTCATCACCGAATGCTGCACGGGCTGCGCCGGCTCGCCCGCCTGCGTTCCCTACTGCCCCGTCGAGGACTGCATGTACTGGGTCACCGACGAAGACCATCCGCCCTTCGGCCGCATCGAAGTGGACCCTTACTTGTGCATCGGCTGCAAGAAGTGCACGAGCAAAGGGCCGGACGGCAGCTTCCTGGACGGCTGCCCGTGGGATGCGATCGAGATGATTCCCATCGACGACGTCGAAGCCCGCCTCGGAATCAAGTTTCAAATCTGAAGAACAGTTCACAGTTAAAAGTTGAGAGTTAAGAGTGAAAACCGGTTCAATCTTTTTGCTGTGAACTCTTGACTCTCAACTGTAAACTGCCTTTCCTCTTCTCACTTCCCACTCGTCACTTTCCTTTTGCGAATGGCCGCAGCCGTGAGCGCCGCCTGCTGCCGTACTTTTTCCGACATGGCGGGAATTCCCCGCGCAAACCGTTCCACGTCCTCGAGACTGTCCGGCCCACCGACGAGATACAGCGCGCGCAACGATTCCCACACCTGCGCCTCGCTCGGCGCAAGAACCGCAATCGCATCACCGGCCGCAACTTTCGCGCCGTCCGAGGCGACACGGCGCTCAAGGATTCCCTCGACGGGCGAGTGCAACTCGAACGCCTCCGAGCCATCCGACCAAATCTTTGCGACAACGCTGCCTCGAGGAACTTCATTGGACTCTTTCAACCGGAATTCCAGCGTCCCCGCGACCGGCGCGGCCACATCGAATGGGCGAAGCATCCGCCGCAGCTCGGGCTCGCCGCCTGAGTCACCGAATCGGACCAGCGCCAACGCCGCGTTCCGCCTCACCATCGGGTCTGTGTCCTTCAAGAGCGCGCGCAGCGCCTGGTGAAACTCCTCAGATTTATTGTCCTGCCCCATCACCCACGCGGACATCAGGCGGAATTCGGGCTCCTTGTTTCCAGCCAGAGCCAGGATTTGCGGATACCAGCGGCTTGTGTCGGGTTCGCCGCTCGCCATCTCGTTCGCAAGTTGTGAGAGTGCGTGCTGCGTTTTGTGCGGGGCCGAAGTGTCGGTGAGGTACTGATTCATCTCGCGCGCTGAGAGACGCCGCCCGAACCAGGTTTGATACCAAAATAAGAATGTGACGAGGATGACCAGGACCGGAACGAGGCCGACCGCGATGTTGGCGCGGCGTCGGGCAGCGCGTTGCGCCTCCTCGACCCGGCCGGCTTCCGGCTCGCCCGAACCATCCGGCTCCCTATCCGATGAGCGCATGAAAGGAGTCACTCGCGGCCCGCGGCCGTCAAAAGTCTCCGAACCGCGCAACCCGCGCCAAGAATTACTTTAAATGTTCATTATATCGAAGAACTACCGCGCAGCGTAAAGGTGATAAAGCATCCAATAGACGAGAACACCGGTGACGGAAACGTAGACCCACAGGGGCAGCGTCCAGCGCGCGATTTTTCGATGTTGTTCGAAGCGTCCGCGAATGGCCCGGTAAAGCGTCATCAGCACCAGAGGGACGATGGCGGCTGCAAGCACGGTATGTGAGCCCAGCAGGGTGAAGTAAACGCCGCGAACCGCGCCCTGCCCGCTGAAGTGCGTCACGCCGTGATGAGCGTGGTACCAGAGGTAGCAAACCAGAAACAGCGTCGAAGACGCGAACGCCGAAAGCATGCAGATTTTGTGAGCCAGGATATTTTTCCGGCGGATGAACACAAACCCCAGCGTCAGCAGAACGGCGCTCAGAGAGTTCAGGGCAGCGTCGAGAGCGGGAAAATCGGCGAGAGGAATCATAGGTCCTGAACTGGAGAAGTGTGAACTGGGAAGGAAAACTTCCCTCCACTTGAGTGGGCTGACATCCCACCGCACGCGGGTGCGAGAAATCTTCAGGCTTTGGGTTTCGGCGTTACCGGCGGCTCTTTTACGGATTTGTCAGCGGGGTTGCCCTTGCGAAGGCCGTCGCGCAACGCTCGCAGCTCACCTGTATACAGCGACCAGGCGATATTGAACATGAAAAACGCGCCGACGGTGAGGCTGATGAGGGCGAACACGAGCCCGTCCAGCGAAAAAAGCGCTCCGGACACGGCCAGCCAAATGACGACCGCTACCGATGCAAGCCCAACGAGTCCGCAGAGCGCTAGAAGTATGACGGTTTCGAGCATTGAAATATCGGACTCGTCCACCCCATGAAGGTTCATGCCGGGAGCTTGTTAGCCATCATCAGCGCAAAGACCAGAGGAAGGTAAATGACCGAAGCCAGCACCAGGCGCCGGGCCACTGCCGAGGTCCGATAATGCGCCATGCGCGCCCCACAAATCAGGAATATGATTCCCAGCAAAAGCGCTCCGACAAAGTAAATCGCGCCGACCTGGCCGAGAAACACCGGCACCAGGCTCACCGGCACAAGCGCCATCGTAAAGGCAAGAATCTCGCGGCCCGTGAACCGGCCTTCGACGTCCCGCTCGGGCAGCATGCGCAACCCGGCGCGCGAGTAATCCTCACGGTACATCCAGGCGATGGCCAGGAAATGGGGAAACTGCCAGAAGAAGAGAATGGCATACAGGACCCAGGCTTCCATGCTCAGTGAACCGCGCGCAGCGGCCCAGCCAATCAGTGGCGGCGCCGCGCCAGGGAAAGCGCCGACCAGCGTGCAGAGCGGCGTCCGCTTCTTAAGAGGAGTATAGAAGAGCAGGTAAGTGAGGAGCGTGAGTAGAGCCAGCACGCTGGAAAGCGGATTAACCGCGAGCCATAAGAGCGCGCCTCCCGCGACAGCGAGAACGATCCCGAACCAAAGAGCCGAAGCGGGCGACATTCGTCCGGACGGCAGGGGCCGTTGCGCCGTGCGGCGCATGGAAGCGTCCGAAGCGCGCTCCATGTACTGGTTAAGCGTTCCAGTGCCGCTTGCGACAAGCAGAGTTCCGAGCAGCGTGTTAAAAAGCAGCGGGAGGTTAAGCGGGCCTCTCCATCCCAGATAAAAACCCACCAGCGCGCTCATGATCACCAGGAAGTTGACTTCCGGCTTGGTCAGCGTCCAGTAGTCGGCAAGGCGCGCGAGCCAGCCCAGACGTTCCGCGAAGGGACCGGTTGCCTCGAGCCTCGTTGCTGTCATCGCGGACTTCATGCCGTGACGTTTCTCGCTTGCGCTGCCACAGTTTCTTCCGCTCCGTGTGGCGCAACGTATTTGAAAGTCTGGAAAGTCATAAACAGGCTGGCAGCCACGACCAGCGCTCCAACTGCTACATGTGTAGTAGTAATTAGGACTACGCCCGGCATCGGCTGCGGAGCTCCTGCGGCGTCGAGCTTCATGCTATAAGCAACAATGCCCAGGAAAAATTGCAGGCCCACAACTTCCGCAAGGAGTACCGCTGGGACTTTCAGCCCTTTGACTTCCGAATACTTGTTGAAAACGGTTTCGAGGAGCCAGAGCACGGCAAGCGTGACCACCACGCCACCTACGAAGTGCGGCAGGATGCCGAATCCCTTGTGGCGGAACGCCGCACCCAAAACGACCTGGAGGAAAATGGCCGCGGTTGTAAAAACCGCCATGCTGCGAAGCGAGGGCGAGTTGACATTCGGCGTCTTGGGCTCGTCCCAGCGCCAATCGCTGCGGGTAAAAAGCGCCAGAGAAACGGTCAGCGAAAAGAAAATCTGCGCGAGGAACGCATGTCCAACGGAGACGGCGACGGGGAGATAGAACAGCACGCCGATGCCGCCGAGAACTCCCTGCGCGATTACGGTGAGAACCGCCAGGCCGCCCAGAAATTTGACATAACGCTGGGATTTGCTTCGCCACAGCCACAGGGCGAGAACGATGGTCAGGAGACCGACGGTTCCAGCAACCATGCGGTGAGTGAATTCGAACTTGACGCCGCCGACCAGACGCGGGATGCGGAACGAGCCGAAGGCGGTGGGCCAGTCGGGGACGGAGAGCCCCGCATCGTTCGAGGTGACCAGGGCGCCCGCGATGATCAAGCCAAACGTCATGCAGGCGACGAAGGCCGCAAAGCGATGCAGCCAGGAAACGCCATGGCGAGATGATTCCATTTCGTAAGTCAGACCTCGCTGCGATTACGGTTCCGGGCGCGCGCTTTGGCCATCGCTCACTCGGCTGTCCTCGCCGATGGCGGGCAGGCGCTCAAACTCCGGAGCACGGAGCAGCTCCGCCCATTCGGTTTCGGCGCCGGGCACGGCAGGCGGCGCCAGTGGTTCCGGTTCGTTAAAGCGATTCCTGCTGCGGAAAGCGATTCCCACGATGCCTGCGAATAACAGGAGAACCGGAATCAGCAGGATCAGGGTTCCGCTCTTCAGGGCCTGAATCCCGGCGGCTCTGGCCGCCGCGGCGCTGTTGTAACACATCGCGCACCCCTGCGCGTAGGCCGGAACGGACGCCGCCATAGCGGCCACGGTCGCCATGAAGCCAGTCAACCATTTTAACGCGCACGAGCGTTTCATGCTAAGCCTCAAATACTTGACTACGGAACCCTCATCAAGGTAAGCCGGAGGCTGTCGGGGAATGCCATGAACATCATGCCGATGACGAAGACCAGGGCCGGCATCAACACCAGAACCAGGCTGCGCCGCTCGTAGCGGAGGTGCATGAAGTAAGCAATGATGAGCGACGCCTTGAGAATCGAAAGGGCCATCAGGATGCCCAGCATCACCTTGAGATCCAGGTGCTGGTAGGCGAGGACTGTCTCCACCACGGTCAGCGTCAGGAGCGACCCCCACACAAAAAAGACCGTCCCCATGCTGCCCTCTGCGTGCTCGGTCGCGTGATTCGCCATGTGCCCGACCTCCGTCTACGCCGTTTTAGCCGACATCAGATAAACCAGCGGGAAGATGAACATCCATACCAGGTCCACGAAGTGCCAGTAGAGCCCGCTCACTTCAACATCTTCGGAATCGTATTTTCCGCGGCCGACGCCGATCGCCACCACGATCAGGTAAACAACGCCGATGGTGACGTGGGTCATGTGAAGTCCTGTCAGCGAGAAGAACGCCGCGCCGAACAGCGGCGTACCCCAGGGGTTTTTGAAAAGGCGTACGCCCTCTTCGATGAGCCCCATCCACTCGTGGATGTGCAGGACGTCGAAAATGATGCCGCCGAGCGCCGTGGCCAGGAGCCATTTGACGATTCCCGACCGCTGCTCGAGCTTGGCCGCGCGCACCGCCAGCACCATGGTCAAGCTGCTCGAGAGCAGCACGACGGTCATCACTGTGGCGTTCGCGATGCTCGGCCAGGTGGCGAACGGACGCGGCCAGTCGGCGCTCGCCACGCGCGCATAGCTGTATGCGATGAGCATGGCCGAAAAGGTGATGGCGTCTGAAACGATGAACAGCCACATGCCGAGTTTTTTCGAGCCCACCGCAAACGGCGACCCGCCGCCGCTCCAGGCGTCCTCACCCGTGCCGTGCAAGACTTCGCCGGGCACTCCCATCGCCTCATGGCTGGCCATGCCTATAACCTCACTGAGAAAAGAATCAGGATGTAGATCCAGAGCCCGTCCATAAAATGCCAGTAAAGGGCCGCAACGTCCACGGCCGTCCGCTTTTTTTGCCCCAGCGCGATGCTCCTCGCCTTCAGGGCTACGTAGGCAAGGGCCACAATCCCTCCCAGCAGGTGCACGCCGTGCGTCGCGGTGAGCAGATAAAAGAAAGAACTGCTGGGATTCGTCGCGAGATAAACGCCGCGCTCCCCCAGCTCGCGCCAGGCCATCAACTGACCGCCCACAAAGGCCAGGCCAAGCGCCACCGTAGCGTAAAGCAAGAGAGCGAAGCGCCGTCCCATCCCTGAAGTGAGCGAACGGCGCGAAATCTCAAGCGTCACGCTGCTTGCAAGAAGCATTGCAGTATTCATGTACAGGATGCGCGGGAGCGCCGTCGCGACCCAGTCGTTCGAAAGTCCCTTGCGCACCACCATGGCGCTGGTAAATGCCGCGAACACCATGATAATCGCGGCGAGCGCCATCCACATTCCGGTTTGATACGTATGGGCCGGAACCGACCACGCGGCGGAACCGCCGTTCGAACCGCCAAACCCTTTGAAGAACCCGCCCCCACCGAATGTGTCCCCGCCAGCGGGCGCTTCCGGTTTGATCGGAGTCTCTACCGTGGGCATTCCATTCACTCTTTCAATACATATTCGCGCAGGCAACGATTCATTGCGCGCCTATTCGGCGGCTACTTTCTCGGGAGAATCCTGCATAACATAATCCTTCTCCGCGCCGGGCACGCCGTACTCGTAAGCGCCGTGATAGACCACCGGATGCTTGCCGGCAAAATTATCGAAAGGCGGCGGCGAAGGGATGGTCCACTCGAGCGAGGTTGACTCCCAAGGATTCGCCTCGGCCTTTTCGCCCTTGTAGATGCTCCAGAAAAGGTTGAACAGGAAGATCAACTGTGCGGCGCCGGTAATCAGCGTGGCGATGGTCATGAACTCGTGGAGCGGAATTAGCGGCTTCAAGAATTCATCCACAAATTCGGAATAGCGGCGAACGTTGCCCTCCATGCCCAAATAATGCATGGGCATGAAGATGCAATACACGCCGATAAACGTGATGATGAAGTGGAGCTTGCCCAGCGTTTCGTTCATCATGCGGCCGAACATCTTGGGGAACCAGAAGTAAGTCCCGCCGAACATGCCGAAGATGGCAGCGACGCCCATCACCAAGTGGAAGTGCCCGACCACGAAATAGGTGGCGTGCAACTGGACATCTATGGCCGGCTGGCCGAGAAAGATGCCGCTTAATCCGCCCGAGACAAACAGCGAAACAAATCCAATGGCAAACAGCATCGGTGTGGTAAGCCGCAGGCGACCGCCCCACAACGTTCCCAGCCAGTTAAAGGTTTTGATGGCGGAGGGCACAGCGATGGCCATGGTGAGAACCGAGAAAGCAAATCCCGAATACGGGCTCATGCCGCTCACAAACATGTGGTGGCCCCAAACCATGAAGCCCAGAAAGCCGATGGACGCCATGGCGAAGACCATGGCCTTGTAACCGAAGATGGGCTTTCGCGAAAAGCAGGAAAGGATGTGCGAGGTGATGCCCATGCCAGGAAGGATGGCGATGTAAACTTCCGGATGGCCGAAGAACCAGAACAGGTGTTGCCACAGGAGGGGCGAGCCGCCGCTGTGCTCCGAGATGACTTTATCGCTCACGATCAGGCCTGCGGGTATGAAAAAGCTCGTTCCACCCACGCGGTCGAGCAGCAGCAGGACGCCCGCCGCGAACAAAACGGCGAACGAGAGCAGGCCCAGGATCGCCGTGAAGAACCACGCCCAGCAGGTGAGCGGCATGCGCAGCAGGCTCATGCCACGCACCCTCAGGTCAAGCGTAGTGGCGATAAAATTGAGCGCACCGAGCAGCGCGCCGATACAGAAGATGGCGATAGAGACGATCCACAGCGTCTGCCCGAGCCCCAGGCCAGGTCCCGCGGCTTTGCCCACGGCGCTCAGAGGCGGATACGCCGTCCAGCCGGAAATCGGCGGACCGTCGGAAACAAAAAACGTGGCCATCAGGACCACCAGGCCCACAAAGGTCACCCAGAACGACAGCATGTTGAGCCGCGGAAAAGCCATATCTTCCGCGCCGATCTGGATGGGCAGAAGGTAATTGCCAAAGCCGCTCTGCGGCGCGGTGGTCAGCACGAAGAAGACCATGATGGTCCCGTGCAAGGTCATGAGCGAGAGGTAATACTCGGGCGTCATGAGTCCGCCGGGAGCGCCGGTGGGGGAAATCTTGTCGAGGCCCCAGATGTGGGCGTTCGGCCACACCAGGTGAATCCGCATCAGCCACGAAAGGATCATGCCCACAAAAACCGCGAACAGCGCCAGGAAGTAATACTGCAACCCGATCACCTTGTGGTCGAGGCTGAAGATGTACTTGCGGATAAAGCCCTTGGGCGCCTCGTGACGGTGAACGGCGAC
>CAYZVR010000046.1:0-5956 GCA_964481715.1 uncultured Acidobacteriota bacterium | reverse complement strand
TTCTGACTCCTTGCTCTACTGCGCCGCCTCCTGGGTTTGCAGCCATTTCTCAAAATCTTGCTGAGTCATCACTTGCAGGAACGCCCGCATCTTGTAATGCCCGAGCCCGCATAGTTGCGTGCAGACGATCTCGTACCGGCCTTCCTGATGCTGGAGCGCCTGGTCCGAGGCCGTGAAATGAATGGGAATCATCATGCCCGGAACCACGTCCTGATGGATGCGCAGCTCGCGCACAAAGAACGAGTGGCCAACGTCCTTCGAGCGCAGAATCACTTCCACGGAACGGTCCGCCGGGATGCCGAGCGTTGCCGTCACGATGTCGTCCCTCGACGCCTCATCGTGCTCGCGGTCGAGCCCGTAAAAATTCCCGGTCGCGTCGTTCACTTTTTCAACGTGCGTGGGACCGAACTTGCCGTCCGGCCCGGGATAGCGGAAATACCACGCGAACTGTTGGCCCTGAGCTTCGATCTGCATCGCGCCCGCCTGCGGGCCTGTAAAATACATCTGGGCCCAGATGCGGTATCCCATCAAGTTGAGGCCGATGAACAGGACGGCGGCGGCGATCGTCCAGGTGGCTTCCAACCCGTTGTTCCCGTGCGAGTAGGTCGCCTTGCGGCCATCGCCCCGCTCGCGGTATTTCCAGACGAAGAGCGCGAGGCCGAGTTGGGCAAGAATGAAAACGATTCCCGTAATCACCAGCGTCAGCACAATCTGATGGTCAATCGCCGCGCCGTGCGTTGAGATATCCACGGGAAGCCACCACACCTTCGCCCAAAAAATACCGACCGAAATCAAAGTAATAATCGTTACAATCGCCGCGATGATCAGCGCCATAAACTAACGCTCCTGAGCGGTCCCTCCGAAAAATCGGGCCGCCGCTCTTCCGCCTGTATCAGTTTTCCTTGTCGAAAAGGATGCCCGTTCTGCCCTGAGAAGGAAGCTATCTAATTTCCCAAAAAGCAACTCCAGCCGCAAGGGACAAATTGTCCACCTTGCGGCGAACCCAAACCCTCCGGGTCGGATGGCTCGAAAACGCCAAGCCTTCCACCCCCCTGCTTGTACTACGTTTCCGCCTAGGAGGCCTTGAAGGTGAAATCGACCGTCTTCGTCTCTTTCGGTCCCACAGTCACTTTCTGTTCCTGGGTTCCCCACGTAGCCGTCCAGGCTTCAATGGTGTAATCGCCCGGCGGCAATCCTTTGATCGTAAATGTGCCGTCGCTGCTGGTCACGGCGTAAAACGGATTTTTGACCACGCCGACATACGCCCGCATCCAAGGGTGCTGGTTGCACTTCACCGGAATCATGATTTCCGGCCGGGCGAAGGTCTTTTCAATCGGCGCAGCGCCGGGCGGCTGCGATTCGTTCCACTCCCGGTTGTCCTTCGGCATGGGGTGAATGTTGTGCGTTGTGGGGTCACTGGAGATGACCTTGAAGTCCTGACCCACCATTACGCCCAGCACGTGCGGCTTGTACAGGCAGCCGTCCTGGTCGAGCGTGACCGCATCGCTGGGAGCGGCAAAGGTGTATTTCTCCGCGCCGGACTTCACGTAAATAAAAACGTTCGGCAGCGTCCCGTTGCTGTTCACTTCGCCGTCTTCGGCAGTGACCGGCCCCGTGTGCTTCTTCACGCAAACCGGGTCCTGGTCCATCATGATCCGAGAAAGTTTGGGCTTCGCCCCATCGAAAGCCACTTTGCCGGTCACTGAACCTACGGTGGCCTGGTCGATGGGCGTCGCGGCCTGCTGCTGGGCCGGCGCCGCAGGTTGTTCGGACTCCTCGGTCTTTTTCTCACCGCTGCAGCCCGCAACCAGGAGCAGCGCAAGCGAAATGGAGAGTAAGAAGAATCGTTGCTTGTTCATATCCAAGTACCTTTCTCGCGGTTTAGTTTTGAGTTCCGCGTATCATTTAATGAGCCTTCATCAGCATGCCCACGAGCCGCGCCGGCGATTCGGCGCTGGGCTTCTTCAGGAGCTGGGTGGAAGAGGTATTCCCAGCCGCCGGGTTCAGGCTGCCGCCTGACATCTGAATCAGCCGCTGCTGCTCGGCGGGCGACAGCTCGAACAGGTAGCGCATCAGGAGGTTAACCTGGTCGCCCGCGTAACCCTGGAAGATGGGGGGCGTAGGTCCGTTAAAGACCCAGCGGGCGCCTTCCTGCTTGAAGAGGCCGGAAGGCATCGCCGTGCCCGGGTCGATCATGGAAGGATCCAGAATCCAGTGCGTCACCCAATCGGGTTTCAGCCGCTCCTTGCCCAGCAGGAAGTTGGGCGCCGTGGCATAACGGTCGTGGGCCGGAAGCCCGATGGCGTGGCACTTCAGGCAGGGCGCCGCACGGCTGGTGAACAGCGCCCGCGCCATGGCCGTCTCCTGATTCGTGAGCGGTTCGAGTTTGGGCGGAATATATGGCATCGGCTGCTGTGAGATGGCCTGGAAGAATCTTACCAGCTTCCTCACTTCGATGGGCGACAGATAGAACGTCGGCATGCGAAGCTTCAAGTAGCTGCGCACGCCGCCCCGGTCGGTGTCCGTATCGCTCAGTGCAGGGTTCGAGAGGAAGCGCGCCAGCCATTCGGGATTGACGCGCGCGCCTTCGGTCACGAGGCGCGGCGGCAACTGGCCTTTGCCGTCGGGCGTTTGATACTGGGGCAGGGTCATCACCACGGAAGCCTGGTCGAGAGTAAATTGGTGGCAGCCCTCGCAGTTATACTTCTTGACCAGCCACCAGCCTTCCTGGACGTCCTTTTTCTGCCCGGCGGGCAGATACCAGTAGCGCTCCGGATACGGCGAGTCTACGCTCCCCATCAGGAACGTGGCGAGCTGTCCGACTTGCTGCTTCGCTTCCGGCGCGAGCTCGGGCAGGGCGCGCTTGGCCTTCGCCGGGTCATACGGCGCGACCGGCTCGAAGAAGTTCGGCATCTTCAACTCTTCGCCCTCGGCCTTGACCATCCCGACGTCGTAGACTTCCGGCGCCGAGAGTTTGTGCTCAAAAAAGCCCTTGTGCGAGTACCAGCCTTCTCTCTTAGCCTGGCTGACGAACAGGGCAAAATCCATCTGCTCGAGCGGCTTGGAGCCTTCCTTGGTCAGTTCGGTTCCGATGCGCCCTTCGTTTTCGAGGCCGGCGATTTCGTGGCAGCCCATGCAGCCGTAACGCCGCACGATTTTTTCACCCTTGGCCTTGAGCTTCGGGTCGCTCAAGTAAGCGGCCGCGGGATAAGAAGAAGGATCTTTTTGCTTGAGCGTCGTGACGTAGCTCGCGATGTTGCGCGCCTCATCCCACGACAGCCGCAAGTTGGGCATGACGGTCATCTGCTCGACATGCAGCTCGTGGCCGTCGTTGGGGCATCGCGAGTGGTCCTGATCGAACACAAACGGCAGGCCATGGTTCTTGTAATCTTGCGCCGTCAGGTCGCGCTGCTCGAAGGGGCAATAAGGCGCCGTGCGCTCGCGCGGGTTGTGAATCCAGCGCACCAGAAAATCGTAATTGTCCTTCTCTCCCACGCGCGAAAGGTTGGCCGCAAACCATCCGCCCACGCGCTTGTCGCCTTCGCCCACCGAGTGGCATCCCATGCACCCGCGCGTCTCGAAACTTTCCTTGCCTTTGGCGGGATCGCCTGCCGGCTGCTTGGGGAGTTTCGCGTCCATAGCTTTTTGCCAGACGTATGCGGCGACGGCGGGAAGTTCGTCTTCATCCAGCCGGAATCGCGGCATGCGGGTAGTGGGCCGGAAGGCGTGAGGGTTGTCGAGCCAGACGGGAATCCACTCCGGCCGGAGCTTGACGCGAGCTTCTTTCAGGTCCGGCCCGACTTTCTTCATGGCCATCTGCAGGAATCTGACGTTTTTCCTAAGCTGGTCGGTCTCGAGGTCAATCTTGCTCACCGAAAGGCGCAGGTCGTCGGCCTGGGCGTAATATTTGCGGGCGGATTCGTTGTCGGGCGCGGTGTCACCCGCCTTGATGGTCTTTTGAACTTCCAAAAGGTTCTGGACGCGTTGCTGCGCGAGTTGTTCGATGGTTCGCTCGACAACGACCAAATCCTCCGGCTCGGTGTCGTAACCCTGGTAGCGGTGGCAGCCGATGCAGCCGCGCCACATAAAGAGGTCTTTGCCGGCGGAGAGGGTCGGCGCGTGGTCCACCACCATATCGCTCGCGTGGCATTGCTGGCAGCCTGCCTCGGCATTTTCCTTGGAGTAGAGCGGCCACAGCCAGTGCTCGTGCTCGCCGTGGGCTTTCTCGACCGAATCGAGCTCCATCCCCGAACCGTTGTGGCAGGGCGTACAGCCGAATTTCTGCGGGTCGTGGATTTTTAGCAACTCCATGTCCGGGTGGCTGGTGAACGCCCCGGCCATCTCGTCTTTCCCCATGCTCGCCTTTGCAATGTGCACTGGCTCGAGGATTCCGAGGTGGCAGGATTGGCAGCGGTCCACGATCCCCGCGTCTTCGTTATTAATCTGTTTGATTTCGACGTTGAAATTCGTGGTTTTCGCCTGCAAGCCCTCGAGCGCGCCCACCGTCAGGCCGTTCATGTGGTCCTTGACGTAGGAGTCCACCTTGCGCTGCAACTCCGAGACGGGGCGCAGCAGAGCGGCTTTTTCGAGCAGCAGGTCGCCTTTCTTCGCCGTCAGCCGGGTGAATTCTTCCTGAAGCTGGTCGAAGGTGAATTTCTCGGTTTTGGCCGGCGCGCCCGGCTCTCCCGAAGGCAAGTCCAGGACAAACGGACCCTGCTTGTATTTCTGGAGGGATTGCCCGAGCTCTTTCTTGCTGGAGGCCGACGATGTGTGCTCGATAATATAAATCTGTTGGCCGACGTACCCGCGCGCATCGGTCAGCCTATTCAGCACGGCGTTCATGCGCGCTTCGACGGCCGCGGAGGTCGCGTCCATTTCTTTAACTTTCGGCTCCGTGTCCCGCGCCAGGTCTTCGTACTGCTTCTTGAGCGCTCCAAACTCTGCGGACCCTTCGACCTGCGCCTGCTCTTTCTTCTGCTCGTCCTTCTCCTTGACGATGAAGGCGTGGTAGCGCCGCGCGAACTCCTGCTGATAGGCCTTCCAGGGGCGGAGGCCGTAGAATTCGTCGTAAAGTGCCCACCCGAGCGTCACCACCAGCAGGACCGCCGCGACCAGCAGATAGACGGCCAGGGACTGGCTGACGACCGGATCTTTTTCGGGGCCTGCCTGACCGGCAGGCGGGGTCTCAGGCAAACCAAGCCTCCCGGGATCGTGCTTCGCGGGGTTGCGGCATTACACGTTGAACCATGGCGTAATCCAGATGTACTTGATCCGGAACACCAGACGGATCACCATCTTGATCGGCAGCAGCATCATCAGGATCAAGAACACCTGGAGCGTTGCGTACTGAATGACGCTCATCCTTTCGTAGATTTTCCGGTTGAATCCATGACGGGTAATCAGCTTGTGGAAAATGAATCCCGCCGCGCCAAAGTACAGACCCATCACCACGGCGCCGAAAATGGACTTTCCCACCATGGAAGTGATCCCGACGAGGTCCGGCAGGTCGCGATTGACCTCGTAAATCACGCGGCTGGGGTCCCAGGTGCTGCCCGGCCAAAACCACATCCATCCCGGCCCGCGGATGAACGTCCCGATGAAAACCATGACCAGCCAGAGAACGATGAAGCCGAAGCAAAAGGTTGCGATGGCGAACTTGCGCTGCTTCAGGGTGTAATACCCGGAGCCCAGGGGATTTTCATCAATATATGGAATGATCATCAAGCCCACGATAATCAGCGTCGGCATGACGACGCCGGCGATCCACGGATCGAAGTAGACCAGCATCTCCTGCAAACCCAGGAAGTACCACGGCGCTTTGGCGGGGTTCATGGTGAGGTTGGGATTGGCCAGTTCTTCGAGCGGCGCGTTGAGCGTGAGCGACCAGACCATCAGGATGACGGTCACAACGATGGCCGCGAGAAACTCGATCCGCATCAGGTACGGCCAGGTGTGG
>CAYZVR010000045.1:1434-17101 GCA_964481715.1 uncultured Acidobacteriota bacterium | reverse complement strand
GGAGTCTGATGGGGCGGAGGAGGCGAGCGGTCCTTACTCGGATTCTTTCGGCGATTCCTTCCACCGTTCGAAAGCTTCCTTCATTTCAGGCTCAGGGTCTATGCCAAGTGCGTCGGCGATGCGGTTGATGTAGTTGAAATAAGAAATGACTTCAACCGCGTCCAGGATGTCGCGGTCGGAGAGGCCGTGCCGGCGGAGGGTCTCGAGGTCCTGCGGGCGAACGGCAGCGGGCGTGCGCGTCACAAGCTCGGCGAATTTGGCCAGGGCGGCTTCGCACGGCGAAAGCTTGGCGCGAAGATAATTGTGCTTGACGTGTTCGGCGAGCTCGGCGTCCTTGGTTTCCTGACGGAGATCCTCTCCGTGAGCTTCGATTCAATAGAAACAGTGGTTGGCCCAGGAAACCACCGTCGCGATCATTTCGCGCTCGGCGCGCGAAAGGCCGGAGGGAGCGTACATCGTCGCGAGATAGAGGTTCATGGAAGCGCGCAAGGTGCGCGGGTTAAGGCCCTGAATCTTAACGATGTTGAAGACCTTGCCGGCACGGCGAATCGCCTTGTCGTATTCAACTTTGATTTCGCCCGAGGCTTCCTCGGGCTCGATGACTTTGATCCAGGCCATGGGTCATCCTCGTGAGGGATCAGATGCGGGGCGATCACGATTCGGTGAAGTCAATCATCAAAGGCTTTTCGCGGAAGCCGCGGGTTTTGATCGCCACGTACGTAATTCCGATCACAAACCATGCGCCGCCCACCCATTTCGCCACTGTGCTCAGGTTCAGCCAGATCCACAAGCAGAACGCAAACCCGAAGAGGGGCAGGACGATGTCGGCGAAAAGGCGAGGCTTGCGTCCGGTTGCGACCTTCACTCCAAATTGCCAGAAGGTGGCGAAGTTCACGCCCATAAAGGCGATGAACGCGCCGAAGTTGAGCAGGTTCGCGGCGTTTTCGAAGCCGTGTCCGCCGGCCGCGAGCCCCACGCCGCCGCCAAACGCCAGAACGCTGATGATCCAGATGTTGTAATTCGGCGAGTTGTGCTTGGCATCCAGGTGGCCGAAGACGCCGCGCGGCAGGATGTTGTCGCGACCCATGCCGAACAGCAGGCGAGCGGCGCCCAGCCCGCCCGTCAGGGCGCTTCCGAATGCCGCCAGAATCGTCACCGCGGTCATGCTCAAAAACAGCGGCCGCCCGCCCACCTCCAGGCAAACGTCCATGAAGGCGCCGGTCACGTTGGCAAATTCGTATCCCGGATGGATGCGCTGCGCCAGGTAAACTTCCAGGCCCCCGAAAACGCCCGTAAACAGGCAGACCAGGACGGTGGCCAGCAAAACGTTGCGCTTGGGGTTCTCGACGTCTTCGGACAGCGTTGTGATGCCATCGAACCCGATGTAGGTGAGCGCCGCCACCGGCACCGCGCCTTTGATCAGCGAAAAGTTGAAGGTCTTGGGTTCGTAAAAAGGCTTAGTGGAAAAAAGCCCGGGCCAGCTTTGCTTGTCCACCAGGTAGATGACGGAGAGAATCACGAAAGCCGCGATCACCACGAACATGGCCGAGAGGAGCAACTTGTTGGCCAGGGCGCTGGTTTTGATTCCGCGCAGATTCATCCACGTGACGATGCCGATAAAACCCGCCATCAAGAGATAAGTCGGCAGCCCGCCGACCCAGCCGTGAAGGGTTTCCGCAACCCAAACCGCGTTGATGAGCGGCTGAAGCAAATAGTCGAGGAACATTCCCCACCCGATCAGGAATCCCAGGTGTGGATTGACGCCGCGCCCCACGTAAGTGTAGGCCGAGCCCGCCGAAGGGTAGAGCGCCGCCATGCGGCCGTAGCTGAACGCCGTCACCATCATGGCGAACATGGCGATCAGGATGGTGTCCACGATGTAGCCGTGCGACTTCTCCTGCACGACGCCAAAGAGCGGCACGGGCGCGATGGGCTGGATCAGCACGATCCCGTAGAAAATCAGGTCCCAGAGCGTCAGGACGCGGCGCAGTCGCGGCGCGCCCGTCGCCCCGCTTGCCGCAAGGGCAGGCTGACCGGTTGGGTTGGCGGATTCGGCCATGGCGACTTCCGAGCGCGCAGTATCTCACGCGCAGGGCACTATTAAACACGAAATATTGGCGCGCGGGAAGGAGCTAACTTCCAACCCTTTACGGCGATCTTTCAGGTTCGATTACCAGTAAGCCCGGTTCGTTTTTGCCGAAATCAGGCCTTTCGACCGAAACCCCCTCTGTCTTTTCAATCATTTAACAGCTTGGTTCGACAACTAAGATTCTTTTTTTCGCGTCTTTAGCCCGGGCGGCCGCGACCGCGCGGCCAGATACGGCGCAACGCTAAACAAATATTCGCGCAGGAGCTGCACCCGCCATTTCTCGGGACCGTGAGAGCAAGACAGAGGCACCGGCATCTTTGCGGCATTCGAGCCGGGACCCGGGCGGATTCCTTCCACCTGGCTCTCGAGCCAGAAACGGAAATACTTCCGGGCGAGCAAGGAGTTGCGGCCGTGCTTGAGCGCGTTGAACCGCGAGCGCGCTTTGCCGGCCTCGGTGCGCGGGCCGGTGGATTTTTTGGCGTTCGCGCGCCGGGCGGCCAGGGCGGCCTCGGTCATGCGGCGTTTGATCAGGGACATGGGTGCCTCCTTCCGGTGCGGCGAGTTGCGCTCGCCGAAAATCGAGCCCTTGGATTCCGCCCACTGCACGGCTGGTTTCCGGCGATAGGCTACCATACTAGGCTCTCTCTGTCAAGCGTCAGCCGCTCCGTCCTGTAGCGCCCCTCCCCGCCTGCGGCAGGCAGGTATGAGCGGCGACGGCGCCGGTCCAGCCCCGCGCGACCGGCGCTAGAACCGGCGCGACTCCGCGTTCCTTTGTCTGCCCGCGCCGCGCACCCACCGCCTTCCGTCCACAATTGGATAACATCTCACTCGCACAAATGGCATAATGCGGCACGGATGCGCCACCCGCGATCTTTGGGCCCTCGTAAAACTGCACTAATGCCAAAGGCCTCTGAGCCAGCAGTGTAGGAGGCCAAAATGGATGCTCCTTTGCAGCAGCGATATTGGGAGCAGACCCTTCTGACTCCAAGATATGCCGACGAAAAGCGGCTGCTTCGATTTGGGTCGAAGGCGTACTCCCAGAACGACGAGGACGGAATGATCGCGGAGATCTTTCGCCGGATTGGGGTCGAGAACCGAACGTTTATTGAAATCGGAGTCGGGTCTGGACTGGAAAACAACACTCTGACCTTGTTGTTGTCTGGATGGCGGGGCCTCTGGGTGGAAGCAAACCAATCGGAAACGGCAGCAGCCCAGGAAAGACTCGCCTTTTGGGTGCAGGCGAAGCAGCTCCGCATCGAAAATCAATTTGTAACGCGCGAAAACATTGAGCCTCTGTTGACAAGTTCAGGGCCCGGCTCCACGCCCGACCTGCTCAGCATCGACGTGGATGGCAACGATTACTGGATTTGGGAGGCAATCCGTTCGATAAACCCACGCGTGGTTGTCATCGAATACAACGCCACATGGTTTCCTCCCCTTTCTTTCACGGTTCGCTACAACGAGAATTTCCGGTGGGACGGGACCAACTATCACGGGGCTAGCCTAAGAGCCTTGGAACTGTTGGGCAGGCGAAAAGGGTATTGTCTGGTCGGCTGCAACTTCTCCGGAGTGAATGCATTCTTCGTCCGTGAGGACCTGTGCAAACGCAGGTTTCGTGCACCTTATACGGCAGAAAACCACTTCGAACCGCCGCGATTCTGGATGATACGGCAGTCTGGACACCCCGCCGGTTTGGGTCCGCTCGAGAACATCTCCTAAGGCATTCTGCGACCAACCGCCCATATTGCTGAATGTGCCGCCCGGCAGCTATGGCGCGTGTGAGGATCTGAGGGAATCCTGTTCGGCCAGGCGTTTGATGTTGCGAAACACGCGCAGATGCACGTGATGAACGATCGCGTCGGACCACAACGTCCAGTATTCAACCGGCCACATGCGGTTGCGATACCAGCTTGTGCCGTCCAGCCGCGTGCGCCCGCCGGGTAGCGGGGTGAGAACGAATTCCGCCTGGCCGGGGATGAGGTAGCCGTCGAGGTGGGGTGGATGAAGGTTCGGGTAGGGAGAGAGTTCGCGCATCGGCGGCGGTTGTGAATAGACGGAAAACTTCAGCACCCGGGCCTCTTTCCAAACGTCTACGGGCTCGACAAACGAGCCGGTCGAAAAGAGGCACTCGCGAACCGCCCCGGGACCGCGGCCCCGGACAGTGGCCATTTTCGGGTACGCAACCCCCAGCCGGAAGAGCCATTCGGTCGGCGCGGGCAACTCCGGAAAGGCAATCAGCCTTTGCCAGACGGCTTCGGGCGGGGCGTCAATCTCAATCGAGGTTCGAACTTCCATCCGGGGAGGTTCGACGGGAACGGCCGACTCGGCTCCCATCAGCAGCGGCGCGAAGAGAATCACGATGAGAAGTGTCGCCGGAGCCTCTGCTTTGCCCAAGGGCCGGCGTTGAATGAAATATCCCAGCGACCCTCCGATGAGCGCGAGCGCCAGGCCGATGGGTGCGGCCATGACAAGGCAAATAGCGCCTTCAATCGCCAGCGCCAAAAGCGCCAGGCCCAAAAGAATCACCGAAAGCGCAGACACGAGCACGCAGC
This sequence comes from uncultured Acidobacteriota bacterium, assembly GCA_964481715.1. Classification (GTDB taxonomy): domain Bacteria; phylum Acidobacteriota; class Terriglobia; order UBA7540; family UBA7540; genus JAHEKS01. The sequence goes on along the minus strand of CAYZVR010000045.1, from coordinate 12,460 downwards.
CGCTGTAACTTCGCGAGCGGTGATACCCGTAAACGAGGACGGAAAAAAGCCCGAGACAAAACGGCAGCGCCACAAACAGTCCCCAGCCGTAACGCGCGAGCACTTCCGTCCCGAAGGCTGCGGCCAGCGCGCCGAGGACAACCGTCACGAAGACGGCGAGCGCCGCGCTTCCCAAAGGACTCTCCGGAATCACTCGGTCGAGAAAAACGCGGAAGCGGCCGTCCCCCGGCTGTGCGATTCGCGCCCCGGCCGGGCGTGAAGGCAGAATGCTCAGAACGGCGAAAAAAGCCAGGTTGAGCACGGGCGCAAAGAAGAGCACCACAAGCCACGCCGGCAATCCTGCCGCCCGAAGGCGCTTGAGCGTCATGGTCACGCCAACCCAAATGAAGGGCAGCGACAGGGCGAGGAGTGTCGCGAGCAGCGCGGCGTCCTGGCGGGGAAGGTCTCGAATGTGGATGGCCTCGGTGGGAGGGACCCAGTAATTAAACAAATCCCACTGGCGGTGGAAGACCCCTGCCGCCACTATTCGGTCGAGGTTGTGCTTGATGGCAAAACCCACGGCGCCGACCAGCGCGTATGGGCCGCGACCCAGCGTGCCATCCCACCGCCAAAGGTCTGAGAATCGCAATCTCATCGTTTTTCTCCCGCTTCCAATCTCCTTAACGGCCAACGGCTGGAAGAACCTGTTTTCGACTCACGAAAATGCCGGTCAAGCTCACCCGTATAACTGAGTCCCAGATGATGGACATTTTCGATCAGCCATTCGCTGAACTTGGTTTTGCCGGTGGGTGCCTCCTTTGAAACCAGCAGGTTCGCCATCAGGCCTTCCACTTCTTCGCGAGTGAGGACAACGTCGCGCACGACGAATCCCACAAGCCTTGAAAGCAAAAGCGCCAGCGTCGGGTTCGTGTGGATCAGCCGCGTGCGGCTGCCAAGAGCGCGCGCGATCCGTTCGACGAGTTCGGTGAATGAATAAAATTCGGGGCCGGCGGCATCCAAAACTTCATTTTCCAACCGCTCACCCGCGCCCGTGGCCAGCGCGGCCACGTCTTCCACGAACACGGGCTGTAAGCGATAATTCCCCTTGCCCGGAATAGCAAAGTAAGGGAATTTCCTGAGGAGCCAGGAAATGTTATTTATAAGGATATCTTCATCGCCGAAGACCACGGTTGGGCGAAGGATGGCATAGGACAAGCCCGATTCTCGCAGGGCCTCTTCGACAAGTCCTTTGCCGCGGAAGTACGGCAGGTTTGAATCTGCGGAAGCGTGGGTAACACTGATGTGCACAAACCTGCGAACGCCCGCCTCCCTCGCGCAACGAATAAGGACTTTGGAGTTTTCCACGGCGCGGTCAAAGCTGATGCGGCCGTGGCCGAATCGAACCCAATAAGTGTTGTACAACGCGGTCGCACCGCGCAGGTCTTCAACCAGTTTCTTCGGATCATTGAACGAGTACGGCGCAACGCCTACCCGGCCGGCAAACGGGTCGGGCCGGTCCGGGTGATTCGTGAGCGTCTTCACGCATTGCCCCATCGCGAGCAGCCGGCGAGCGATGTACCTGCCCGTGTACGAAAACGCCCCGGTAACGACGTTCACTTTATAACTCCTGCTGCCGCGATACTAAACTTCCGTCAACTTTCCACGCGTGTCCTCTTCAGCCTTCCCGCTTTGCGGCTCGTGAAGGAAAAGCATTCCCCAAAACTTTTCTAACCTTGCCCTTCATCTTCACCAAATTTCGCAACGCTCCCACGGGCAGGGTGCGGACGTCCTGGTAGCAGGAGGTCATGGTCTCGAAGAAACCCAGCATTTCGAGCAGCCGCTCGCGTGCCGAAGCATCTCCGGACCCGGATTTCTCGAGTTCGCTGACGCATTCGCGCAGCACCTCGAGCGTCGGGTCGATTTCGCGCCGCTTGCGTTCGTCGAGGATGACCCGGAACATTTCCCAGACGTCTTTCATGGATTCGTAGTGCTCGCGCCGGTCGCCCAGCAGGTGGACGGCCTTGACGATTCTCCAGCTCTCGAGCTCGCGCAGGCTGGTTGAGACGTTCGAGCGCGCGACGGCGAGGGTTTGGGAGATTTCCTCGGCGTCCAAGGGCCGAGTGGAGAGGTAGAGCAGGGCGTGGACCTGCGCGACGGTGCGGTTGACACCCCAGCGCGTTCCCATCTCTCCCCAGTGGAGGATGAACTTTTGTTCGACGGGTGAGAGTTTGGTCATAGGTTTCTCTAATTTCTGTCATTACAGAAAATACTGTACATTAAGACCATTTGTCAAGTCTTTTTGGGGGCCTCAGGCGGTGGCGCTTAGATGAGACCTTACGGCCAAAGAACCGGGCTGGGCGCCTTGCCTCCCGCTTGGGCCCAACGTACAATAAAATCACATGGGCGCCGAATTGATTCAAATCGAACCGACTCGTCCGCGGGTCCGCCGGCCGGACTGGCTGAAGGTGCGGATTCCGGGCGGGGATAATTATTTCGACCTCAAGCGCCTGATGCGGGACCTGTCGCTGCACACGGTTTGCGAGAGCGCACGCTGCCCCAACATCGGAGAGTGTTGGGCGCACCGCACGGCGACGTTCATGATCCTGGGAGACCTGTGCACCCGGCGCTGCGGTTTTTGCGCCGTGCCCAAGGGGAAGCCCGCGGGAGAAGTCGATCACGCCGAGCCCGAGCGCGTGGCCGAGGCCGCCGAGAGAATGGGCCTGAAATACGTCGTCGTCACTTCGGTTGATCGCGACGACCTGGCCGACGGCGGCGCTGCGATTTTTTCACGCACGATCCACGCGCTTCGGCATCGAATTTCAGGCATCAAAGTGGAAGTCTTGATTCCTGATTTTCGCGGCTCGGACGAAGCTTTGGAAATTGTTCTGGCTGCGCGCCCCGACGTCTTGAACCACAACATTGAAACGGCGCCGCGCCTGTACCCGGTAGCCCGGCGCGGTTCATTTTATGAGCGGTCGCTGCGGCTGCTCGCGCGCTCACGCTCACTCGCGCCAACGATTCCGACCAAGTCCGGCCTGATGGCGGGTCTCGGCGAAACCTTTGACGAAATCCGCGGCGTCCTTAGAGACCTTGCCGCCGCGGGCGTGGACATCGTGACCATCGGCCAGTACCTGCGGCCATCCGGCGACCAGTTGCCGGTCGCGCGGTTCTACACGCCCGAAGAATTCGCCGAGCTGAAGCGCGAGGGTTTGAAGCTCGGCATCCGCCACGTCGAGTCCGGCCCACTCGTCCGCAGCTCCTACCACGCCCACGAACAGACGGAGTCATTCAGGAGCGCCCCGTCTCACAAAGCGCCTTGCTAAGCACTCGAGGCTTGGTGCGCCCAAGGCCCTCTCTTAACTCGCCCCGAAGAGTCATGGGATGACTGGAACTGAAGTGCCGGTTATTGGCGTATCAAAACGACGTGATTTGAACAGCCACAGGACACGGGTTACGGGGTTCGAAAATGCAGAGGGTCTCTGAGGTTTTGCAGCTCCCGGTAATAATAGAGAGGAGTCGGGCGCGTTCCTTTGAATCGCAGCTTTTTGAGGAACTTGATTTCCTCTTCTGTGGCATTTCCGCTAAGGGAACGATCTCGAATGAATTCTTTGAGCCCCGGCTCTTCGTCGAGAGAGTGCTCGGGTTCCTGTTCAACAAACTCAAATCTTTTGGGGCGCCCTGGGGCGACTCGGCGGTTTAAGATAATCTCCATTCCGAAAGTCCCGAGGTCGATGTCCCAGGATTCGATCAGAGGGTCCAGGAAGGTGATGCAGTTCTCAACTGACAAGTTAAGGACATCCGTGTCCAGGAAGTCGAGAATGGTGACCCGAATTTGTTCGTAGCTTCGGTTGCTGAGCCTGGCCACCAAGCGGAGCCAGTTTTCACTTTCCAACTCTTCTTTGGCTACTTTCTGGACCACGCCCAAAAGCTTCTGTGTAACCAGGCGTTCGAGTTCGCCGAAAGGCTGCTTTTCGAAAATCGCACGTACTTGTTTCAGTTCGTCCGGCTTGCATTTGCGAAGAACTAACTCTCGAAGTTCATTTAACAGCGGTGTAGGTGGGTCCGCCAATTTTCTCTTTAGATCTTCCTGGCGCTGCAGGTCAGCCAGCTTCGCCAGCTCGCCGCTGGGAAGCTTCAAGATTCTTTCCATCTTGTCATAAATATCCGTTCGATTAGGCGCGGGCGGTGCTTTTTTTCGGGTCAGCAGTTGTGAAATGTAGGACTCTGTAACTTGGGCAGCAATTGCCAGGTTTTTTTGTTCAAGGCCCAGTTGCTCCAATCGTTGTCGAATCATTAAAGGAACGTCCACTGGTTCTCCGTAAGACTTAACTTAGATAATTAAACTACGAAAGAAAATGCCAGATTTGGCTTGACAAGTCAAGTTAATTTACCTAGTATGGTCAATGAGTCTGGGCAAATCACTCACTCTCCAGGTTATCTGAACTAAGTCAGGTTATCTGTAATCGCACCTCTTAGCCGACAACCAAGGGAGGTTGCAATGAACACCATCACACGTTGGGACCAGTCTCGTGGCTTGACATCTTTACAGGACCAGGTCAATCGTTTGTTCGAGGACAACTTTACTCGCGAGCGCTCAGGTCATGCCGACCTGGCAACCTGGGCTCCACCAGTGGACATACACGAAACCGAGAACGAATTGGTCCTTAAGGCCGACCTGCCGGGTCTCCAAGAGGAGGACATTGACGTACGCCTCGAAAACAATATGTTGACCATCCGCGGAGAGCGTAAGTTCGAGAAGGACGTCAACGAGGACAATTACCTCCGAGTTGAACGAGCCTATGGTCCGTTTACGCGGAGCTTCTCCCTACCGAACACCATCAGCTCCGAGAGCGTTCGGGCGGAGTATCACAATGGGGTCTTGGCCCTGCATATGGCGAAGCGTGAGGAGTCTAAGCCGAAACAGATAAAGATCAGCGTCTCAGGAAACGGCAAGTAATCCACATCTCATATACGGAGGTCGGAGCTTCGGCCCCCGTACTGACAACCAAGGAGGTTGCCATGTTTGCTCGAAACGTTTCAATACGGTTGAAGCCCAATAGCGTTGCCGAGTTTAGCCGGACGCTTGAGAACGAAGTCATTCCTCTGCTTCGAAAACAGAATGGCTTCCAGGACGAAATCACATTCGTCGCTCCAGGTGGCCTGGAGGCGGTCGCCATCAGTTTGTGGGATCAGAAAGAGGACGCGGAAGCGTACAACAAAGGAACCTATCCTGAAGTGCAAAAGGCCCTGATGAATGTCATCGCGGGACCTCCGCAAGTTCGAACCTACGAGGTTACGAACTCGACCTTTCACAAGATCGCCGCTCCTGTAGGAGCGTGAGGGGTATAGGTCTTCTCGTTCGCGGGGCGGCGGGCAAGCCGCCCCACCTTCGATAGCCTATCGAAGAGGCATAACCGAGTCACTGTAAGACCGCAAGCGTGGCGGACCCGAGCCGCCAGGGCGAATGAAGGGAGAAGCTGATGACAGAGAGAATAAACGCCGGCGCTATCCTGATCAAGGAAGGCACGGTTTTGCCGGAAGGCATGCACTTGGAAGGCGCGCCGTATTCGGCGGGTTGGAGGTTAGCCAGGAATCTCGATGGCGGAGGGCTGGATCGGAAGGTCCGCGAGGCAGGATGGAACTTTTTCTACATGGCAGGTGAGATCAAAGTCAGCGTCTTCGGTCTTGCAGGAGAAGAGACGGGGCGCAGAGCCATCAAGCAAATCCTCGGGAAACTGAAACTCGACAAGTTCAACTGTCTGGAGATTACTCAGGTGACCGCAAAACGTTTCCTGGGCTTGCCCTACGTGAATGTTTCCGCCCGCTGGCGGCACATCCAGGAAAGCCTGGTTCTCTTCCATGCCAAACGTCTTGCGGACTGGGACAGAGCCAAACTAGCAGCCGTCTGACCCATGCCTGGGGCTTACAAGGGAGGAAACTATGTCGGAAAGAAACGGTGACAAAGCGAGGTTCGGCCGGGAACGGAAGCGCAAAATTCTGGATCGCAAGCGCATGCGAGAAAGTCGGCAGGCGCTGCAAAACAAAACGCCAAAGACAACCAGTGCCGAGTCCTCGGGAAGTTGATCTCAATGTCGGGTAGTTGGCGGTCATCCGGTTGAATTTTGTGAATGAGGCCGGGAGCCAGAAAGGAAGTCTCCATGTACATTCAGTACGCGGGTTTTAATCTTGCAACAGATTCTCGCACCTATACTTTTCACGTGATAGACCCGCCCGCAGAGACTCGCGAGTTTACAGTCAACGTTCAATCCGAGGCGTTTCGCACTCCTCCATTTAAGACTCAGGATGGTCCGGGGATCTGCCTTTCGCGGTTAAAGCACGAGTTGGAAGGAGAAGTGCAAGGACCGCGCGCCCAGTCCTCCCTTTGTATCGGGGAACAGGACATCCAGGAGTATTTGGTAACGCACTACCCGCCCAAGCAATCCAAGAAATGGGGATCTGCTTTCAAGTCGCGAAGTCTCGAGTTCCAAAGGAGAGCCCAATGATAGGCACTCGCAGTATGGCAATTTCAATTTTTTGCACCATGCTTTTGGCGCCCTTGATTTGCGCGCAAGATTTGAATTCGCCTCAGATGACGGTTATCAATCGGCGTCCCGCAGCAATTCAAGAACTGGAGTGGCAGCCGCAGCGCTTTCTCAGCTCACTGCCTCTCTGGGCCGAGCGTTCGGCCCCTTTGATCGATGCCCAAGATCTTTCCATATACCGGGAGTTTCATTTGGGAATGAACCTGCTCGCGGTAGCCAAACAGGCAGGAATCGAAACGTCTGATGCGAGGATGATCCACCAACGTCCGGCAGTGATTCAAGAACTGGAGTGGCAGCCCCAACACTTTATCGGCGGGCCTTCGCTCCGAACCGATCCGGTTCGGGAAATCCTGTTCAGCTTTTACAACGGCGAACTTTTTCGAATGGTGGTCGACTATGACCGGTACAAAACCGAGGGGTTGACCGATGAGGACATGATTGAGGCTATTTCGGCGGTATACGGAACGGCCACAAGGCCTGCGGCCGAAATTACCTTCTCGTCGTCCCGGGTCTATAACGACACCGAAAAAGTCATCGCCCGATGGGAAGACTCAGAGTACTCATTCAACCTCTTCCGTTCCACCTACCAGCCCACTTTTGGAATGGTTGTTTTTTCGAAACCCCTGGATGTCATGGCACGGGCAGCAACCCAGGAAGCGATCCGGCTGGACGAGCAAGAGGCTCCTCAACGGGAGATCGAGCAGCAGAAGAAACAGGATGACGAGGATCGCGCCACGCAAGGAAAGGCCAGACTGGAGAACAAAGCGAGCTTTCGTCCTTAAAAAGGCCAGAAACAAGACGAAGGATCTTCCCATCTTAAATGGGTTTCGTTGCCTTGCACGGTTGTAGGTATGAGCCTATTGACCCTAAATCATGGCAGGCTTGACAAAGAGAAGCCCCTTCCCGGGTTGGCTTCGACATTCCCCGATATGCCTCAAGTCTTGATTGTCTGTGACAACGATTATGACTCCCAACGGCTGGAAGCCGCCTTCGGGGATGTAGGATTGGCCTCGGAACGCACAAACAACATGGCAGCAGGTTGTGAGTTGGCGAGATCCGGTGATTTTCATGTGATCTTTTCCTCGCCCCGTCTGAATGATGGATCGTGGATGCGCCTCATCGAAGTAGCAAACAACTATGGTTTGAGCTTTGAGGTCATTCTCTTAACTCGGACCTTCGACCTCAACCAATGGGGGGAGGCGCTGCAGGTTGGGGCCTTTGACGTCCTGGACATCTTGCGCGACCTGCCCAAAGCTGCCGAAGCTGCGAAAAGCGCTCTTGGGGCAGCGTACCTGAAGCGGTTTGGGCCGGGTCGCAAGTCGGCATGTTGCTGAAGTGCAGAGCGATTCTTGCATCCCTCTTCCTCAAAATGCTGCCCAAGCCTTCTATTCAACGCACTTCCTGCATCCTCCCTCGCCACTGCTTAACTCTTGTTAATCGCCGAATGGTTCGTTGGGATGCTGCTGCAGGAGCGCCTGCTTAGCCGCGCGATGAATGGCCATGCCAGCTTCTGTCTTCAAGCCGGAAGATTCCTTGAGGGCCTCGCGGTAGAGCGTTTCACCTCGTTGAACCCTGCCCAGGCGGATTTCCAAACTCCCTGTGAGGATTTTCCAAAGGCTGTTGTGCGGGTAGGCTTGAGCAAGTTCCTGGAAGAGTTTCAGCGATTTGGTGTATTGCTTTTCATAGTCGCGCGAAAAATCCTTGGCCAAATAAAACTTCGCCTCGCTCCGGCTGAGATCGCCGTGGGTTGCGGCGCGTTCGATTTGCCGCAGACCCTCTTCCCGGCTGCCCCCGGGGAGGCCGATGAGCCATCGGATGACCTTCACGATGCCTGGAAGGGTATCCACGAAATAGTTATAAATTCCCACGCCGAGATAGGCGTCGTTCAGATTCGGGTCATCTTGCAGAGCCTTCAAGAGCATCGCGCGCATTTTCTTGCCGGCGCGCGCGGCGGGCAGGTCGTGGCCGCGCATTCCTTCCAGGCGCGCTTGCAAGCCGTACGCCATGCCCAGGTAAAGCTCGTTCGTCGCCGCATCCTGCCGGGAATTAACGCGAGTCTGCGCTTTGCGAACGACGGAATCTATCAGCGAGTCGAACTCGGAATTGTAGGGCGTGGTTTCGGAGGTCGCCACGTCGAAGACGTCCGGATTAAGCAGGTTTGCGCTGGCAAAATAGATTTTCCACCAGAGGGCATCAGCGACGAGAAGGTCGCCGAGAGGCGACTCAGGATCGTTGGTCTGGATGGTGTGAAAAACTTGAATCGCGGCGTCCGGGTCGCCATCCATGAGCAGATCGAGCCCGCGGCGAGCGGTTTCGTAATCCTGATCACCCTTGGCTTGTGGCGCCTGCGCCGGTCGCGCCGCTTGGGCCGGTGAGAGTGCGCCGAACAGGAGGAGCAAAACCCATGCGACCCGAAGCGGCCTTTTTCTTTTGAGCATTGATCTCCCGTATCCCTTGCGAACGCACCGCAAAGTTTGTGGGTAGTGCCGGCTCTCCTCACTCGGCGATGCCACCGACTGGGCAAGGATCGCACCACGGCTGAGTCTCGAGGAGGCCCGCACGGCTATCGCTCGGACTTCGCCACTTCCCAGGCGGGGTGCCGGCGATTTTCCGCAAACCGGCTCCTGAGTGTTCGCAGGAATTCATACATGACTTTGCATTCCAGAGCGAAGGTGAGAAAACCCAGATAGCCCGCGACCGGCATCTCAAAAACTTTCAAGCTCTGTCCGATGGGAAAGATGTAGATCCACTTTGCGGCCGCCCAATAGTTCCAGAACTCCCACAAAATTCCGCAAACCCAGCCTGCCAAAAGAAAATTCCAGAAATCGCGGGTGTCTCCAGCCTCGAAGCCCCGCACGAAAGAGTATCCATTCCACCTGGCGTTGAGAGGGTCGAGGAGCAGGATGAAACCGATCCAAACGGCGCCGAACAGGTAGGCGCCGATGCGTGCGGGAATCACCAACGGAACAAGAACCAAAACCAGGCCGCAAAAGATAAGCACCAGCCGGCCCAAAGCGCCGAGCATCGCGCGCTGCCGGTGAGCGTCACTTTCTTGCTTGAACAGGCCGAGCGCCGCAACGAAGGCAGCCGTTTCAAAAATTGCAGGCCAGATGGTCGCGAACGACCAGACGTAACCGAGGCCGCACACCACCGTATTTTCCGGCAAGCCGACGTAGGTCCAGTTTTCGAGGCGCAGATTGTACGCTTCAAAAATCAGCCAAAGTGGGACCGACCAGAAGGCCAGTGAGAAAAACTCCAGTGGCGAGCCGCTGAGCAGCGAATCGCCGCGCAGCCTCGCTACCAGCGCGTCCATCAGCAGGACGTATCCTGTCCAGACGACGGGAGTAAAAAACGTCATAACAAAAGGCGTTTGCAGGAAGAGCAAAATCTCCGCGAGGAGAATCGTCGTAAGACCCGTCCAGCCCCACCAGCGAAAACGCGCGAGCTTCGGCGCTTGAAAGTATTTCGCGCCGAAAAAGGCGATGGTGGCGGCAAGGAGCAGTAGTCCAGTCGCAGTGTGTAGACTTGGCATTTCCCCTCTCGCAAGTCAGCCGAAATTTCAGCATAGCGAACGGCCCTCGCAAAATCAATGCGCGACAAATTGCCTGTTCAAGGTTGATCTTTTGCTTTTTTTAGTCCAATCAGCCTAGTTAAGTTCTCACCGCTGCTGAGCATCCTCCTGCTCGCAAAGGTTTCTTGTTTTGTTTAGTTTCCATCATGTATGATGAGCCCTTCTTCGACAGGGAAAACCAAGCTCTAAAAGGGAGCAACCTAATGGCGGAAGTGAAGGCGGGCCTTCAGGACGTTGTCATTGCCACTTCGGAGATCTGCTCGATTGACGGCCAGAATGGAAAATTGGCCTATCGCGGTTATGACATTCACGACCTGGCGGAGCACTCGACTTTCGAGGAAGTGGTTTTTCTCCTCTGGAACGGCCGCCTCCCCAAGCGAGATGAACTCGAGAATCTGAAAAAGCAATTGGCTGAGCATCGCGCCCTTGCGCCCGAGATACTTGATCTCCTGAAGCGCCTGCCGCCCGCGCAACATTCCATGGAGATGCTGCGCACCGTGGTTTCCGCGCTGTCGCTGTTTGACGGCGAAGCGGAAGACATGTCGCAAGAAGCCAACCGGCGCAAGGCGCTTCGGCTGACCGCGCAAATGGGCACGCTGGTTGCGACATTCGGCCGCCTTCGCCGGGGAGAGAATGCCGTCGCGCCGGACTCCAAGCTCAGCCACGCCGCCAATTTCCTCTATACGCTGACTGGCCAGCGACCGAAAGAACACGACGCGCGCTGGTTTGACGTGGCGCTGATCCTGCACGCCGACCATAGCTTCAACGCCTCAACCTTTGCGGCGCGCGTCACGGCCTCGACCCTTTCGGACATGCACTCCGCCGTCACTTCCGCCATCGGCGCGCTTAAAGGGCCTCTGCACGGCGGCGCCAACGAGCAGGTCATGAAGATGCTGCTCGAAATCCAAGCGCTCGAAAAAGCCGAGGATTACGT
>CAYZVR010000045.1:0-1424 GCA_964481715.1 uncultured Acidobacteriota bacterium | reverse complement strand
CACAATCTCCTGGCGCAGCACAAGAAGGTGATGGGCTTCGGCCATCGTGTTTACCGAACCGAAGACCCTCGCGCCACCGTCCTGCGCCGGATGTCGGAAGATCTCGGACGGCGCGCCGGGGAACTCAAGTGGTTCGAGATGTCGAAGAAGATTGAAGACTTGATGATCCGCGAGAAGAAAATCAACGCCAACGTGGATTTCTATTCTGCCTCCGCCTATTACGTGCTCGGTATTCCCGTGGATCTTTATCCGCTGGTCTTCGCCGTCAGCCGGATATCGGGCTGGACCGCGCACGTGCTCGAGCAGTATTCGAGCAACAAATTGATTCGCCCGCTCGCCGAATACGTGGGTCCGAGAGACCTAAAGTACGAGCCCATTGACCGGCGGTGAAAGCGCGCAAGAATTCGTCTGACCGGAATCGGGCCGTGCCGGCGCCGATTTTTCCGATTCGTTGTACGACCAAACTTATTCTGGCCCGCTTGGGCGAGGCCAATCCCGTCGCTCCGCCCAAAGGACGGCACCTCGTCGTCGAGCTAAGCCATCACACTCGTCCCCAAGCCTGTTCACTGAATCTTCTCTTCGGCTTGCTAGCAACGAACACAAGTCTGCCCGCGACGCTGTGGGATGGGACAAGGTAGGATTGTGGTATATTCCCCTGGAATTCATGTGGGTGCGCTGAGCTATGGGCATTGTTGAAGTGGTAGACAAAGACCTCGTCACCGCCATGAAAGCCAAGGAAGAGCTGCGGCTTTCCGTGTTGCGCATGGCGAAGACAGCTCTCAAACACAAACAGGTCGAGCTCGGGAAGGCGCTCGGAGACGCCGAGGCCACGGCGGTACTGCGGACTCTCGTCAAGCAGCGCCATGATTCGGTGGAGCAATTCCGCAAGGGCGGCCGCGAAGACCTGGCGACCAAGGAAGAACGAGAGATTAAAATCATCGAGGCGTATCTTCCCGCCGCTGCAAGCGACGAGGAGATTGACGTCGCGGTGGCTGCGGCGATCGCCGAGACGGGCGCAACGAGCGTCAAGGATATGGGCAAAGTGATGAAGGCGGCGATGGCAAAGCTAACGGGCAAGAATGCAGACGGCAAGCGGGTGAACGAAAAAGTTCGCGCCAAACTTGGCGCTTGAACCAGGAGACGATGCATGGCGATTGAAGCCAAGACGTCCACCGGTGAAAGCAGTTTTCGTCCCTACGTACCCGCCGAGAGTGTGATCCCCGAGTTCACCTTCCGCGCCGTGGTGATGGGCGCTTTCCTGGGAGTTATTTTTGGCGCCGTCTCCGTTTATCTGGCTTTGCGTGCGGGCTTGACGGTCAGCGCCTCCATTCCCATCGCCGTCCTTTCCATCAGCATTTTCAAGTGGCTCGGCAAGTCAACCATTCTCGAGAACAACATCGTGCAGACCACGGGCTCTGCGGGCG
>CAYZVR010000044.1:0-17116 GCA_964481715.1 uncultured Acidobacteriota bacterium | reverse complement strand
AACCTGCACCGAGGTGAGGTCAGCGTCCTCGGTCAGGCGGCATCGGAACAAGCCAAGAGGAAAGGGCACGCTGGCGAAGGAAAGGTCAAGCTTGCCGGTAACTTTGGCAGCGTAAACCCGGAGCCCTTTGGGATCGACCTTTTTTGCGGCTTCGGCGTCAACACAAAGCCACCGAATCAGCTCGGCGTGAATCTCGCGATCGCTGCTCCAACTATCCGATTGCGCGGGGTCGCTGGCCGGGTCGTCGTCATTCTGGTTCGGGCCGCACACCGCGGTGTTGCCATGAGGGGCGGCGCGCAGGAGCTTCAATTCAGCTTCGCTGAGCTTGCCGAATCGCGCCCGCGCGAGTGGTTCGAGATCATCCCTCGTTGCTTGGGAACTGTTGGCCACGGTCGTTACTCGTTCGATTGCGGATTATACGATAGCGGAGTTGCAAAGAGAAATATTACACCCTGGCAGAAGCTTCACAAGGATGAAATCAATACTGGTGCAAAGCGACGACGGTATCGCCCGTGAAGGTGACGAAAGGAGGGTTTCGCGGGCGGAGCCCGGACGGGCACGAATTCTATCTCTTGAAAAAACCGCGCTGCAGAAGGAATGGAAACCGAAACTTTCCGTTGCCAGAGCGTGCTTAGTACTGCTGAACTCTCGTGACCGAATCGCCTTCGAAGATGACGTAGAGGACGTGGGGCGGGAGTCCGTAGATCCAGTCTTCTTCCTGGGTGCCATCGGGACGGTCTTCGCGGACCTTGCGTTCCGGCGGGCCTTTGGAGGAAAGCACCGCATCGCGGTCCATCCCCACGAGGACTTCGTGCTTCTTGATGGCTTCTTTAAACTCGGGAGGGATTACGGGTGAATAGAGCACGGTCGGCGAATGCCGCGTGAAGTCGAGAACGCCAGCGAGAAGATTCTTGGCCTGCTCGACGGTCAGGTCGGGAGTGTCTCCCTTGAAGCGCAAGGAAATCCAGGAGCCGTAAGTGAGCACGGGAGCGTCCTGAACGATCGGCTGGGTCGTCCCGCCCATTCCGATCTCAATCCTTTGGTACCACTTCTTTCTCTTCTTCCCGCCTCCGTTAAGCTCAAAGACGATACGGCGAGGCTTGAAGGAAATTTTGGTGATGGCCACGGGAGTTCCGGGATTGATGGCGGCTCCGTTCATGTACAGCTCTTTGTCCGCCTCAGCCTTTTCGAGTTTTCCCTGGTCGTCCACGAATACGCCGCGCTTGCCCCGCGGGAGGACGACCTTGCTCACGGCAATTTCGCTGACGAAGCCGCGGATGAGATTGATGCGGGCGACCTTTGAAGGCTCGTCTTTCTTGCCGAAGGTGAACTCAGAAGTCACCATGAGCAAAAGGACGAGAGAAGCAAGAGCTGCAAGCCTGAGCACATGCCCGCCGTGGCGGACAAGTCCGCCGTGGGGGGCAAGCCTCCCGCGACGCGCGCGCACTTCCGGGATGGAAATTGGCTCGGGCATCTAATTGGTGCGAGAGAATCCGGCGCCCGTCAGCCGACGGGCGGCGCTGCTCCCGCCCGGGCAGGTTCGGCTTGGGCAGAGCCGAAGACCAGCTCTCTCATCTCCTTGCTGATGTAGATGCTTCTAGTAAAGGCCAGGTAACCCGTCGCCAGAATAATCACACAGGTCGCAATCAGGCCGCCTTCCGGGCCGTAGGCGCCGCCGGTCAGCCAGTCGGCTCCGTGGACTTCCGTTCGGACCAGCGCCTGCGGTAACAAAAGGCCGCTGACCGGAAAGCCCAGCGCGTAGCCCTGAAAAAAATTCCAGGAAACATGCAGTCCGACCGGCAGCCACAGAGAGCGCGTGCGAAGGTAGGCAACGGCCAGCGGCACTCCCACGAGCATTGTGTTCGCAGTCGAAACCCACGTGTGCGAGCGGTTGCCCAGGTGCGCCACGCCGAATAGCGCCGACGTTACCCCGACCGCGCCGATGGGTCCCAGGACTTCCACCAGGCGCTGGAATGGATAGCCCCGAAAGGTCAGCTCTTCAGCGGTCCCGGCAATGGAAAAAAGCAGGAAGGCGTAAAGTCCCCACACAAAAATCTGATCGGGCGTCCCGCCCGATTGCCGGCGCGTGAAATCCGCCAGGCCGAAAAGCCCCTCGAGGCCGGCGACGGCGAGAATCATAGCGGCGCCGTAAGCCACGCCCATCGCGAGCTCCTGCTTCCACCGGCCGCGAAAGGCCAGTCCCACCGAAGCCAGGGGTTTTGCATCCAGGCTCGCTGTCAGCATTTTGTAGAGAGCGAGCAGTGCGGCGAGCACCAGGAAATTAGCAGTGAATAGGCTCAGGAAAAGTTCGGGGCGCTGGCCGGCCAGCACGAAGGCGAGTGCGGCTACGGCTTGAACGCCGACGTAGGCAACTACCACCAGCAGGGCCGAGAGAAAAAATCGCCAGACCGGTTTTGCCCGGCGGTTCGAGCGGAACAGAAAGTTGGCCGTCACCGTCCTCAGCCCCTCCAGTGTTCGCGTCCGAACGGCGAGCCGTTGGAGCGGACCTCCAGGCCGGTGCGCGACACGCCAAAGTGGATGATGATGCCGCCCAGGCGCGCAAGTTCCGCCTCGACCGCGGGCTTGCTTCCCGGCTCGACCAGGAAGACCACGCAGCCGCCGCCGCCCGCCCCGCACACTTTGGCCGCGCGCGCTCCGTGCTTGCGAGTCCGCTCGATCATGCGGTCGATCTTGGGCGTTGAGATGCCGATGAAATTGTGCTTGCGGTTCTGCCACTCGAGCGCCAAGAGCTCGGCGACGTCGTTCCAGTCGCTTGCGAGCAGCGCCTCGCGCATCTGGATGGCGATGGTCGTAATCTCCTCGAAATTCTTGCGGACCTTCGGGTCGCCGTCAATGTGCGCCTTCATCACTTCCCAGTTGTTGATGGCGGAATTGCGCGGCAGGCCTGTGTAACAGAGCACAAAACGCTTTTCGACGTCGGAAAAGATAAGGGGCAGCTTCTCGCGCTTCACGCCGTCGCGGTCGAGGTGCACGGCGCTGGCGCCGCCGTAGAGCGCGGGGAAGTAATCCTGCCAGCCGGTGGGGACTTTGATCACAATCGCTTCGACGTTTTTGGCGATCTCGAGCAACTGCGTGCGCGTGTACCGCTTGCCGGTGACGCGCGCCAGCGCGCCGCAGATGGCGATGTTGAGCGCCGAAGAGCCACCCAGTCCCGCGCCCACCGGAACCTGCGAGGAGGTTTTGAGGCTGATGCCGCGCCGCGGCTCAAAGGATAGAACCAGTTCGCGCAGCAGCGGCACCGCGGACTTCTTGAGCGCCAGGTCCGTCATCGACTCGTAAGTCTCGCGCACGTCCTGGTCACGCGAGACCAGAACGATCCGGCGGTCCGCACGAGTCTCCACCACGCAGGAAGCGTAGCTGCGCACGGCGATGTTGACGGTTTGCGCTCCCGGGTGGAAAAGGTAGAGCGGCCAGATGTCCACCGTTCCACCGGCCAAATCCACTCGTGCCGGCGCTCGGGCTTCAACGCGCATTGAAACCTCAAAGAACAGCCAAAATCAGTCAAATGCAGTCAAGAACAGCCGGAATGCGTGGCGTTCGCGTAGCGCCATCAGCTGCTCTTCGCGGCTGCGTGCTGGCCGTCGCCGGCGGCCACTTTCCTCCGCAACGAATCCAGCATCTTCTGCAACTCTGCTATCATCGGCCACACTTCCCGGCCACTTTCCTTCGTGCAGTAGCCAAGTTCAACGCTCAACGCAAGCTGGGTATCCTGCTCCGCCACCGAACCTTCCGCGTGAGACAAGAACTGAGCGAATTCCTTCGCCGTCCGTCTCGCATGCCCTTCAGCAATGTTGGACGGAATCGAAACTGAGGCCCGCCGCATTTGCGAAACCAATCCGAATTTCTCTTCGTCGGGAAACATTTTCGTGAGTGCATAGATCCGTTTCGCAAGCAGCATTCCCTTTTTCCAAACGAGGAGGTCTCGGTAGCCGAATAAACTTCTACCCTCCATTCTTCTCGTCTCCAATCTCTCTTCCCTCACCGCCTCTGACTGTTCTCGACTGCCCTTCACTGCCTTTTGCCGCTCTTGACTGATCTTCGCTGTCCTTCACTGTTTTGTCAGCTGCATGGTGTCGTCAATCGTGAGCGTCGGCCAAGCCTTCTTTTCCGGGTCGGTGGGCGTGGCCGTGACTTGAAAGCGCTGTCCGCCGTCAAAGTCTACAGAATACTGATATCCGCGGCGGGTGCCATCGGAGAAAGTCATCATCCCTTCCTGCTTGAGCTGGTCGAGGTTTGCGTAAGTTCCGTGGCTTGCGAGGTACATTCTCTCCGCGTGCCCGATTGCGGCCAGATCGTTTTCGACGCCCGCGGTGTCAATCACCTGCTGGGGCGGCGCACCGCCCATGGGCCCCTGGGTCATTTCCGCCTTGAAAATGAAATAGCCGATGCAAAGTGCAATGACCAACCCGAGGAGACCTCCAACCTTTTTCATGCCATCACCTCACGATAAAGAATGAACGAGCCCCCACGACATCTCCGACGGACGCTGCAAAGGCAGTCCCCCCTGGGCGGGCAGGCATCATTGTACAGGAAGGAAAGTCATCGAGACCCCCAGAAAGCGCGCTGGCGGGCTTCCTGGCCGTAGGTCGTGGCGAGAAAGGATTTCAATTCCTCGAGGCTGGAAAAAATCTTGGTCGTGCAGCCGACCACCCAGCCGCTGATGTCCTCGACGGGCATTTCGGTGACGAGATACACGGGCAGACCCTTGCGGTAGGCGGCGGTCAGCTCGGCCTGCGTGCCCCCGCCGCGCGCCGCGGCCGCGTCCCAGAAGCAGAGCACGTAATCGGCGCGACTGCGCATCACGTCCAGGTCGTGGTTGATGATGAACCGCATGGCCTTGCGGAAGCGCTCGAGGTCGGACGACTTCCAGCCCGGAAGGTCGTGCAACTCGGATTCGCTCATCAGGCGCCGCGCTTCTACTGTAGGGTCGTAGACGGTGTGGTTGACGTGCTCCTCGAGCCAGCGGCGCATCTTCTCGCGCCACTCGCGCCCGCCGTCGGGCGCAAACTCCATCCCTCCGCACAAAAAAGCCAGCATGTTGGTTTCTCGTTGCGACTATTGTCCTCACTTGAGGGTCCGGATGCAACACTTCTCTTTTCGGGATATTTACCGCGCGATTAACGCGCCGGGCGGGCGCGAATCTTCGCGAGGGATTCGGCGTAGAGAGGATCGCCGCGGAGTGAATCAAATGCCGGCTCCTTTTCGATTTGATCGGCGTTCGCAAAACCCAAGTCAACGGCTTTGACCAGGGTCTTGAGGGCTTTTGCTTTTTCCTGGTTCAGGGCCTGCGCTCGCGCCAGGTAAAACTGAATCCCAGCACTCTCCGGCCGGGCGAGCGCGGCCAGTTCGAGACTGGCCACGGCCCGCGCGTAATCCTTCTGCTGGAGATAGAGCGCCGCGTCTTCAAAGCCTCCCACCATGACGCGCTGCAACTGCCGCTGGGCGACGATGCTCCGATCTTCATCCTTCGTGTTCTCCGAATCTCTCCGGAGGGAAGAAATGTCCAACTCGGCGATGGAAAGATGAAGCGCGGCCGACTCTATGTTCGAAGCGGCGATGTTTGAGTGCACGGCGGCGAATTTTCCCTGGAAGTCCCTGTCGAGCCGCTCGCGCATCTCCTCCCGTTCTTTCTCGCGCTTGAGCAGCTTTGCGATGTCCGCCGACTTGCGAATCGCGTTCACGTGGGCCTCGACTTCGGAAATATCGTGCAGGCCCCGGAAATCGGCAAGCGTGGACTCATCGAAGGCGTAGGCTTGGGCAAGTTTTCCCGCACTCTCCAGCTCCCGAGCCCGCCCCACTCGAGCGGCGAAAAGCGCATTCAGCAAGGCTTGGTCCTGATGGCGCGTTCCGCTCTTGATCGCCTGGAGCTCCATCCACTCGATGGCGCGCGTGCACACTTCTTTGGGTGGCCAGGCGTGTTCCTGTTCCGTGACCTCCAGAACATGCGGCAGCCCCCAGGCGGCGAGCCGCTCGTCGAGCCGTCTCATCTCGCCGTAATTAAAGTCCCGATTTCCCACGACGGCATAAACGGCGAAGGACGGAGGCGACGCCACTTGCACATCCAGGGGCAGTCCCGCCCCCATAGGGATCACACCCCGAACCCTCCCCGGCAGCGACAGGCCGAAGCGTGTAGCAATGCGCGCGCCGCCGGAAAATCCCGTTGAGTAGACGCGTGTGGCGTCGATCGAAAAACGCCGGCGCGAATCGGTCCAAATCGCACTCATCGCCTCGGGCGAGACCGCAACCGGCCCGTTACGAGAATTGTTCGAGGCGATGATGATGTAACCGTACTTTTCCGCCGCCTCCTGGAAAAGGCCCACAGGAATCGTGCCGCGAGCCATGGGTTCAAAGGCGAACAGCGTCGGCCATTTTTTGGCGGGGTCGTAGGAACTGGGAAGATACAGCGCGTAGCTTTGGTGCGGCTCGGCCTTGCACTCAACGCGCGCGACCGCAACCCCGCGCGGAATTTCCTCGGCTTGGGCGGTCACGGCCCGTGCCGACAAGCCAAGCGCCAGGCAGAGCGCCAAGCTAACCCATGCGCGAGTCCCTATGGCTGCTCGAGATTTCCCCATCCCAAACCGTTTGATCGGTTGCCCGCGGAAGATTGATCGCAAGAAAAACCAGAACTCATTTTACACGGATTTTCGTCGCCCAAGTCCGCGAGCCACAAGGCCCGCAGTGAACAGGTTTTCCAAGGCTCGGACGCGGAACCTGACATTCTGTCCGAGAATCTTTCCGTGGCCCGGATTGGGCTGCGTCGCGCAGCGACAGGATGACAGTGGGCGAAATGTCACAGCCCGAGGGCGCGCCAGCCAGTGTTGGACTGTAAGTGTCTTGACTTTCAAAGAGATAAATACGATTGGATAGGCGTAGTATGGCTATTCGATTGCGTTAAGGAGACCAGGTCGATTCCTGTCGAATTTCGGTGCGCCTATGGACTCCCGTCTGCAACTGGACCAGGGTTCCCGAGTGGCGGTCATTGGCGGGGGCCCCGCCGGCTCCTTCTTCAGTTATTTCTTTTTGCAGATGGCCCAGAGGGTCGGCCTCGATTGCCATTTGGACATCTACGAAGGGCGGGACTTTGCCTGTCCGGGGCCCAAGGGCTGCAACATGTGCGGCGGGATCATTTCCGAATCCCTGGCCCAGAACCTGGCCGCAGAAGGCATCAACCTTCCCCCCACGGTCGTTCAAAGGGGCATTGATTCCTACCTCCTCCACATGGATGTTGGCAGCGTTCGAATCGAGACTCCGCTGCAGGAGATGCGAATCGCCGCCGTGCACCGGGGAGGCGGGCCGCGAGGATTCCAGGGAGAGCTTCGTTATCGCGGACTGGACGGGTTCCTGCTGGAACTCGCCACCTCCCAGGGAGCCCACGTGGTGCGCAAGAAAGTGGACGGCCTGAGCTGGGACGATTCGCGACCGCGTATCAAAACCCAGGACGGGACCGAACAGACCTACGACCTGCTGGCGATCGCAGTCGGAGTGAACAGCGCCACCCTGAAACTTTTCCAGGAGCGGTTGCCCGGCTACAAACCTCCCGAGAGCACCAAAACCTACATCTGCGAATTGTGTTTGGGACACGAAACGATTCAGAAATACCTAGGCAGCTCCATGCATGTGTTTCTCCTCGACATACCGCGCCTGGAATTCGCCGCCCTCATCCCCAAAGGCGATTTTGTGACGTTGTGCCTTCTGGGCCATGACATCGACAAGCAACTGGTGCAGGATTTCATGGACTCCCCTGCCGTGCGGCAGTGCCTGCCGCCCGACTGGAGCGCTCCAAAAGATTTCTGTCATTGTTCCCCGAAGATTTACGTTGAACCCGCCGTTCAGCCTTTTGACGACCGCGTGGTTTTCGTCGGAGATTGCGGCGTGACGCGATTGTACAAGGACGGAATCGGCGCCGCGTATCGGACCTCCAAGGCCGCCGCCGTAACCGCGGTCTTCGAAGGCGTCTCAAAGGAAGACTTCCAGCGGACCTACTGGCCCGCCTGCCGGTATCTCAGTAGGGACAATCAAATCGGCAAGATCGTTTTTGCCATAACCCGGCAGATTCAGAGGTGGCGATTTCTGCGCCGAGGCCTTCGGCGCATGATCATCGGGGAGCAGCGAAAAGACGGGAGTAAGCGCCGGATGAGTATGGTTCTGTGGGACACCTTCACCGGGAGCGCTCCCTATCGAAGTGTTTTCTTGCGCAGTCTTCATCCCTTCTTCTGGGGCCGCTTTCTCTGGGATATCGCTGCCGGAAACCTGTCACAGGACAGGAATGGCTCTGCTGAGAGGAAATCATGACGCAAGGCGCTCTCGGAAAGCTCTACACCAATGGCGAGGACATCGTACGCCAGGGAGATTCGGGGAATTGCATGTATGTGATTCAGCAAGGGCAGGCCGAGGTCCTTTTGAAAAAGGAAGACAGGCTGTTTTGCGTGGCCGTGCTGGGTGAAGGAGATTTCTTCGGGGAGATGGCGCTATTCGATCAGGAGTTTCGCTCCGCGACGGTTCGTGCCAAGGGTGATGTTCGGGCACTCACTCTTGAGAAAAAGAATTTCCTGCGAAGAATCCATGAGGACCCCTCCCTGGCTTTTCGCATGCTCGAGAAGATGTCGCGCCGCATCCGGGAGTTGAACGGTTTACTCAACAAGGCTCTGGGACGGAGGTATGTCTTACGATGAGCTCAGACCTTCATGGCTGATTTTTTTAGGGGAAGGCAAAACCCACATCGGATGACCACCATCACCCCACTCGCCGGCGGAAGCCAGCCCTCCTGTAAGCTCTTACTCCCGGCCCTAAAGCAAGACCGCCGAACCGCGGGCGTTTCCACCCGTCAAAGGTTCTTCAACAGGGAGCGAATCCTCTCCCATATTTCCTTTACGCACCTCAAGGGATGGTCCCCATGACTGAGATCCGAACCCAAATCGAGATTGAGGCAAGCGCCGAACAAGTCTGGGAGGTATTGACGGACTTCGCCGCCTATCCCGAGTGGAACTCCTTGTTTTGGCCGGAAAACGGAGAGGCCAGGCCGGGAGCTCGGCTTCGGGTTCGTGTCCGAATGCCGGGGAGGCTCCGGGTCAGGTTTCAGCCGACGGTTCGCAGGGCCGAACCCGGCCGTGAACTTTGTTGGTTAGGGCGGTTGCCCGCCCGGCTTCTGGATGGAGAACATCACTTCACCATCGAGCCCCTGGGACCGAACCGGGTGCGGTTTGTTCAGCGGGAAGTGTATGCCGGCATCCTCGTTCCGATTTACATGCTCGTGATGGGGGGTTGGGTACGGCGCGCCTATGAAGAAATGAATCGGGATCTTAAGCTGCGCGCGGAAAAGGTATTGGCCTAAGAGTGCCTTTCGAAATCCGCCGCCTGCTCTGCGAGCCAGCGGGTACACTCAACAACTGTTATTTCGGCCAGGCCAATGTATTCCATGCCATGGGACAGAACACAGGATCGTAAGATCCCTCCTCTAGCCCTCTGTTAGAATGCGCGCTCATGGACACGATACCGGGCGGCGAGACACCATCCGCGCAAAGCACGCCTCCTCTCGCGCTCCGGTGGCTGATCATACTGGTCGGAATCAAGCTCGCGATTCATCTCGCGACGGGCGGGCGGTACGGTTACTTCCGCGACGAACTTTATTACCTCGACGCGGGCCGGCATCTCGCGTGGGGTTACGTTGACTTCGCGCCTCTCGTCGCCGTCTATGCAAAGATCGGCCTGCTGCTGGGCGGCTCGCTCCACGCCATTCGTTTGATTCCCGCACTTGCTGGCGCGGGCGTCGTGGCGCTCACCATCACTATCGCGCGCGAGCTGGGCGGCGGGCGCTTCGCTCAGGGCCTGGCGGGACTTGCCGCGCTCGTCTCGCCCGCGATCCTGGCGATTGACAATTTCCTCTCCATGAACGCCGTCGAGCCGGTGTTGTGGATGGGCGCGGTGGCGGTGCTCATTAAAATTCTCAAGACCGGAAACTCGCGGCTGTGGCTCTGGTTTGGCGTGCTGGCCGGACTGGGTCTGATGAACAAGCACTCGACGGTTTTTTTTGGACTGGCTGTCGCGGCCGCGCTGCTCCTCTCCCAACACCGGCGCGAGTTGTTGAAGCCCTGGATTTGGCTGGGCGGCCTCGTGGCGTTGCTGATTTTTCTGCCCAACATCCTATGGCAGGTCGCGCACCACTTCCCGACGCTCGAGGACCTGGAAAACGTGCGGCGCAGCGGCAAGAACATCGTTCTGGGGCCGCTCGATTTCACCTGGCAGCAGATTTTTCTTCTCCACCCGGTACTCTTTCCCCTGTGGCTTGCCGGGCTGGTTTCATTTCTGCGTCAGCGCTGGACGCGCGTGCTGGGTTGGACGTACGTCGTCTTCTTCTTGACCCTGTTCGCGATGCACGCCAAACATTATTATCTCTTCCCGATTTATCCCATGCTCTTTGCAGGCGGCGCGGTCGCGACAGAACGGTGGCTCGCGGCGCGAGATGCCACGCGCGCGAAGTTGTGGCCCAAAGCAGTCCTCGTAACGCTGATCGTCGTCGCGACTTCGGTGGTGGATGTATTCACGCTGCCCATCCTTCCGCCGGAGGCGTACATCAAGTACTCCGCATTTCTCCATCTGAGTCAATTGAAGACGGAGGCTCACCACAAGAGTTCGTGGCCGCAGATGTTCGCGGATCAGTTTGGATGGGAAGAATTGGTGGCGGAAGTGGCGAAGATTTACCAGTCGCTCTCACCGGAGGAGCGCCGCCGCACGGCGATCTACGCCAACAATTACGGTGAGGCCGGGGCCATTAACCTGTTCGGGCCGAAGGTCGGACTGCCGCCCGCCATCTGCGCCCACCAGAACCATTATTTCTGGGGCCCGCCGAAGTTCGACGGCGACACGGTGATTGTTTTGCAAGGGGACCGCGAAGAACTTGAGAAATATTTCCGCTCGGTGGAGGTAGCCGCAAGCCACTCCAACCCGTACGGAATGGAAGAAGAAGACCAGCCCATTTATTTGTGCCGCGGACCCCGATTCAAGTTCTCCGAAATTTGGCCCCAGCTCAAGCACTGGAACTGAGCCGGGCTTAATCCTGCTGCTGTGGCTCCAAGATCTCGGCGGGATTTTCGGTGATCTCCACCCCGGGGGTTTGCGTCTTCTCGATCCGGCGCGCGGCGCGCTTCTCCGCTTTCATTCTCTGCTTCTCGAGCCGCTTCACTTCTTTCTGGCGCTTCTGAAACGTAGCCCTCTGTCGACCTGCCATAACAGGCTCCTTTCGAGCTTAATAGATTCGGTGTGGAAGTCTTTCCGTCGGTGGACGGACGTTCCGCCGCCCGGCTTACCAGCGCGGTTCGCGGGGTGAGCGGGCTCCACGATAGTTGTCATGGCCGCCGCCGCCACCACTGCCGCCACCGCTGCGGCGCTTGCCGCCGTAACCGCCTCCGCCACCGGGACGGAAACCGCCAGTGCGCTCCGGCTTGGGACGTGCTTCGTTGACGGTGAGGGCGCGCCCGCCAAAGTCTTTTCCACTCAAAGCGTCAATCGCCTTGGAAGCATCTTCGTCCTGTGCCATTTCGACGAAGGCGAAGCCCCGCGATTTGCCCGTGTCACGGTCGGTCATAATCCGAATCTGTTGCACTTCGCCGAAGGGCGCGAACAGTTCCTTGAGCGAGTCTTCGGTCGCACCAAAAGGTAGGTTACCTACAAATAGTTTCTTCATTAAATCTCCTCACAGGTCAAAGATGCCACGCGTTGTGGAGTCGCTGGAACGGGAGCGGCTTTCCTCTCCCGCATGGTAGTGCCGGTGTGGTCAATCTGTGGCGTCTGAGAGAACACTCGCAGCCGCGAACGAAGATCCGCCGGAACTAACGCCCTTGGGAATACTTTGATATTCTCTCACAAAATTGGCGCTTGTGGCGGTTAAATTTCGTGACGACCGTTCTGCCCGGCCGCGACCGGCGGCTGGCGCCTCCCCTCGGACGCATCCCACGAGGGCTCGTCCCCGGGCGCCCGCTTGGCCGCCACGCTTCCCGAACGCCTTGACTTGGCAGGGGTTTCAGCCTAGGATGGCGGACAGTTAATCGCGTGTGCACCGGCTAGCGGGGTATCCACATACAAGGCGGCTGCGTTCCGGGGAAGCTCGAAGTCCGAAACCCGGAAGGCACTTGAGGTCTGAAGATGGCGACCATCGAAAGACGAAGTAGCGACCGAGTTTCCCTGCTGAACGCGATTCGCATCAGCGGGAAGGATGCCGCCGGAGTCGCGTTCAGTGAAGAGGCTCGGACGATGCTGGTAACCCTGCACGGCGCAGCCATCATCGTCAAACGGGAGCTCGCGCCCAACCAGCGGCTGATCATCCGCTGTTACGGCACGGAAACCGACGCCGAGGCGCGCGTCGTGGGGCAAATCGAGAAGCAGCCCGACAGCTTCCTCTACGGGGTGCAATTCCTCGACCCCGGCGTGAATCCCTGGAACATCAAGTTCCCCGCCACCGGCCCCTCCTCGGATGCGGTGGGACGCTTACTGCTCCAGTGCAGCGGGTGCCAGGCGCGCGAGCTGGTTTACCTGGACGAGCTGGAAGCGGAGGTTTTCGGCGCCAACCAGTGCCTGTCGCGGCTTTGTTCGGCTTGCCGGACGGCGACGCTTTGGAAAGCAACGCCTCAGGAGACGCCCGCCGAGGGAGCCGTCCCAGCTTCGGCCGAGGAAACGGGACTTGCGGCGCTCGTCCCCCGCTCCAAGAACGACCGCAAGCACGTTCGCCTCAGGCTGAAGCTCAAGGCTTGCATCCGGCATTCCGAACTGGGTGAAGAGGTCGTTGAGTGCGAAGACGTCTCGCGCGGCGGCATTTCCTTCACCAGCACCAAACAGTACGCCCGGGACGCGTTCGTCGAGGTCGCCGTTCCCTACTTGCCCGGGCAGGCCAATATTTTTACGCGCGCCCGCATCGCCAACGTGCGCCCCATGCAAGACGAAAAAGGCTCGATCAAATACGGCGTCAGCTACATTTCCTGAACCTTCCTTCCCGCCCGTGACGGCACTCCAACCCCCGCTGGTTTGCGGCGTCCGCCCTTCCCGGGTTCCAGCTTGACAACCTTCTTCTCCTGATGTAGCCTAGCATGTAGGCTACGTCATGACGCGAGAACACCGCAAGCGCGAATCACCCAAGCCCTCCTCTCGCCGCGGGCCCGGCTCCAAACACCGCGCCGCCGCGCTGCGCAACCTTGAAAAAGCCTGGCAAGCCAGCCGCGCCCACTGGGAGAAGACCCCGGCGCGTATGGCGACTTCCCGCCGCACCATCCAGCTTGCCCAGGCGGCCATTCGGCGCCGCCCGCGCAAGTTCTCCCCTGCGCAGCTCGCGGCGGCGCGCGCGAACGCGGCCAAAGCCCGCGCCGCGCTCAACGCCCGCGGGCGCTCGCCGGAACATTTGGCCAAGCTCCGCGAGACGATCAAAAAGGCGCGCGCGGCACGCACCCCGGAGGGATACCGGCGGCATTCCAAAAAAGTTTTGAAGCACGGCCTTTACGCGCGCTCGATTCGCGACACGATGCGCCCGCTGGGTGAGGACCCCGGGGAGCTTGAAGCGCACGTTCGCTTATTGCGGAATTTTTTCGGGCCGCAGGATCGGCATGAACGGAAAATCGTTGAGGCGCTCGCGGAAGCGATTCGCCGGAGGCTGCGCCTATGGCGCGCCGAAGCGCACTGGCAGTCGCGGTTTTTGGAAGAGTGCATGAGCGCAGCAGCGCCACTTGCCACGCCCGATCCGGAGCAGACTTTGAATCGCGCCTGGCTCCTCATGGGCGCGGTGCTGAGCCAGGACGCGCTCTTCGCTCGCGACCGGCGACTGGTGGCGGCCATCGAGCGCGTTCTGCGGCAACTGGTTCGCGGGCGCTCGGACGGGCGGCTCGATCTGAAATTGTTTTCGCGCAAAGCGCGCCGGCCCAAAGACCCGGACGCGGCGGCCATCGAACGCCTGGAAAAGGATTTGACAATCTGGGAGCGGCTGGAGGAGGGCGGCCCTGAAGTCGAAGCCATTCTCAAGCGTTTTCGCGCAAATTGGAACCGAATGTAGGGGCGCGTTCTCAAACCCGCTCCCACGATGACAACACTGTCTTACCTGGACAGGAAACATGCGCTAGAATACTCGCTGACGATGGAAGTCGAATTCTTGCGCGAATCCGTGACCGACGCGATGAAGTTCTGGGAGCCGCGCCGCCTGGTGTATAACGCGGCGCTGGCGATTATCGTCATGGGCTATTTCGCCGCCGACTATCCCCACTCCAAATCCACGCTGAGGATTGACACGTTCCTTGTCCTGTTCGTGCTGGCCGTTCTGGCGAATGTGGCTTACTGCGCGGCTTACGCGGCAGACCTGTTTGCGCAGGCGTCGGGCTTTCGCGAGGCGTGGCGGCAGTTCCGCTGGATCCTATTCGTTATCGGCCTCGCCTTCGCCGGCATCCTCACGCGCTTCATGGCCATGGATTTGTTCCGATACCCGCGGATGTAAGGATGGAAATGCATATCGAAGGCCCCGCTTAGTAGACGCAGCACGAAGGTACGAAAGATTCCTCTTTTGACGAGACTTGATGTATGCTTCGGAATCTGATTAACTTAACAATAAGGGAGAATGAGTTGGGAGTTACTCCAAAGCCTCTTCCAAAATACAAGAAACCTCCAGTGGTTGAGGTTGCGATCTCCGTTTACTTCAAGCCGATTCCCGACCTCAAAACGGCACACTTCGGGCGCTTTTGGAACCTCGTCAGCGCAGACTATCCGAAGACTGAGGACCGCCCTCCGCTCATTGATCCGCAAGTTGTTGAGCTATCACAATTTCTCCCGTTGCCACGCGTGTTTCTGATAAGTGAAAACGAAACCTATCTTATTCAGCTTCAGAACAATTTTTTTGCGCACAACTGGAGGAAAGTAAGAGATTCGGATCAGTATCCAAGTTTTGAACACGCCAAAGGCCTGTTCCAGCAAAAGTGGGGTGTTTTCCAAACCTTCCTTCGTGACACTCGACTTGCAGAACCGGAGTTAACAAGGTACGAGGTCACATACGTGAATCACTTCGTTGAACCCCCCGGGGCGTTCCCTCTTGCTATCGAAGACTACTCACCATTGATCTCTCTGAGGGCCGCTGCTCCCGAGCATTTCTTGCCGCCTCCAAGGAAGTTGCTGGCCGATCTCCAATTTGATATTCTAGGAGAACAAGGTAAGATAAGAGTCACCTTTAAGCAGGGTGCTCGAACAACGGATAACAAAGAGGTCATGCAGGTAGATCTGATCGCACGCAAAGCTGCTAAGGCAGACGGTTCGGACATGGAAGAGTGGCTGGAAGTTGCTCACGAATGGATTGTTCGAGGTTTCACGGACCTGACGACCCCGGGCGCGCATGATAAATGGGAGAGAATTCAGTGAATTATCCAAATATGAGCGGCCAGACACTTGGGGTCCCGAATGACCTGGAGATGAGCGGCCCCCCACCGAGTTCAACCATCAACACTACAACTTTCCAACTTTTTCCCTATAAAATTCGGAAGGCGACGACCGCCCCAAACATGGTCTTTGATTTGTCCGAGACACTCGAACCAGCTATAAGTCTGATACAGGCATGGGAGGGTGGCCAGACCTCGTATGAATACGTTCCTGATAGAGCCCCCGCAACTCTCGAAGTATTGGAGGGAAAACTCTCCGAAGTAATATCGCAGCTCCAAGAATTGCTAACCGACGCGGAAGAAGGCGACTGGGTGCCCCCGTCCAATTATGCTTTCTGGAATTCGATCAGGACGGTCACACGAGCCTACGCTACGAACGAACTCGAGGAACCCAGGTACAGAGACCTGCCCGCCCCAGTAACAAATACCGACGACCTGGGTGGGGTGAGGGTCACGTGGCGGGCCACGAACCGGACGCTGATTGCAAAATTTGGGGCTAATGCGAGCCTAAGATCCTACCTCTACTTTGAACTTGCCGAGCAGCACGGTCTCGAATCGTTGAGCCCTCGTGCCCTTTCCGACCGCCTGCGCTGGCTCCTGGAAACATGAACGGAGAGCCAGCATATGAGGCGCTTCCGCCTGATGAGATTTTGAAGAGGGTTCTCCGCAACGCTAGGATGCTGCAAAACCTGCGCGAAGCATTTCTTCTCCGGGAGGCGGAAAAAAATTCTGGGCTTTCGGTCTTCTACAGCCTCAGCAACGAAGCCTGCAGAGCGGAATTCGATCCGTCTTACGGAGTCGCTACATTACTCGTCGGTGGCGTCCAAGACCTGGGACTTGGCGTTGTGCCTGACGAGCCCCACCATGCCAATATCACCGGCCTACCCTATGAGGAGGAGAACCCTGACATGGCACAGTGGTACGCAGGCCGGCTTGCCGATCAGGCAACCGTTGTCGACCGGGGAAAGCAACGGCGACAATAGATCGAGGTTGTAGACCCTCATCCCATCGCCTAAGAACGCAATCGACGCCCATCTTCCCCATCTTTGCCAATTCAGACGCGGGCGGTTACAATGGAAAGGTTGGGCCGCAAACGCGGCGGTCGTAGGAGG
This sequence comes from uncultured Acidobacteriota bacterium, assembly GCA_964481715.1. GTDB lineage: Bacteria > Acidobacteriota > Terriglobia > UBA7540 > UBA7540 > JAHEKS01. The sequence goes on along the minus strand of CAYZVR010000044.1, from coordinate 591 downwards.
GGCGGCCTCCGGCCGCCCGCGGGAGGGCAGAGCCCTCCCCTACGCAACTGTCGGCCTAAAGGCCGACGCTACGGCAACGTTTCGCCGGTCATAGACCGGCGCTACAAAAGAATCGGTGGTGAGGGCGACGCCGCGACAGAAATCCGAATGGGAAATTTCTTTCAAACCGCTTTAGGCAAGGTCATCGGGACGAAGAACGAGCGCGAGCTGAAGGCGGTGGCCGACCGCGTGACCGCCATCAACGCGCTCGAGCCCGAGATGCTCAAACTCGCGGACTCCGACTTCCCTCTCCGCACCGCGCAATTCAAAGAGCGCCTGGCGCAGGGCGCTGCGCTCGACGACTTGCTGCCCGAAGCCTTCGCGCTTTGCCGCGAGGCCGGCCGCCGCACCATCTCGATGCGCCACTTTGACGTGCAACTGGTGGGCGGCATGGTGCTGCACGAAGGCAAAATCGCCGAAATGAAAACCGGCGAGGGCAAAACGCTCGTCGCCACACTTCCCGTTTATCTGAATTCGCTCGAAGGCAAGGGCGTGCACCTCGTCACCGTGAACGATTACCTGGCCAAGCGCGACGCGGCGTGGATGGGGCCC
>CAYZVR010000043.1:0-17210 GCA_964481715.1 uncultured Acidobacteriota bacterium | reverse complement strand
GCCATTAGCACCAGCATCAGGTTCGCGCCCACGCAGAAATTCGCCGCCTGGTTGCCGATGACCATGGCGTCGAACCCTTCGTTCAGCGTCTTCAGGCCAGCGTGAATCATCTGCACGGTGTCGGCGCCGATGGAATTCATTTTGGAATGGAATTCCAGGCACACCACACCGTCGCCGAGGTCAATCAAACTGGCGCCAGGGTTTTTCTTGATCTCTTTTTTGCGCGCCTTGAGCGAAGGGAGAAGGAGAACCCCCGGACGGTCTTCAAGTACTTGATACGCCCCGCTCGCGAGGGCAAAAACTCGAGTCGCGCCGCCGGCCTGCTCGTAAAAGGTTTTCTTCCCTGCGCTCAGAAGCTTTCCGACGAGGGGCGGAACGGAGCGATTTTCCTTTTCCCATCTGTCGGCGACTCTTTCCACGCCCACTGCGTCGAAAAGTTCGAACACGCCGCACTCCCAGTTGAAGCCCCACTTCATTGCGTTATCTATTGACGCGATGTCGTCGGCAATTTCCGGAATGCGGCTGGCGGTGTAGTGAAACGTGTCGCCGAGAACCTTTTGGTAAAACTGCCCGGCGCGGTCGGGAGAGTTGAATAACTGCGACAGGCGCTGGCGGGTGTCCTCGATGTTGCGCGCCATCTCAAGGCTCGGGAATTTGGCTTTCTGGCGCGGGCGATATTCGAATGTCTTGAGGTCGAGCGTCAAAATTTCGCTCTCGCCGCCGTGGCCTTTCGTTTTCTTATAAAAACCCTGTTGGGTTTTGTCACCAAGAAGTTTTCTCTCCATCATCGGGCCCACAAAATCGGGCAGGCCGAACACATCGCGGCGCTCGTCGTTCGGAAGTGACTCGGCAAGATTCCTGACGACGTGAACCAGCACGTCGAGGCCGACGATATCGAGCGTGCGGAACGTGGCGGATTTCGGCAGGCCCATGGCGGGCCCGGTGAGCGCGTCAATTTCCTCGATCGAATAACCGTCCTCGCGCATGACGCGCAGCACGTTCATGGTCGTGAACGTCCCGATGCGGTTGGCGATAAAGTTAGGCGTGTCTTTGGCGACGACGATGCCTTTGCCGAGCACGACGTCGCCGAAACGCGAGACTGCTTCGACAACTTCGGGAAGCGTGTCGCGGGTGGGAATCAATTCCAGCAGCTTCATGTAGCGCGGCGGGTTGAAAAAGTGCGTGCCCAGCCAATGGCGGCGGAAATCTTCGTCAAACCCTTCGGCGATGCTCGCGATGGACAGGCCCGAGGTATTGGAGCTGACGACGCTCGCGGGCGCGCGAACGCCTTTGACTTTTTCCAGCAGCGCGCGCTTGACATCTCGGTCTTCGGTGACCGCCTCGATGATCCAGTCACAGTCTTTGATCCAGGCGAGGTTGTCTTCAAAGTTGCCCAGGGTGATCATGCGCGCGGCTTCCGGAACGTAAAACGCCGCGGGGCGCGACTTCAACGCCGCGTCAACGCCCGCCTGCGCGAACCGGTTGCGAACTTTGGGGTCGGAAAGACTCGCGCCGCGCTTCTGCTCCTCGGGTGTGAGTTCGTTCGGAACGATGTCGAGCAGAACGGAAGGAACGCCGGCGTTCGCGAGGTGCGCGGCGATGCGGGCTCCCATCGTCCCGGCGCCGAGCACGGCTACTTTGCGGAAATCGCGCACGATTGCCCCCCATCAATCCAAATGTTAACGACAGGGGCATTATGGGCGAGCCGTTGCGGCAGGGTCAAGTTATACGCGTGTGTCCTGGCTTGAAGGTTTGGGGAAAAAGTTCCGGCGCCTGAGGTAAACTCCAGTTGCGCCCAGCGTGCCGCTCGCTTCCAGGCGCGCGAGAAAAGTCCAGCGAGGTGACTCGAATGCCGTCCTTATCCAGCTCCATCAAAATCATCCGCGCCGACCGCACGCACTCGGACTTGGTTGCGCCGCTTTTCGATCTTTACCGGCAGTTCTACAAGCAGCCGCCGGATGCGGAAGGCGCGCGGCGATTTATCGGCGACCGCCTGGAGCTCGGCGAGTCGGTCATCTTCCTGGCGCTTGCCGGCGACCGCCCGGTAGGCTTCACGCAACTCTATCCGTCGTTCTCCTCGGTTTCGATGCGGCGGCTGTGGATCTTGAACGACCTGTATGTCGAATCCGGGGCAAGGAAACTCGGTGCCGGGCGGGCGCTACTCGAACGGGCGCGCGAGTGGGGCGTCGAAACGGATGCCAAGGAACTGGAGCTTTCGACCGCCAACGAAAACCTGCCTGCGCAACGGCTCTACCAAAGAACCGGCTGGAAGCGGGATTTGGAATTCATCCACTACTTCCTGCTGTTGTGATTGCCGAAGGGTGGGGTTTTCCGGCCCCGCTGAAACCGAGGGATTCCTACCGCCGCGGCGATTCGCTCAGGAGCTGCGGTAACTCGCCAGGAATTGTTTGAGGGCGGTGTCGTTTATTTTCAGCTCGCCGGATTTCAAAAGCTGTTGTTTCAAGTCCTGCCGATAGAGCTCGTAGGCAAGCTGGCGCTGCTGCTGGAGAAGTTCTTCGGTGATCTGGTCCTTTTGCGCGGCAAAGCTCGCCTCATCGGCGGGAGTGCGCGAAGTCACGACGAAAACCGCGTGGTTCCCGCCCACGCTGACCACCTCGCTCGCCTTGCCCGGCGCGAGCTTGAAGGCGCCGGTCAGATCCGAGGCGGAGCCCAGGCCCTCGACAAAATCGCGCTCCGTGAAATCCTTGCTCTCTTTCACCGCGAGGCCCATGCCGCGGGCGGCCGCCTTAAAGTCGCCGGACTTGGCCTTGCCGGCGAATTCCCTCGCTTTGGCTTCAGCGAGCACCTTGGATTGCGCCGCGCGGTAGTCCTGCTCGACCTCCGCGCGAATCTGGTCGAGCGAGGGCGTGTGCGGCGGAACGCTTCCGATTAGTTGAACGATCGCCAGGCCCATGGGGACCGAGATGGGCGAGCCGACTTCGCCTTGGCGAAGCTGGAACGCGAGACTTGCGAACGACTCGCTGTTGCCGAAGTCGGGAAGCACCTGTTGGAAGCGGAAGAAGGGCGTTTCCTTTACCTCCAGACCCTCTTTGGCGGCGACTTCCAGGAATTTCTGAGGGGCGGCTTTGAATTCCCTCCCGAGGCGGTCGGCCAGTTGCCGCTGTGCGTCGTCGAGTTTCTGCCGTCCGAGCGATTGGAGGATTTCGCCTTTAACCTCGTCAAGCGTCTGGAGGTGCGGCTGCTGCTTGTCGAGCACCTTGACGATGTGGATGCCGTAAACGGTCTTGATGAGGCCGCTGATCTTGCCGGGGGGCAGAGAAAAAGCGGCATCCTCGAATTCTTTCACGGTCTGCCCGCGCACGATCCAGCCGATCATTCCGCCCTGTGGCGCGCTGGTATCTTCGGAATGCTGCTTCGCCAGGTCCTCGAAATTTCCTCCCCGCTTGATCTCGGCCAGCACGTCCTGGGCGGTTTTTTCGAGGGTGGTGACTTCCGCAGGCGTCTTGCCCGTGGTCTTGAAAAGGATGTGCTCGACCTTGACGCGCTCCGGCACGCGGTAGTCTGAAAGGTGCTGGTTGTAATATCGCTTCAAGTCCTCGTCGGTCAGTTTGACTTCCGATCGCACTCGGTCGGGTGGTACCAGAACGTAGCGGACTTTGCGCTCTTCGGGCGCCTTATAGCGGTTCGGATCTTTCTTGAAGAAATCCTCGAGCGCCTGGGGGGTAACGCTCACGGCATTCAGAAATTGGCTGGGGTCGAAGACCACGTAATCAATCCGCGTCCTGGAATTGCGCCGCAGGAACTCCTGGTGAACTTCCTCGGGCGTCACACGCACGCCGTCGGTAATCACCGAGCGCATCTTCTGGGTGAGAAGGTTCTGGCGAAGCTCGGACAGAAACTGATCCACCGTCGTCCCCGTCACCTGCACAAAGCGGTCGTTGCCGATGAATTTTCCGTCGGGATAGAGGCCCGGAATGGCCTGCGCGGCGCGAAGCACTTCCTCGTCCGTCACGGTAAGGCCGAGTTTCCCCGCCTGCATGTTCACGGCGCGGGTCAAGATCATCTCGTCCAACATGGGCTGAGCCAGGGCGGTGGCCAACTGCGAGTTGAATCGGCCCGCCATGCTTTGCAGGCGATTGCGAATGTTGCGGTCGAGATCCCGAGTGGTAATTGACTGGCCGCCGATCTGGGCTACAACGTCGGCCTGATTGGTGGTTGTATCGCCGCTCGGAAGGGGCGCGAGCGTGATGACCATGCCGACCGAGACGATGCCCAGAAAGAAGATGAGAAGGTATTTCTTCAAGAGTGCGCTGTTGCGCATGAATCTAAACATGCAGGCTCCCGTGCTGATGCTTAAACCTATCTATTATAGGGGTAATTCACACGGTCTGGCAACCGGCGAGGCGCGGCGCGGTGAAATGACTTGACCCTGCCGGGGCTTTGGATAAGAATAAGCACGTTTAGTTTCATCACCATGGGCGAAACTCCACAACCACCTCACCACGAACCGGAGCACACCTACGAGGTCGAGTGGACGACTATCGCCTACCGCACCATCGCCTTTTACGTGGCGGTGGCGCTGCTCGTAACGGGGTTTATTCTCTACCTCATCGCGCCCCATTACTTCAGCCAGAAATTCAAGCAGGCGCTGAGTGCGATCTCTTCGGGACTGGTCTCATCGACCGAAGCCGACGCCACCACTTCCAAGCGCGACGCGCACTTTGTGAACATTGACGGCACGGTGCGCGTGAAGAAGGGACAATCGCAGCAGTGGATTCGCGCCGACTACAACACCACGCTCGAGAAAGGTGATTTCATCCAGACGAGCTCGGACGGCGTGGCGCGCATCATTTTCGCCGACGGCACCAACTACGTGCTGAAGCCCGAGTCACTGATCGTGGTGGAGGAGAGCCGCGAGGACCCGGTGACCAAGGCCACGCGCGTGGCCGTGCAAGTGACGTCCGGGGCGGTGGACCTTTCGACCGGCAGGTTCGAAGTCAAGGGCTCGACCTCACAGGTATCGTTTGAGAATGCTGTGGCCAACCTCGGTGAAGACAGCCGCGCGGTGGTCCGCAACGACTCGACGATGAACATCCACGAATTGACCGTGGATCAGGGCGCGGCCGATGTCACCCGCGGTTCAACGAGCATTCGCCTGGGCCAGTACGAGCAGGCGACGTTCAACACGGGGGAAGCGGGACTGATCCGCCGCAAGGTCATCGCGCCGCCGTCACTGCAGGAACCGATGAACATGGCGCTGACGGTCAGCAAGGATCCCAAGACGACGGTCGTGAGGTTTGCCTGGTCGCCGGTTTCCGGCGCCGCCGCTTACCATCTTCAGATTTCTTCTTCCGGAATGTTCTCGAACCTGGCCGCGGAAAGGAAAGTGCCGGGGCGAACTTCCGTCGAAATCTCGGGGCTGGATGAGGGAACGTACTACTGGGTCGTCAGTTCGATTGACTCGAAAGGAGTGGAAAGCCAGCCCAGCACGCCCAATCGCTTCAACCTCGTGGAACAAGTGGAGGCAGGCAACAAGGCCTTCCTGGAAATCACCAGGACCATCCTGCACGGCCGCGTGGTGGAAGTGGTGGGGCGAACCGAACCCGGCTCGACAGTGATCATCAACAACGAGCAAGTCTTTTCCATCGCCCCGGACGGCACGTTCCGCCATTTCACCTCGCCGCTCGGAAAGTCCGGGGCGAACCAGATTACGGTCACGGCGCAAAACAGCAAGGGCGACACGAATTCCATCCGCAAGAATATTGTGGTCGAATGATTAAGCCCGCCGGGCTTTTATCAAATCCAATGCGACGGCACTTTCCGTGGGAATGAACCTTCGTTCACTCTTCAGTATGTTTTCCTCCGACCTGGCCATTGACCTGGGGACAGCGAACACGCTCGTCTTCGCCAAGAACAAAGGGATCGTGGTCAACGAGCCCTCCATCGTCGCCATCAACAAGATGACGGGCGAAATCGAGGCGGTAGGAAAAGATGCCAAGGAGATGCTCGGCCGAACTCCCGGCAACATCGTGGCCATTCGTCCCCTGAAGGACGGCGTGATCGCCGACTTCAAGGTGACGGAAAAAATGCTCAACTACTTCATCCAGAAAGCGCACAACCGCAAAATGTTCGTGCACCCGCGGATTGTGATCGGCGTCCCGAGCGAGATCACCCAGGTGGAAAAGCGCGCCGTGCAGGACTCCGCCATGCGCGCCAAAGCGAGTGAAGTCTTCCTGGTGGAGCAGGCGATGATGGCGGCGATCGGCGCGGGGCTGCCCATTACCGAACCTTCCGGCTCGATGATCGTGGACATCGGCGGCGGCACCACCGACATCGCGGTGATTTCGCTTTCCGGGATCGTTTACAGCCGCTCGGTGCGCGTGGCGGGAAACGAAATGGACGAAGCCGTTACCGCCTATCTGAAGCGCAAGTACAACCTGCTGGTGGGCGAGCGCACCGCCGAAATAATTAAAATGGAAGTCGGCTCCGCCTATCCTCTGGAAAAACCCCTGACCATGGAAATCAAGGGCCGGCATTTGCTCGAAGGCGTGCCCAAGACGATTACCATTGACGATTCCGAAATTCGTGACGCGCTCTCGGAGTGCGTGGCGACTATCCTGAACGCCATCCGCGTGGCGCTCGAGCGGACTCCGCCGGAACTTTCCGCTGATATTTCCGACCGCGGCATTGTGCTCACCGGCGGCGGCGCGCTGCTCAAAAACCTGGACAAACGCATCCGCGAGGAGACCGGCCTGCCCGTCTCAATCGCCGAGGACCCTCTTGCTTCGGTGGTCATCGGCACGGGAAAAATGCTCAGCGACTTCAAACTGCTGCGACGCGTTGCGCTAGAATAAAGGCCGTGGGGCGCGGTGATTCGACAGCCCCATAACTCCCGGCACCGCGCGCCCGCACGGACTCCCGGCCATGCTCGATTCCAGTCACGAATTCTCCGGCCCCACTCAGCCTCTCGACCGCGAAGGCCCCGAAGTAATGCAGGCTTTTGTGGGCCGCCACGCCGCCTTCTTCATCCTGCTGGCGGTGATGGTAGCGCAGCTTCTGCTGCTTTCGGTGCAGATTACGCGCGGCCACAAGGTCCGCTTGATTCAAGTTTGGGCGGTCGCGGTCTTCGATCCCTTCGCGCGTTCCGTGCACTGGGTCACAGACTCGATAGGAGGGACCTGGAGGAAGTACAGCGGACTCTTGCACGCGCAGGAGGAAAACCAGGAGCTCAAGAGCGAACTGGACGCTGTGCACACCCAAAACCAGCAACTTGCCGAGCAGGCCGCCCAAGCCGGCTCCCTGCGCGCCACCCTGGAACTTAAAAAAAGCCTGGCATTCGAAACCCTTGCCGCCGAAGTCATCGCTCGAAGTCCGGGTGAGGGCGCTAACGCCGTTTTCATCGATAAGGGATCGAGTGACGGCCTCAGGACAAGCCTGCCCGTGATAACGCCGGAAGGCGTGGTCGGCAAAATCATCGCGGTTTTTCCCCGCTCTGCTCAGGTCTTGCTCATCACCGACCCTGCAAGCGGTGTCGGGTGCATGCTGGAAAAAACCGGCGTCCAAGGAGTGCTCAAAGGCGGCAGCCGGGATTTGCCGCAGCTCAACTACGTCGTAAATGAACATTCCGTCACGGTGGGGGAAAAAGTTCTGACCTCAGGTCTCGACCAGATTTATCCCAAGGGCCTGCCGGTCGGCGTCGTGGTGAGATCAAGCGAAGGGCACATCTACAAAAACATCGTCGTCCAGCCGGCCGCGCACCTCGACCAGTTGGAAACGGTGCTTGTGGCGCTCAATCCGCTCCAGGATCAAGCCGCCGATGCGAAACAAACGTCCCAGAGGTAGAGCTTGGGCGCGGATCGCAGACATCCAACGGCGATGTCTGCGCCACCCGCGGACCCTATTGCACCACAGTACCTTTATCAAGGCTGCAGCCCGTAATGACGCCTCTTCTGGATTTATGTAACGTCTACATGGGGCGGGTGGCGAAGACATCGCTTTTTGATGTCTTCGAAAGGCAGCTACAAGGCCTGCCCCTGCCGGCGCGGAAAAACTCTGGCGCGCACCACGCTGCCGCTACCACAATGCAGCGGGTTCTGATAGTCTTCCAGGGCGATGACGCAGCACACCCGGCGGTCAGTTGAAGTCTACCGGATTCGCCCGGTTATTCTGTGGCCCACGGTGTTCGCGTCGCTGCTTTTCCAGATTGTCCTGCCGCTGGCTTTTCCGAAGGCTCGATTCTTCGACTTCCCGCTGATCGTCACCATTTACTTCTCGATCTTGCGGCGCAGCAAGGTCTTCGGAATCGGCCTGGGAACCGCAGTGGGCTTGCTGCAGGACGCGCTTTCGCACCACTACATCGGCCTTTACGGAATGACCAAAGCCCTCATCGGATATCTTGCCGCATCGGCCAGCGTTAAGTTCGATTTGGAGCAATTGCTGGCACGATTCATTCTGGCGGGGATTCTGGTGTTTGTGCACGGAGGGTTTCGGCTCGGCCTCGAGCATTCGCTGCTCGATGCGCCGCCGCCTTTTGTCCCGCTCGACCTGCTCACCAGCGTCCTATTCAACGTGGCCCTGGCGCTGATTCTGTTTCAGGTGCTCGACCGCTTCAAACGGCCGGTGTGATTCCTCGCTCCTCCCTGAGCCTCCCCTCTTTTCATCTTGTGAAAAAACTTTTCCACAAGACTTTCAATCCTTGTTTTGACCCATTCGATGTGCTACTGTGCTGATTCGACAGAGGGTTAAGGCGAGGCGGCGAAACGCCTCGGCAACCCGCGCGGCCCCGGGAGCGAGCTCCCCGAACATTTTGACCCACGCAGGATGCTACCCTCCAGAATAACCAGGAAAAATGGAGTTTCGCTTTCCGGAAGACGAGCGCTTTCCGGCGTGGAAGATCACCTTCTTCCAGTGCTCGATTGCCGTCACCTTTCTCGCTCTGCTGGTCGGATACTGGCGGTTGCAGGTCGGCAAGCATTACTTGTACGTCCAGCGCGCCGAGCACAACCGGGTCCGCACGTTGCCCGTCATCGCGCCGCGAGGAAGAATCCTGGACCGTAAAGGGCGTGTGCTCGCGGACAGCCTTCCTGCCTTCAGCGTGCTGCTCGAGCGCGAAAACGCTTCGGCGCTGACGCCTCCCAGGCTGGAGGAAATCGCGCATGGGCTGAAGCTGGATGCGGCGGAACCGGCGCAGCGCATCAAAGATTCCCGCGATCTTCCGCGCTTCCAGCCCATCATCCTCAAGCAATCGGCCACGATCGAAGATGTTTCATTCGTCGAATCCCACCAGACCGAGTTTCCCGAGCTGGCGCTCATCCAGGTAGAAAGACGAGTTTACCCGCTGCGCACCGCGGCGGCTGCGGTACTCGGCCACGTGGGCGAGGTCTCCGAGAAGGCCATCGCCCGATCCGGGGACCGTTACCGTCTTGGCGACGTGGTAGGGAAATCAGGCATCGAGCGCGCCTACAACGATCTCCTGGAGGGCCGCGACGGGGTGCGCCGGGTGATCGTCAACAGCCGTGGTGAGGAAGTTGGCATGTTGAAGCAGATTGACTCAGTGCCCGGCCACGACCTTCAACTGACCCTCGACCTGGATGTCCAAGCGGCGGCGGAAAACGCCCTCGGCAACGCGCCGGGCGCCGTGGTGGCGCTCGACCCGCGCACCGGTGACGTTCTGGCCATGGTGAGCCATCCGACCTTCGATCCCAATGACTTTGCCGCTCGCCTCGACCCCAAAGCCTGGCAGGACCTGACCTCCGACCCTCAAAAACCGCTGATGAACAAAGCCATTCAGGCGCATCTCGCTCCCGGTTCGGTTTTCAAAATCGTTACCGCGACTGCGGCACTCGAAACGGGAACCATCAATCCCAGTTATTCGCTGCACTGCCCGGGACTGATCACAATTTTCGGGCACACGTATCACGACTGGGTTTGGGAAAAGGGGCACGGCCACGGCTGGGTAGATCTCCACCGGGCGATTGTCATTTCGTGTGACGTCTATTTCTACACGCTGGGAAAGCTGCTGGGCATTGATAAGCTCGCCTACTTCGCCAAGAGCCTGGGGCTCGGGTCGCGGACCGGAATCGATCTGCCCTCCGAAGACCCGGGCCTGATTCCCTCGCCCGAGTGGGCGCAGGCCGTCCAGAAACGGCCCTGGTGGGCAGGCGAAACGATTTCGGTGGCGATTGGGCAGGGAGCCGTGGCGGTCACGCCGCTGCAATTGGCCTACACGCTGGGCGGAATCGCTCAGGGCGGGATCTTCCACCGGCCGCACCTTGCGTTCAATACACAATCGACAAACCTCAACGTGGACTTGAAGTCCGACGCCATGCGGAGTTTCCCCCTCAAGCCTCAAACGGTTGAGGCCCTCACCAAAGGTATGTGGGGAGTGGTTAACGAAGGCGGGACGGGGGCCGGTGCCAGGTGCCCGGGTATCGACATTGCCGGAAAGACGGGCACGGCTCAGGTAGTCAGCACGGAATTACAGCAGGCCTCGCGCGGCCAATACAAAAATAACGCCTGGTTCGTAGGCTTTTCACCGAGCACGAACCCGGAGATCGTGGTGACGGCACTGGTTATGGGCGGGGAGCACTCCTCGATTGCGGCTCCCATGGTTCGCGACGTCATCCGCGCCTATTACGAGACCAAAGGATCGCCGAAAGCCGCGCCCGAGCAGCCGGAAGCCCAGGCCAAATTGAGAGTGGGGCCGATCGCACGCAACTCCCCGGGCGCCGGGGGCCACGTGCAAAGCGAACCTTGAAGCAGGACATGCATGATCCGCAGGGCATTGAACTTTCGAGATTTTGACTGGGTCTTGTTCGGCCTGGCTGTGGCGATCGCCCTGATCGGCGTGGTGGAGATTTACAGCACCACTTCTCAATCCGCTGCGCTCGCAACCCAATACAAGAAACAGATTTATTGGGTCCTGATCGGGAGTGTCGTGGCCCTGGTGGTCAGCCGAATGGATTACCACGTCATCCTGGAGCAAGTGCCCTGGTTGTACGGATTGAGCATTCTCGCACTGGTCGTTTTGCTGGTTCAGGGGCATTCGGTGGCGGGTGTTCGAAGGTGGCTGTCGTTCGGGGGGTTCGTAACTTTCCAGGTGTCAGAGCCGGTCAAGTTGGTTATAATACTGATGGTGGCGGCTCTTCTGGCGGTGAACCGCTCGAAATTCGTCACCTGGAAAGATTTGATAAAGCTGGGAGTCCTGGTGGGGATTCCCACAATCTTGGTGGCATTGGAACCAGACCTCGGAACAGCGCTCACATTCATTCCCATCGCCGCGGCGGGAGTCCTATTGGCAGGTATCCGTCCGCGACAAGCTGCCATCCTGTGCCTGGCGGGAATTCTCATGCTGCCCGCCGTGTGGCACTTCGCACGGCCTTACCAGCGCGACCGGCTGACAAGCTTCCTCCACCCTTCTCAAGACACCAGGGGTTCCAGCTATCAGAGCAACCAGTCCAAAATCGCTATCGGCTCGGGCGGGGTGTGGGGAAAAGGGATCGGCAACGGCACGCAAAGCCGGCTGGGATTTATTCCCGTCTCTCATGCGGATTTTATTTTTGCCGCGTTCTCCGAAGAACAGGGGTTCGCGGGCACGCTTTTTGTCTTGATGCTTTATGCAGGTTTACTGCTGCGCCTGCTCGATTCGGCGCAGATGGCGGGAGATCGCGCCGGCACGCTTGTGCTGGTGGGATTTGCCGCGCTTTTGTTCTTCCAGGTGTCGGTCAACGTGGGGATGATGATCGGACTCTTTCCGGTCACCGGCATTCCCCTGCCATTGATGAGCCAGGGCGGGTCTTCCGTGCTTTCGACCTTCCTGGGTCTGGGTTTGGCCATGAGCGTCAGGATGCGGCGGTTGGTCTATTAGCCGGAGCGCCGCACGTAAAGATTCGGAAAGGATTTTGGGCCTTCACCGGCGGGGGTCCGCGGGGGCAATCAGGAATTTGCTCACAACGTGCGCCAGGTCGGCGCCCCTTATTTTGAACTCGGTGTGGCCGGGCGGATTCATGCTGCATGGCGCCGTCTCGAAGCCACCGATCATTTCATTGAACCGGCCGCCGGAAGTCGCTTTGCCGCGATGCGAAGCGCGCGGCCGGAAGAAATGGAACGGCTGGAAGTTGATCTCTCGCACTGGCGGGATTGATCCTTGCGGCGGTTCCTGAAAAAGGAGTTCCCATGTCCAAGGAGTTGTTTATTGCCTCGTCTCCGCACGAGACGAAGGTCGCCGTGTTGGATGACGACCAACTCGTTGAAGTTTATTTCGAACGCGATACCGACGTGGGATTGGTCGGCGGGATTTACAAAGGGCGCGTGAATCGCGTCCTGCCCGGAATGCAATCCGCCTTCGTTGATATCGGCCTGGAACGCGACGCGTTCCTTTACGTCTCCGATTTCTTCGAAGACGCGGAAGAATACGACAAGATTGTCGCCGACGCCGAAGCTCGCGTGACGCGCTTTACCGAAAAGGGCCAACTGCCAGAGCCGCCCCAGCCCGCTTCGGCGGAAACTCCCGTCGCTGAAGCCCGCGTGCTTGAAGTGGCGCCGGAAGCGAGCGCTCCCGCTGCGCCCGAACAGCATGATTCGGCCGTGTCGCACGACGCTCCAGCACAAAGTCCCGCTCGACCAGCGGAAGCCTTGCCGGCGCCCACGCCGGTCGCCGAGGTATCTCGCCCCTCAGAGCGGCCAGCCCCCCCGGGCTCGGGCGATTTTCGGCGTAACGATCACCGCGGCCGGCATCGCCGGCGGCGTGGACACCCCTTTGGCGATCGTAAGTTTCCTCCCAAGCCCGAATTCCGCGAGCGGCCGGCAGAAAGCCCGCGACCCCCAGAGCCTGTGCCAACACACGAATTTGAAGTTCTTCCGGGCGAATCGCTTGCCAAACACAGGCACCGGACCGAAGAACTACCTGCGCAAGAAGTGAGCCCTTCCCGCGCCGAGGAAATTTCAACCATCCAACCGGCTCAATCCGCCCCGGCCGAGCCGGCGACCTTTGGAACTGAGGCGCAACCAACAACTGATCTTGCCGAAGCGCGGGCTGAGCCTGAAATCACCCAAGTCGCCGTCCCCGTGCCGCCGCGCACCGAGGAAAGCGTTGCACCTGCCCCTCCAACCGTCTCGACGCCTCCCGAGGAAAGGCCGCGGCCGCTATGGAACCGTCTGGTCTCGAGTGTCTTTGGAGAAAACTCGCGCGCCAGCGAAGAAACGCATGAGACTCCTCGAGAGCCGCAAGTAATCGCCGAAACTCCAGCCGTCGCACTTGAGCCCCCCAAACCCGCAGAAGCGGCGATGCCGGTGGATTCCGCCGGGGAATCGGACGCATTGACCGATGCTGAAGAGGAAGCGCCTTTCGAAGCTTCGGCTGAAGAGTCCGAGGAAACTCCCGGTTCCGATATCCACGAAGAGCCTGCCGACGAGAACACGAACCAACAACCAGGTGCGCCTGCCCGTCAGCTGACGGGCGAGCCGGCTGAACGAACTTACACATTGCGCGAGCCCCATCATCAGACGCCGCGTTTCGCTCCACGCCGCCGGCGTGGCCGGCGCGGGCGCGGCAAGACCGACGTTCGCCCCAGCGGCGGACCTCCACCGCGGCAAAATGGGCGCCCCGGCAACCATCAGCCCGTGCAGATTTCGGAGCTTTTGAAAGAAGGCCAGGAAATCCTGGTGCAAATCGCCAAGGAACCGTTGGGCCGCAAAGGCGCGCGCATCACTTCGCACATCGCGCTGCCCGGACGCTACCTCGTCTACATGCCGACGGTTGACCACATCGGCGTTTCGCGCAAGATCGCTTCCGAAGAGGAGCGCCTGCGACTCCGTAATATCATCCTCGAAAACAAAGGTTCGGTTTCGGGAGGGTTCATCGTTCGCACCGCCGGGGCCGGCCGCCCGGAGGAGGAACTGAAGGCCGACCTGCGATTCCTGCTGACGCTTTGGAGCGACATCCGGTCCAAAGCCGAAAAGTCAAAAGCCCCCGCGCTGCTCCACGCCGACCTGGACCTGGTGAAGCGAATTCTGCGCGACCTCCTTTCGCCCGATTTCAAGACCGTATGGTTGGACAGCGAAATTGAATACGAGCGCACCCTCGAATTCGTGAGCCGCTGCCAGCCGTCGCTGGTGAACCACGTCAAACTGTTTACACGCAATGCTTCAATGTTCGAGGAATTCGGCGTTCAGGCGGAAATCGAAAAGGCCTTGAAGCCGAAAGTGTGGCTGAAATCCGGCGGGTACATCGTCATCAATCAGACCGAGGCGCTGGTGGCCATTGACGTCAATACCGGCAAGTACGTCGGTAAGACCAACCGCCTGGAAGATACCATCGTCAAGACCAACATCGACGCGGTCAACGAGATCGTGCGCCAGATCCGCATGCGCGACCTGGGCGGCATCATCGTCATCGACTTTATTGACATGGACGAGCGCCGCAATCGCAACAAAGTCGTGCAAGCGCTGGAAGAAGCGCTGCGCAAGGACCGCGCACCGACCAAGATTCTCTCCTTCAACGACTTCGGTCTGGTGGCCATCACCCGCAAGCGCGTCAAGCAATCGCTCGAGCGGACGCTCTGCGAGCCTTGCAACTACTGTTCGGGGGCGGGATGGATCAAGTCGGTGACCACCGTCTGCAACGAAATTCTGGTCGAGGCGCGCAAGATGGCCTCGCAGCTGGAAGGCGACGCGGTGACTCTGCGCGTCAACCCGGAAGTGGCCCACGCTTTGAAATCGCGCGAAGGCCTGGTGCTCTCCGAGCTCGAGTCCATCCTGCGCAAAAACGTCATCGTCAAAAGCGACTCCGCCGTCCACCAGGAACGGTTCGAAATATATTGAGTGAGCGGCGCGCACCCGCGCGTGCCTCAAAGGCCGTGGACCATCGTATCGCCGAAGGGATTCGTCTTTTTAACACACGAAAATTTTTCGAAGCTCACGAAGCCCTGGAAGCTGTGTGGCTCAACACCGTGGGCGACGAAAAGGTATTTCTCCACGGCTTGATCCAGGTTGCTGCGGCCTTCCACCATCACGCGCGCGGGAACACGCCGGGATTTCGCTCCCTGCTCGAAAAGGGTTTTAGAAAACTCGACGCCTGCGGTGACTCGCGCGGCGGAATCAACCTTGTATCCCTTCGCGGCCAGCTCCAACCCTGGCGTGCGCTGCTCGACCGCGCGCCGAACTCTGCGCCAACTGCCTCTCCGCCGCTCCCACATATTGAGCCGGCGCCTTCTCGGAACGATCAGACTTGAGACTCAGTGACCGGATGCGCTTCCTGCAATCCGCGCGAAGCGCGCCAGCGCGTGCCGGCAAGTAATCGCACTCCCAGCCAAGGAATCGCCGCCGCGGCCGATTGCTGAATCACAGCAGGAGCGCGCACCAGCGCGCGCACGAGACCCGCCACCGCGTAGCTTCGCTCGACCGATTCTTCCAGACGCTGCTCGTAAGTCCGCGCTGCCGCGCGCATGCTTGATTCTCGCCCCAGTAAATTTCTTGCGAGTTCTTCAATCGCCAAGCGTCCGCTGTGCAAAGCCATGGAGATGCCATCCCCCGTAAAGGGATCCAGGAAACCCGCGGCATCGCCAACCAGCAAAGCGCCGTTCGACGCGGCGCGTCGTCGTGCGGGGCGCACGGGAGCGGTCGTCACCGTCTCGCCATCCTGGACGCCACCGCGAAGACGCTCGTTCAACGCCGGGTGCCGCGCGACTCGCGCAATCCAGGCGGCAAAATCCTTTGCCCCGGCCGTGCCCGCGCCGCGAACCAGGCGCCGATGCACCAAACAGCAGGCATTGGTGATGCCGTCCTCAACCGGCGCCAAGCCGCAATAGCCGCCGGGAAAGAAAAACATTTCGACCGCGGGGCGCGACGTAACTCCGCGGAAGTGCGCCTTGGCGCCCAGCCAGGGTCCTGCTGCGGAATTCCGTTCCTGAAGCGCCGGCGAAGGAAATCCTTCGATCTTCCACCAGCGCCCGCATGCGACAACCAGCGCTCGCGCTCTTTCGACGGCGCAATTCTCCGTCTCGATTTCCCAGCCCTCCGTCCCGCCGCCTTCCAGCGCGGACTTCCGTACGCGAAGAACAGCTTCCCCTTCTTTCACGCGCACGCCCGCGCGGGCCGCAGCCTGCCAAAGCGAAGCGTCGAGCAGCCGGCGCGAAAGTCCGCGCGCCGGGTGCGGCAAGGCGAAACCATAGGCAATTCCGCGAACGGAAATAAACTCAGCGCGGGTGATCAAAGCCGCGCGCTGGAACGCCTCGGGAATTTCACTTTCGAGGAGAGGAATGGATTCTGCCGAAATAAATTCGCCGCAGACCTTGTTGCGCGGGAACCGTTCGCGCTCCCAAACGGCCGCGCTCAGTCCGCGCCTTCGCGCTTCGAGCGCCGCCGCCGTGCCCGCCGGTCCTCCGCCGATAATCGCGACGTCGATCAATTCCCTGCCCTCACTGAATTCTTCCACAACGTCAGACCCAGCCGAAACGGCGCAAGGCGCACGATTTCAAAATCGTGGAAGCCCGCGTCCTCCGCAAGGCTGCGCAGTTCATGTCTTGTGTAGGCCTGGCGGACGCTCGCCGGGCCGTCGTGCCGCGTGATGGGGCTTTGCGCAAAAGGATAGGCAAGCCGGATGAAGAAGTATGCCAGCGCGTGGCGTTCGAGATCGTTCACGAGCACCGCCTCGCGGGCCACCGCGGCCAGGCGGCGCAACAATTCGCGCGCGCCTTCGCCGGAAAAATGGTGGAAGAATAAATTGCACATCACCAAATCAAAACTTCCCTCTGCAAATGGCAAGTTGAAAACGTCCGCGACGACGGCCTTCAATCCCAGCGCCTCCGGACGGCCATTACCCAAATGGCTCGCGCGGCGATCGAGCACCACGAACTCTGCGCTCAGATTGCGGCGTTGCAATTCGTGCCGCAGGCGGCCCGCCAGGCGCGAGTCTCCAGCGCCGACATCGAGCACGCGGACCGCGTGCGGACCGGTCCGCTCAAAAAACCGCTCCAGCATGCGCAGGTTCGTGGAAACGCCGCCCAGCCAGCGATTGATCCGCCAGAGATCGTCGAGGCTGCGGGCAATTTCGGCGGGAGTTCCGCGGTCGTCGTCCAAAAGTTCGGCAGAAGTCACGCGCCGCATCTTCAAGCCTTTCAGACCAGGCGCGAGACAATCAGCGCGGAATTTTTCGACCCAAACGCGATGCAATTGCAGAGGGCGTGCTCGATTTCGGCGCCGCGCGAGTGGTGCGGGATGTAATCGAGATCGCACTCCGGGTCGGGCACGTC
>CAYZVR010000042.1:7176-17432 GCA_964481715.1 uncultured Acidobacteriota bacterium | reverse complement strand
TCACGCACCAGGCCACCTCAAACATCACCGAGCGCGGGTTCCACATGATGAGCGCATGCCAGATGCGATAGCCGCGCCCCAGGTCAAACAGCAGCGCCACAATCACCAGCATGTAGCCGAGGAAGGCCGTCAGGACGGTCGGCCGGATAATGGGCTTGAAGCGCTCGATGTTGAAAATGTGCACGGTGGCGGTCAGCAGAAACCCGCCCGCCGCGAGCATCACGCCGCAGAGAACATCGAACCCGATCCACAGGCCCCACGGGAACGAGTCGCTCAGATGGGTGGACGCGCCGAGCCCTTGCGCGAAGCGCACCACCGTGGCGTAAAGGCCCAGCACGAGAATGATGGCCAGAACCGTTTTCCAGAAAGTCAGTTTGGACAAAAGTGTTTTCATCGCGGCCTCACTTCTTGATCGTCTCGGAATGTTCTTCGCTTGCCTCGGCTGCCGCCACTTCTACTCGCCGGTGCGTAATCCACCAGATGCCGCCCAGGAAAACGCCACCCAGGCCCACCAGATCTGGAATCCGTGAGAGGACGCGGTAGGTGAGAAGTGGAAGCGGCTGCTTGGTGAAATTGGTTTGATATCCAAATTCTTCAAAAGGCACGCTCGAAAGGAGCAGCACGGCGGTTCCACCCACTTCGTTGAGCCCGTAAATGTGATGGACGTACTGGCCGGGTGATTCGCGGATTCGTTTCTGCGCTTCCGTAATCAACTCGTCGCGCTCGCCGAACTTGGTGGCTCCGGTCGGACAGGCTTCGGTGCAGGCGGTCGGCTTCCCTGCCGCCACGCGGTCGGCGCACATGTCGCATTTCTTGATGCGCGGCAGGAGCGAATCCCACTCGTATTTCGGAACGCCGAACGGGCAGGCCAGCATGCAATAGCGGCAGCCGATGCACCGGTCTTCGTCGTAGGTAACCGGCCCGGCAGCCGTTTTGCGCAGAGCCGCAACGGGACACACGGATGCGCAGGTGGGATCTTCGCAATTCATGCAAAGTCGGCGCATGAACTTGTTGTTCTTGTTGAGCACAACCGTGAGCTTGTGTGCGGATTGCTTCTGCTCGGCGGCTATCGTGTCGTTGTAGGGAAGTTTGTTGCGCTCGGCGCACGCCTGCTCGCACAGCTTGCAGTCAATGCAGAGCGTCGCGTCGTAAAGTATCGCTTTGCTCATGGACTTCCTCCCGAACTAGCAAAATCCGTCTTCGAGTGCCGACGGAATGTCTGGTCCGCCTTGCCGGTGTTTCAATTTCTATCGGACTTTTCGTCGTTCGCGAGGTCGTCCAAGTCGGGCAGTGCGACGTTCTTGCACATCGCCGCTGAATTTACGGGCAATCCGCCTGCCATGTGCGGAATAACCCAGCAAGGGATTTCAACGATTAACCGCTGTCGCATCGCGGGGTTGGCGGGGCTCAAGCTGGAGGGCAAAGCCGAAGTCAGGCTCTTCGGGCAATTGCTGAGAACTTCAACGCAATGTTTGAGTGGGCTGCCCCAAAAAGCGAACCGGCGGTCCCGCTTTGCGAGACCGCCGGAAATTTGAATTACTTGCGCCATCTTGTCCTTGCGACTCTATGTCAGGAAGAACTCGTGTGTAATTTCACTCCAGTCGTGATCGGGCAGATGCTCGGTCAAGTCGGCAACTGCCAGGCCGCCGTCCTGCGCCACGGCGCCGGCGAGTGCTGGGATGCGCGCGCGCAATCGGCTGGCGGCTTCTTCCATCCACTTTCGCGCCACGCCGCCGCTCAGGAGATTGCGAAAGTTCGTCAGAGCGTCGGGCGAATGAACGGTGATCAACCAGCCCTCGCCATAGGGATCTTTGAGTGACAAGGACGGGTCCTTCAGGACCGCCTCGTTGACGTTTGTGACTACGCCCTCCATCGGTGAGACAAGTTCGGTCTTGGCTCCGTCTCTGAAAATCGTCGCGAGGGTCTGCCCTTGGCGAATCCATCTTCCTCGCTGCGGCAGAAGCACGGTGTGGATCTTGCCGACCAACCGCGCAGCAAAATCATCGAGCCCGACGCGCACCAGATTCGGACTTTCCGCGAGCGCCCAGGTGTGGCCCGGGTGATAGCGGAGATGCTCCGGAAGGCCAAAGCCCGCAACCAACGCCGGAAGCCATTTGCGAATCGGTGCGGGTTTGCCCTCGAGTTTCACCACGGGCTGCATGCCCCGCTTGCGGCTCTGAACGTAATCAATAGTCAAGAAGATGAGGAACATTGCCAGAACAATCAGGACTGTCATAAAGCACCTCCGGACACCGTCAGCCATTCGGCCCGAGTCCACTCACCTGTAAGGCAAGGCGAGTGCCAGCCAGGTGCAGAACCCGACGGCAAGCGAAGGTATTTTGCATCTCACTGAATACAAATCGAATAAGTCCAACCTGAGAGAGTGCCAACATTCAAAGCCTTGTTCACCGACGCGGGGTTGGCGATGAGAATCGCAACACGGTTTGTAGAATTTTTGTCGCCCGTTGTGGATATCACAATCAGGACTATGGAGTTAGTCAGCAGCACCGAGCCGTAACGAATTTCAGCAGCGCTTGATGAATAATTCAGCGCTGATAGAGGTAGGCAAGCTGGCGAGCAAACTGTTAGAATAAATTCTTCGGCAGCAGGGCCAAGTCAAAATGACTCAAGGCTTCACGGAAAAATACGACGTCGTCGTGGTGGGCGCGGGACACGCGGGTTGCGAGGCCGCGATGGCCGCGGCGCGCATGGGTTTGAAGACCGCGCTCTACACGATCAACCTCGACCTCATTTGCCAGATGTCCTGCAACCCCGCCGTGGGTGGAATCGCCAAAGGACACCTGGTGCGCGAGGTGGACGCTCTGGGCGGCGTGATGGGCCAGGTGATTGACGCCGTGGGCATTCAGTTTCGCCTGCTCAACACCAGCCGCGGTCCGGCTGTGTGGTCGCCACGCGCGCAGGCGGACAAAAAGCAGTACCGGGCGAAAATGCGCCAGGTACTCGAGGCCGAGCCCAACCTGCGAATCAAGCAGGCGGAAGTGGTTGACCTGGTGCTCGTAGGGGAGGGCTCTGCCCTCCCGCGGGAGCCCGAAGGGCTCCCCTACCGCCGCGTTCGCGGCATTCGCCTGCGCGACGGCCGCACGGTCGAAGCAGAAACCGTTGTGATTACCACGGGAACTTTTCTAAACGGCCTGATCCACTGCGGCGAGCAAACTTATCCCGCGGGCCGCTCGGGTGAACCGCCCTCCGTGATGCTGGGCGAAGCGCTGCGCAAGCTGGGCTTCGAAGCGGGCCGGCTCAAGACCGGCACGCCGCCGCGACTCGACGCGCGCACCATTGATTTTTCGCAATTCCAGGTGCAAGAAGGTGACGCGGTTCCCACGCCATTCAGCTTCCGCACGCGCGCTATCACGCAGCGGCAAACCGTGTGCTGGATTACTTACACGAATAATCAGACGCACGGCGCAATTCGCGACAATCTCCATCGCTCACCGCTCTATTCAGGCCAGATCAAGAGCATCGGGCCGCGCTACTGCCCTTCCATCGAGGATAAGATCGTCAAATTCCCCGACAAGCCGCAGCACCAGATTTTTCTCGAACCCGAAGGCCTGGACACCAACGAGATTTACGTGAACGGCATGTCCACCTCGATGCCCATCGACGTCCAGTGGGCGATGGTGAAATCCATTCCCGGCCTTGAAAACGCCGACATGATCCGGCCCGGCTATGCCATCGAATACGACATGATTCAGCCCACGGAACTTTTCCCGTGGCTCGAGACGAAGAAGATTTCAAACCTCTTCCTCGCCGGCCAGATCAACGGCACAACCGGTTATGAAGAAGCGGCGTGTCAGGGCCTGATGGCGGGTATCAACGCCGGGCTGCGCGCGCAGTCGAAGGACCCGGTGATGGTCGAGCGCACGCGCGGCTACACGGGCATCCTGATTGACGATTTGGTGAGCAAGGGCGTGGACGAGCCTTACCGCATGTTTACTTCGCGCGCGGAGTTTCGCCTGCACCTGCGCATTGACAATGCCGACGAGCGCCTGACGCCGCTTGGCTATCAAGTGGGGACGATTAACGACAAGGACTATCAGGCTTTTGTGGAGAAGCGCGAGCGAATTTCCGCGGCCACAAAATTCCTGTTGGAAAACCGGCTTGATCCCGGCTCGCGTGCCGGTCGGGAGATTTATTCAAAGCTCGGGCTTCTCGATGGCGCACATTTCACCGGCTCTTCGCCGCTCACCGGCGCGCAACTCTTGAAGCGCACCGAAATCAAAATCGAAGACCTGATGGAGTGGGTCAACGAAGGTTTGCGCGCTGGTGGGGCGATTCATGAATCGCCCCTCCTGAGCCGCGAGGAAGCGCGCCGCATCGAGACCGACTTCAAATACGAAGGGTATCTCGCGCAGCAGGAGCGGCAGATCGAGCAGATGAAGCGCGCGGAGACGCGGCGCATTCCAGAGTGGTTCGACTACAGAAAAATTTCCGGCCTCTCGCGCGAGGTGGTGGAAAAATTCACGAAGGTCCGCCCTCTCACTCTTGGCCAGGCCATGCGCATTCCAGGGATCACGCCCGCCGCGGTGAGCCTCGTCAACGTGTACATCGAAATCTTCCAGCGCCACGCCGGCGAACAAGCGTCGGCTTAGCTGCCCTTCACAACATCCACAACCGCCGCGCGTCACGACGCCTCGACTTGACTTCGCGCCTCATCAAGCCGAGAATAATTTCCGCAAGGCAGTTCTCCCTGGCATCTCAATCTCAATCTTGCACCGGAATTAAGTGAAGGAGGAGTTGTGGAGCAGCGTCGAGCGGTTGTAGTGGCCTCGCTGTGTGCGAGTCTGTTCCTGATGAGCGCTAACCCTTGGGTTCTCGCGGCCGGCCAACCCGGGAACCCCGCGCAGACCGGTCAAGCCGCAAACATCGCCGGCATGTGGGAGTCCAAGTCTTCGCAAGGCGTCTCCACCCTGCTCCTCAATGCCGATGGTTCGGGAGAATTCAACGGCAAGGAACTCAGCTGGACGCTTGCGCAAAATATTCTGAGCCTGACGTTTCAAGGAGGGGCAGCGTTCAAATACAAGGTCTCGCTCGCGGGGAACACGCTGACCGTTTCCAGCCCGGATTTGAAGGAGCCGCTGACCTTCACGCGCTCGGGCTCAGGAAAATCCGAAAAGCCCGCAGCGAGCGCAGGGCTGGCGGCCATTTCCAGCGGCGCGACGACAGCAGCCGCCACGGGGCCCGAGGGAACCTGGCATGTCCAAAAACCCAGCGGCACGTTTACGCTGGTGCTCGATCCGGGCGGGTCAGGCAAGTTTAATAATGACCATGTGGATTGGAAGCTCACCCAGGGCATTCTGATTCTTCGCTGGGATAGTGGCGACACGTTTATGTATAACGCCACTTTGACCGCGAACACGTTGAAGGTGTCGGGGGCAAACCTCAGCGAGCCGATCACCTTTGAGCGCGTTGGCACCCACGGTCCCAGCGGACTGGCCGCGGCGAGCGGGGGAAACGTTAGAGCGACGGGTTCGGCGGCAAGGGGTAACCCGGGCGGAAAATCCGCGAGCGCCTCCGGGCCGGCAGGCGATTGGGAGGCTCCCGGGCCCAATGGTGTGACGCACCTTGTCCTGGGGCCCAATGGAGAAGGCACATTCGGCGGGGGAGCCATCCGCTGGTCTTACAGCAAAAACGCTCTCACTCTCACTGGGCCCAACGGGACGCCAATCACGTATAACGCTACAATTCAAGGCGACTCCGTGACGCTTTCCGGGGGCGGTTTGGAAGCTCCCGCTTCTTTCCGGCGGTCCGGAGGCGCTTCCGCAAGCCATGGCGCATTCGGGAGCGGAGGCGAAAATGCCAGTGACCAGGAAATTGAGGATGGCGACGGCGGCCAGGACACCGGCGGACTGAGCGGAGAATCGCAGGGCGGGTTTGGTGGAGGCGCAAGCAATCTGGCGGGAAGCTATCAAAACCAGCAGGGCAGCTCGCTTCAACTGAATCCGGATGGAACGGCGATTCTAAACGGGCAAAAGTTCCGCTACACGAGCGATGGCTCCACGCTGACTCTGATCGGGGCAGACGGCTCGCTCCCCTTCCCGTACTCCCTCAGCGGCAACACTCTGACAGTGTCCGTGCAGGGGCAGTCCGTTGTTTACACGCGCACGGGCGGTGCCGGGGGGCACGGCGCCACGCCTGGTAGTTCCTTCGGCGGGGGAGGAAGTCATCCGCCGGAGATTTTCGGCAAGTGGTGCTATTACTCCGGCTCCAGCACGGGCCAGATCACCAGCGGGAGCGAGCAGTGCTTCACACTCATTCCCGACGGGACCTACACCTATTATGGGGCTTCTGACTCCAGCAATCAGTACGGAGGGACCGCTTCGC
The DNA here is from genome assembly GCA_964481715.1 of uncultured Acidobacteriota bacterium. Taxonomy (GTDB): domain Bacteria; phylum Acidobacteriota; class Terriglobia; order UBA7540; family UBA7540; genus JAHEKS01. The sequence goes on along the minus strand of CAYZVR010000042.1, from coordinate 11,090 downwards.
AATCGTCGGACGGCGGCACTTGGAGCTTGAGCGGCTCGACGCTGAGCGTCAACTCACAGAAACAGGGGCCACTCTCCTATACCCTGGAGAAGCGGAACAATAAGAACAACGACCCGATGCTCTGCATCGACGGCAAGTGCTTTGTCACCCCCGAGCAAAGGGCGCCGTGGCCTTACTGATCCTCTTTCAAGAGGCACGCCGTACTTTTTCGCTACATCCCGATTCTGGTCGAATTTCCCCACATTGATGCGCACTACGACGTAGTTCTTCTCGATGAGCGGCGCAAGCTCCGGCTTGTGCATTCGTCCTCCAGGAAATGCGCATCCCCGGCGTCACCCCCGCCGCCGTCACCCTCATCAACTGCTACATTGAAATCTTCCAGCGCCGGGCCGCCCTCCTGAAAACAAAGGCGGGTCAACAGTCACGTTACCGAGGCGTCGATCATACTTTTGGCCTGTGCGGGCCATCTGACCTTTGAAAGTATCCGCGGGAAAATGCAGGCGAGCCGCCGCATGGGGATAAGGATTAGCTTGACCAAGAAGGCCATGAGTAGGAAAATCAGAATGTCGGAATTGTTCACCTCGGGGAAAACTCATGGCCAAAACACGACCAGCTTTGGAAGAAGCAGTTCGGGTGGGCGCAAAACATCAAGTGACGATCCCGCGCCGGATTTCCAAAGCCTTGCGCCTCAAGAAGGGCGACCACATGCTCGTGCGCCTCGTGGGCGGGCGGGTCGAAATGGTACCCGTCAGCCTGATTCCCAAAGACCAGCTCTGGTTTTGGACGCCCGAATGGCAGGCCAAGGAACGCGAGGTGGACGAGGCGCTGGCTCGCGGCGAGTTCAAAGAAGCAGGTTCGGCAGACGAGCTATTGAAAGAACTGAAGGGCTAGAGTCTCGAGCCTCGCAAACCACAAAAGCCGGATCTGCTAACTCACAGACAGGCGAGCCTCCCTTGAAGATCATATGGACCCCGCCGTTCGAGCGAGACTTCCGAGAGCTTCCTCAAGACATTCAAACACGCGCCGAAAAAGTTCTTGCACTTTTGGTTGAGAACCCGCGACATCCGTCTTTACAGGCCAAGAAATTGCGTAGCGCAAGAAATCTGTGGGAAGCCCGTGTCTCCCTCTCCTACCGAATTACCTACCAGATGGAAGGCGACCGGCTTGTCCTGCGCCGGATCGGCACGCATGACATTCTGAAGAAGGAATCGCCCTAACCGCGTGCTCTAAGCTGCCCGGCGCCTCCCAACTGTTTTGGAATGGCTTGAAAGCTTCAACACAGATTCCATCTGCACGGCGTGATAAGGCCGTGATAGCATTCGCGGACCGGAAACAAATATATGAAAGGCGTCTACATCTTGAGTGCGGTGCGCACCGCCATCGGCAAGTACGGCGGCTCACTCGGCGATTTTACCGCTCCGGATTTGGGCGTGATTGCGGCGCGAGCTGCCATCGAGCGCGCGGGCATCGCGGCGGAAGAAGTTGAGGAAGCGATTTTCGGCCATGCACGCCAGGCGGCGAGCGGGCCGAATCCTGCTCGCCAGATTGCCGTGCGCGCAGGAGTCCCGGCGCGCGTTCCCGCCTACACCGTCAACAAAGCCTGCGCGTCCGGGATGAAAGCCATCGCACTGGGCTATCAGGAAATTGTGATGGGCAACGCCGAAGTAGTTCTCGCGGGCGGCACGGAATCCATGAGCCGCCTTCCCTATTATCTCGAATCCGCCCGCTGGGGCGCGCGGCTCGGCCATCAGGAATTGGTGGACGGCATGTATCGCGACGGCTTTTTTTGCCCGATGTCCGAAATGGTCATGGGCGAGACGGCGGAAGTCCTGGCGGAACAATATTGCATTTCTCGCGAAGAGCAGGACGCCTTCGCACTCCAAAGCCAGCAGCGGGCGCAAGCGGCCATTGAATCGGGCCGGTTCGCGGAGGAAATCGTAACCGTAACGGTCAAGGAGAAGAAAGGCCAGCGAACATTCGCCGTGGACGAGCATCCGCGTTTCAATTCAACCGCCGAGGGACTGGCCAAGCTTTCGCCGGTGTTTTCGAAGTCGGGAACCATCACGGCGGGGAATTCGTCGGGTATCACGGACGGCGCTGCGGCGCTGGTGCTGGTTTCCGAAGACCGGCTGAAGGGTTCAGGTGCGGCGCCGCTTGCGCGCATCGTTGACTGCACGACGGCGGGCGTCGAGCCGCGCGTGATGGGACTCGGTCCCGTCCCGGCCGTTCAAAAGTTGCTGAAAAAAACCGGCCAGCGGCTCGAGGACTTTGACCTTGTCGAACTCAACGAAGCCTTTGCGGCGCAGGTCCTCGCCTGCGACCGCGAGTTGCACTTCGACCGCGATCGCTTGAATGTGAACGGCGGCGCCATCGCACTCGGCCATCCCATCGGCTGCACGGGCGCGCGCATCATCGTCACCCTTGTCCACGAGATGAAGAAGCGGCAGGCCCGGCGCGGGCTCGCAACCCTTTGCGTTTCGGGCGGCATGGGAATGGCCATGTCGTTCGAAGCGGCTTAGTGGATCTTACATCCGCTGCGCCAGAAATGATTGACGCGTGCGCCCGCCGCGGGAGTAAACTAGGAGTTATCCAGCTTAGGACGGCGCGGGCAGGCAAACGCCTGGAAACCGAGGAGGACCACATGGCAGACGAACCCAACGAACCGACGGTCGGCAAGGGCGTTCAAGAAGAAGAGAAGATCGAGCTCAAGCACATCCTGTGGGACGACTCGGGCGCCGTGGCGCATCTCACCATGAACCGGCCGAAGCAGAACATCATGAACATGGAGATGTTGAAAGAAATGGCCCGGGCCATCGAAAGCCTGCACAACCGCGACGACGTGCGCCTTCTTCTGCTCGACGCCTCACCCGAGTGCGAGGGCTATTTTTCAGCGGGCGTGGGCGCGGAAAGTTACACGAGCCAGCTCGTCTTCCAGATGCTTGAGGCGTTTCACCGGGTGTTCCGCGCCATGATTGATATTTCCAAGCCCGTCGTCGCCGTCGTGGACGGGGTAGCCTCGGCGGGCGGGTGCGAGCTCGCGGCGTTTTGCGACCTGGTCATCGCCACGGAAAACGCGCGATTTCTGCAGCCGGAAATCAAGCTGGGTGTCTTCCCGCCCCTCGGCGCCGTGGTCTATCCGCGCGTCATCGGGCCGAAGCGCGCCATGGAACTGTTGCTGACCGGCGACACGATCAACGCCCAGCAGGCGCTGGTCATGGGCCTCGTGAACCGCGTCGTGCCGCGTTCGGCGCTCAAAGAGACCGTAGACACCATCGTCAAGCGCATCTCCGACCAGAGCGCGCCGGTACTTGGGCTGATGAAAAGGGTGATCTTCGAGGGCACCTGGATGCCGTTCGAACAGGCGCTCAAAAAATCGCAGGATATTTATCTGAACAAGTTGTTCGAGCTCGAAGACTCGCAGGAAGGCCTGCGCGCGCTCATCGAAAAGCGCAAGCCGGTTTGGAAAAATAAATAAGAACACCTCACGTGAAGGCGTGCTAGTTAATTTCAAATCTTCCAATCGCCCTTCACTGTAGATTAATTAGACGGCACTAGGAGGGGGATACTCGCGCGAAGGAGTGAACTGTGAAGTTTATCGTCACAATATTTAAGGATGAGGATGGCGTCTTTGTCGCAGAGTGTCCCGCCATCCCTGGCTGCATTAGTCAAGGGAAGACCGAGGCCGAAGCAGAGAAGAATATCCGCGAAGCGATCCGGGAATGCTTGGCTGTGCGGTCCGAACGCGGAATGCCTCTTACTGTTAGCACGCGTGAAGTGGAAGTGCCCGTCTGATGTCCAGCCTTCCGGTGCTGCGGCCCCGCGAAGCCGTAAGGGCATTCGAGAAACTGGGCTGGCAAGTCGCCCGACAGCGAGGCAGCCATATCATTCTCGTCAAGCCGGGCCACATCGCAACG
>CAYZVR010000042.1:6140-7166 GCA_964481715.1 uncultured Acidobacteriota bacterium | reverse complement strand
GAACCATACCAAGTCGCCCGCGGGACGCTCCGCAGCCTGATCGCACGGGCGGGAATATCCATCGAAGAATTCGTCAGGGCGCTGGGGGACTGAAGATCCGCGCGGCCCCCTGGGTTGCCGCGCTCAATGCGAACCCACCGTCGCTACTCTACCCCATACTTTTTCTTATAAAACTCAAACAGCTCGGTCTGGTGGTTTGAGAGGTCCACGACCTTGCCATTGATGAGCTCCGTGAGCACGTGCGTCTTCACTCGAAACGGCATGCCGTCGAGAACCAGTAGATTCGCCTGCTTGCCGATGTCCAAGCTTCCCAGCCGGTCATCCACACCAAACAATCGCGCCGGGTTTATCGTGACCGCGGCGAGCGCAGCGTCCTCAGGCAAGCCGTAAGAAACAGCGTACTCAATCTCAAAGGGGAGTTCGCGCACGGACTCGTTGCTGCCGGACTGAATCGAGATCGAGACTCCTGCCTTGTAGAGCAGCGCCGCGTTCTCGAGGCGCGCGTCGAGCGTCTCCATGCGATTGGGCTGGATGAGAATGCGTCCGACGATGACCGGAATTTTTTTGGCTGCCAGCTCGTCCGCGATTCTCCACGCGCCCGCAGCTCCTGAGAGGATCAGGCGCAGGCGAAACTCTTCCGCCAGGCGCAGAGCCATTTCGAGGTCGCTCACGCGATTGGCCCGGACCACCACAGGAAGTTTGCCGTCCAGCGCCTCGAGCAGCGCTTCCATCTTTAAATCCCGACCCGGGGGGCCGAAACTCCTCTGCCCATTTGAACTCGACGTGTCCTCTCCGGTTTTTCCTTCGGCCTGCTGTTTCGCATAAGCTTCGTGCTCGGCGCGATAGTGCTGGGCCTTGAGAAATTCCTGGCGCAGCATGGCCATCTGGCCCATGCGCGTCGTGGGAGGCTTGTTCTTTTCTGCGTACGTCTCCTTGCTCGCCTCTCCCAAGTTGATGACTAGCGCCGCGGGTGACTTGACGACACTCTGTTCTACCGTCTCGCCGTCAAGCGAGATGACGGCGCTC
>CAYZVR010000042.1:0-6130 GCA_964481715.1 uncultured Acidobacteriota bacterium | reverse complement strand
GACACGCCGAGGCCGAGGTGGCGCATGCGCCGCGCCGAGTCCATGGACTTGTCAAAGCCGTCCTTGACGCCCCGGATGCGCGCATACGTTTCGGGGCGGCCGTCGAGCGAGATGACGGCGCTCTGACCCGCGATGAGATTGCCGGGCGCGGGAGTTGAGACCGCGTTGGTGATGCCCGCCGCGCGCGAGACACGAACCCATTCGCTCGCTGGATTGAGGGCGTCCAACACGCGCAGCTCGGGATGCATCGGGTCGGTATACTCAGTCGAATCCACAGTGATTTTTTCAGCCGGAATTTCGACGAGGCCCAGAAAGTTTCCGGAATCGATCAAGCCCGGCGTCACCACCTTGCCTCGCGCATCGATGACCTTTGCACCCGAAGGAACGCGGACATTCGCTCCCACCTCAGAAATCTTGCCGTTTTCAACCAGGACGGTCCCGTTCTCAATGACGCCGTGCGTCACCGTAAGGAGCTTCGCGCCCTGAATGGCAATCGTCTCTTGCGCGAGCGCGGGGAGCGTCGCGCCGACCATCGCGAGGATAAGTGCTATTGAGAGTCTCCGAAACATGAGGCCTCCTTACCCAGGATGAAACCCGGCGAAGATGCCGGTAATTAATGCTGAGCGAAGCTTACGCCCGCCGGACGCCCCTTCCAGGGAAGAAAGCCATCCTGGCGCGTGTAGACCAGCTTGCCGTCGATAAACACACGGTCAGCCTTGGAGGTAAGCGCGAGCGGGTAACCGTCCCAGACAACGAGGTCGGCGTCCTTGCCGGGATCAATCGAGCCCACCCATTGGTCAATGCCGAGAATTTTGGCCGGGTTGATGGTGACCGTCTGAAGCGCGGCTTCGTCCGGCATGCCGTAGTGATTGATAATGGCCGCCTGCTCAAGGTAATTGCGCTCTTCGATGACGGGATTGTCCGTGTGCAGGCTGACCGTGACACCCTGCTTCCAAAGCAGGTATGCGTTTTGCGGAATAGCGTTCCAGCCCTCAACTTTGAATCCCCAGTTATCCGCAAAGGTCACCACGCCGACGTGGCGGCGGGCGATTTCCGGGGCAATCATGTAAGCGTCGAGCGCGTGGTGCAGCGCCGCAATCTGAAAATGGAATTCGTCGGCGATGCGAAACAGCGCTTCGAAATGGTTGACCTGGTAGGAATGGATATTGAGCCGCACCTTTCCCTGCAGGACTTCAGCGAGCGACTCGAGCTGGAGGTCGCGCTGGGGCGGCGCTCCCTTCTTGCCGCCGTCCTCCCAGGCCTTCCATTTCGCCAGGTAGTTCTGGGCATCGTAGAGCCTCTGCCGGACGATGGCCGTCTCGCCCATCAGGGTTGACGGGGCTTCACCGCGATTTCCGTAAACGCGTTTAGCGTTTTCGCCCCAGGCCCATTTCATGCTGGGTGGCGCGTTCGCAAATTTGATTTCGCCGAGCGTCTGTCCGCCATTTAGCTTGACGACGGTCGCCCAGCCCCCAATGTTGTTGCCGCTTCCGGGAAGAACCTGCACCAGGGTGACGCCCCCCGAAACCGCGCGCGGTATTTCCGGGTCGTCCGTGTTGATGGAATCCTCCGAGCGAACCTGAGCCTCAATGTCGCCGGTCATCTCGTTTCCGTCGGAATTCGCGCTCAGCTCCGGAAGTGAATAAACTCCCAGATGGGAGTGGGGATCAACGAGCCCGGGAAGAATGTATTTGCCACGCGCGTCGATAACCTCCGCACCGGCGGGAGTTTGAACGTCCTTGCCCACGGCGGTGATTTTCCCTTTCTCGATGACCACCGATCCGCCCTCGATAGTTCCGTGAGTCATGGTGAGAATCGTCGCCCCGCGGATGACGATGGCGCGTTCCGGGTTGTCGGCGGCGCGCATGGGAACAACCCAGGCTGAAAGGCCCGTGACGAGAATGAGAGCAATCCTCAAGGCATTACGCACAACGCACCCCCTGGATTAATCGGGAAAATAAAAACATCGAGACACGGATATCGGACCTGATGTGCGCAGAGAAAAACGGTTTCATGACCATCGGTTCAGGCGGGACGTCCAAAGAAAAGTTCTCCGCGTTTCCGGTATTTAAAGGCCACGGCTTCGTCGAGCTCAACGCCCAGGCCCGGCCGATCCGGTACCTGTATCGTGCCCTCTTCGATTAAAGGCCTTCTGCGGCCTTCGACGAGGCGATCGAAAAACGGGACTGACGCAGCGTGCCACTCAAGCGCCAGAAAATTGGGAATCGCCGCGCAGAGATGGACGGAGGCCATGGTCCCGATGGGCCCGGAAATATTGTGCGGCGCAACGGTCACGTAATGAACGTCCGCCATGTCGGCGATACGCCGGCCTTCGAGCAGCCCGCCAACTTTCTGGAAATCGGGCGCGAGGATGTCCACCGCTTCGCGCTCCAGGAGTTCACGGAATTGGTGACGTTGATAGTGGTTTTCGCCCGTGGCAATGGGCGTCGAGGTCGCCGCGGTAACCCGCCGCATGGCGTCGGTGTTTTCAGGAGGCACGGGGTCTTCAAGCCACAGCAGGTCGAAGGGCTCACAGGCGCGGGCAAGGCGAATCGCGTCGTTCACGCCGTAGTTCCAGTGGCAATCAATGGCAAGGTCCACGCCCTTCCCCAGCGCCTTGCGCAGCGCGGCTACCAGACCGGCCATCAGATCGATTTCGCGGCGCGTGAGTGCGCGATTGAAATCGTCGAGCGAGTATTCGGTCGGAACGTCGACATCAAACTTGAGCGCCGTGAAGCCGCGACGCTTCATCTCGAGCGCCCGCCGGACGTACGCCTGCGCGCGAATTCCTTTTGCTTCGGACTTCTGGCCGCCATGATACTTGGGACTTAGCTCGGTCTTGCCCGCGCGTGATTTATTTTTCTTCGCCGCCCAGGAAGGAATACGTGGAAGAAGCACCGGCGAAAGGCTGGCCAGCCCCGACCCCGCGTGGCAATCGGCGTAGATGCGGACGCGGTCGCGATATTTCCCGCCCAGAAAGCGATAGACGGGCAGGCCCGATTCTTTCCCCACCAGATCCCACAAGGCCGTCTCGACGCCGCTGATCGCGTGGTAGCCCATGCCGGCGGTTCCGGCGGCGCCGAGCGCCGTGCGCATCAGGCGCGAGAGTCGGTCCACGTCGCGCGCATCTTCGCCCACCAGGAACGCATTGAATTCGCGCAGAGTGGCCGTCAGCCCCGGAGCGAAAAACGCCTCGCCCCAGCCTACCAATCCGTTGTCGGCTTGAATCTTGACGATCGTCCAATCGTAGTTGGCTTCGATGACCGCGGTTTGAATCTGAGTGATGCGCATGGAGAAAACAGTAGACAGTTGTCAGTAGAATTTAAGGACACCAAAAGAGAAATGCCTCTCGGCAAATCCCGGAAAAGCCGCGACTATATCAGGCCGGTGAGGAATTTTCCACCCAGCCTTTTACAGCTTGCCGAGGGCTTTTTCGATGGAGACGAGCGCGTCCTTGGAAAGCTCGCAAGGCAGCGGGTCGTCAGAGCGTCGCGCGTACACATGTTCCCCCGCCTTTGAAACTTCCACTGTTTCTTTCTGGTTTTTGTCTCCGAACTCGACCACGAAGCGATAGGCGGGCTTCGCGAGTCCGGCGGCGGCCACGCTCAGGCTCTGCGGGAACGATTCCGCGCGAAGGTCGCGAAGGCTGCCAAGCAGGTCGTCGATTTTGTCGCGCGGCACGTCCTTTGCAGCCGGAGTTGTCTGCTTCCACTTGTCCTTCTGCAACTCGAAGACGCGGTGACCGGCGGGAGTCGAGACGTCAATTCGCTTGGCGTCGAATTGGGTAAATGAGAACAGGTCTTTGTCGCGTAAATCCGCAGGCTGCTTTTCGAGCTGAGCCAGAAGACTCGAGTCTAGCGTAAAGACCGGTGCAAGCGCGGAGTTCGTGGCGTAAGTCCGTCCGCTTTGTTTCTTGTCCTCACGGCCAAGCACCAGCGTCTGGCTCGCCGTTGGACCCTGCAGCCGAACCGTCAGCGCGGGGGCGGCAAAGCCGTAATCCCCCGCGCGAAGCTTGTCTTCGGCGACGACGCTCCGCATGGAAACGTTTCGGAGCTGATTCACCAGGCCGTCCACAGTGAAGCGGTCGGCGCGGACGGAAGGCGGCAGCACCAGGTCCCAAACCCCTTCCGGATTTTTTTCGAGCGTATACGAAGCCTTCTTGGACAACACCTCAATCCGCTTCACTTGGTCGGCGTTGAGCGATACGGCGCGTTTGTCGCGCAGGTCGAATAAATTCTTCTCAAGCGACGCCTTCAGATAGCTTGCGAGCTTTACGACGCGCGGATTTCCTCCCACCTGTGCGTAGAGGCCGCCGCTCGTGGGCGTTTCGTCGCCAACCAGCAGGACTTGATTTTCCGGCTTGGCCTTCGAAACCACGGTGATGGTTTCGGCCGGATCATCGAGCCCGAATGGTTTCACATCGGCGGGATGCGGGTCCACGACGTCGTCAACGGTCGCGTCCGTCACCGAGCGCAGGAAAGAGGAAACGGCGTCCTGGTCGGCCGGGAGTTTCAGCGGCTCGACTATGGCCCATTCGCCGCCCTCACGGCTGCAAGTCAGGGATTCACCGTCCCGAGGTTTTAGGGTGAAAGACTGGATGCTGGCAGGTTCGAGCGCGAGAATTTTTTCCTGCTTCGTTTCGCTCCCGGTGTTTTCCTTGGCCTTGCGTTTGCCGTAGAAATCAAACCACCCCCACAGCGCGCCCAGGATGACGATAGCAACAAGGGTTTGAGCGTACTTCCGCTTCATCGCCTCCCCCACCAGACGCTGACTCCCATGAGAATAATCAGCAGGGGAATCCCGAAGACCCCCAGGTAGAGAATCCGATTCATCTGCTGAGCGTTCAGCTCCAGGCGCTGATTCTCAGGGGGCTTGGGCCGGATGGAAATCAGGTCTTCTTCGGCGGCCAGCCAGTTGACCGAGTTCATCATCAAGTCGCGATTTCCCCCAAAACCCAAGTACGCATTGACGGCGATCGAAGAAGTCCCCAGGGCAACGAAGCGGCCCTCCGGCTTTTTCTGGCCGCCAATCTCGGTCGGGCCCTGAACGTTCAGTGTCCCGGAAACGGCCACGATCAACGGCCCTTTATAGTCCTTGTCAGGACGAAAGGACACGGATTGCATCTTGGGATTAAAATCAGCGACGCCAAAACTCGCATCCGTGGTTTCGCACAGAGATTCGTCCACAACTCCCGTCTTATATTCCTTCCCGATCAAAAAGGATCGCGTAAGCGGGAAAAGCGTGGCAGTGCGCGCGATCGGTTGGACGATGGGGCTCTTGCCGTACTTGATGATCAGCGGCATGGAAGGCTCTGCCCCCGCCATTTGCGCGATCGGGTTTTGGTCAATCACCAGATCGTTGCGAAGGGTCACGTTCCAATTCGCGAGGAGCTTCGAGAGGGTGGGAAGATCCGTTCCGGCGTCAGCCATGAACAGCAGCCGCCCGCCGTCAATCAGGTACCCATCCAGGGCATCCACTTCCTGCTGCAGATAGTCGTTGCGCGGACCCGCAATTACCAGTAGCGCGCAATCCGGGGGGATTTTCATGCTTTGAAGCAGGACGAGCGTTTTAACCTGGTAGTTTTCATTTTCAAATTCCTTCTGAAGCTGCGAATAGCCACCCCGCTCGCCGCTCTCGAGGTCTCGCTCGCCATGACCCTGAATGAAGTAGGCCGTTTTCTGGCCCTTGAGCAGGCGAACGAGTGCGTTTGTCACACCCTCTTCGTCAACCGACTGAGCCTGAAAGTGGCGTTCGCCGGAAGTCACGATGACCGTCCCGTAAGTGCGCACTTCAAACTGACGGGAAAGCGCGGGGTCGCGGTCGGGGTCCACGTAACGGACCGTCAAACGCTTGGAAGCCGCGCCGTAATTCTCCAGCAAGTCGCGACTCGAGCGGGAGCCTCCCGTCCGGTCGAAATCAAAGATCGTCACGTCGCGGTCGAGGCCCTTCAGAATCTTTAAGGTTTGCGGCGACAGGCTGAATTTTTTGGCGGGTGTCAGGTCCCAGCGCTTGGTGTAATAACGATTGAGGAAGACGTTGGCGACGACCACGATGGCCACGACCACCGATGTATAAATCACCAGGTTGGCGCCTTCCAGGACGCGTCGCCCGCGCCGGCCCGTAATGCTGT
>CAYZVR010000041.1:12703-17922 GCA_964481715.1 uncultured Acidobacteriota bacterium | reverse complement strand
TGGCGCCGCGGTCCTGGCCGTTGACGTTGGTTGTCAAGGCGCGCCCGGGCGTATCGGTGATGGCGTTCTGAAGCCGTCCCGGTGTGGCGCCTGGAACCAGATTGATGAGGGTTTGGTAGTTCCGGTAGTTGGAAAGCGGCAAGTTCCCCATCGCTCGCGATTCCAGGTTCACACTGACATCCGTCTTCGTCGTCTGGAGGACAACCGCGCTGGCCTCTACCGTGACCAATTCGGTGACCAGCCCCACTTGCAGGCTGGGGTTTACACGCCTGACCGTGTTGATGGAGACATCGACTCCCTTCTCCAAGTGGGGGCGAAACCCTTCCTTCTTGACGCTCAGCTCGTACGTGCCTTCAATCGCATTCGGAATTGAGTAGTAGCCGGCGTCGTCGGTCGTGGCTTCTCGGGTCTGCCCGGTGTTGACGTTCGTGAGGGTGACAGTGGCGTTGGGCACCACCGCGCCGGTCTGGTCTGTCACGGTTCCTACAACCGACCCGTAAAGCACCTGGGCGTTCGCGCTTTGTGCTGACAAGCCGATTAGAAGACCCACGGCAACAGCACACCCCAGAACTACGCGCACGAGCTTTCTGGACATATTCTGTCCCTCCTTAAAATTTATAACGGGTGGTTCTTGAAATTTAGTCCTGATACTCAATCGGTCCAAACTCCAGTAAGGAATCAACCGAATCAAAACAAAATGCCTCGTAACCCAAATAGCACGCCAAGTGCCAATATGAGTTAGACCTTCTCTTATGTAACCTCATGAAAATACATGGGAGGATGACACTTGGAAGTCAAGGGTTGACGATAATTCCAAAATTGGTATCCTGATTTTTGAATTTGATGATATTCAGTTGGAGGTGCTAGGAAAAGCATCTTGACCGGACATTTCGACTCTACTTCCATGTCCTTTGACTAAGTTATTGATTCTACCTGCTTTAACTTTATTAAACTCCTCACGAGTCCCGTCCGGCCATCGCACACGAACAGACTCGGCGACAGCCACTTCTCCAAGGCCGAAATGTACTCTCGGGTCGTGAGACGCAAGGTAGCTTCCGTCGCTGTGGGCGCGCCTGTATTGGGTCCTACCGCCTTTTTCCTTTAGAGATATTTCCGCACCGAGCGCAAAACGGTTCCTTCCAGACTCCTCTAAGCGGAACTCGATCCACTGATTCTTAGACTTCCGATTTGTTTCGTTCAGTAACAGGCGGACGGGGCCGTTGTTGTTCGTGACCACGATATCCACGTCGCCGTCATTGTCCAAATCACCGAAAGCCGCCCCGCGACTCACTTCTGAAAGCGCAAAGACGGGTCCCGCGACGCTCGTCACTTCGCGCAGTCTCTTCCCCTCGCCGTCATTGTGAAAGAGCTGGTTGATCTGGTGGAACGGATAGGGGTCACCCCGCAGCGCCTCCAGGCGCGTCACTGCGCCGTTCGCGATGAACAGGTCAAGTCGCCCATCGTTATCGTAATCGAACCACTGCGTCCCAAAGCCTGTGTATGGGAAAGTCGCCTGAAGGAGCCCATACTCCGACGCGGCATCGTAAAAATTTCCCTTGCCGTCGTTCAGGAAGAGATTGCCCCCCTCGTGCGTCAGGTTCGTTACAAGAAGATCCACGGTGGCGGGGTTGTGGAGACGAGCCGTTGCAACCCCCATACCGGCCTGGGGAATGCCGGCCGCATTATAGGCGGTCCCCGAGACAAGTCCCGATTCCTTAAAGGTTCCGTTTCCTTGATTGATCCAGAGGAAATTAGGTGTGCTATCGTTTGCCACATAGATGTCGGGCAAACCGTCTGCGTTGAAGTCGTCTGAAACAACTCCCAACCCAAATCCCACCGCAGAGCCTATGCCTGCCTGGAGTGTGACATCTGCGAATTTGCCGTCTCCGAGGTTTCGGAACAGCCGGTCCGGAGAAGGGCGGTACATCCTCGGCGTGCAGTAGTCCAGCTCGCCGGTCGAGGCATAACACTGCTTGCTGCCCTTCACGGTAAAATCCACGTAGTTGACGACGTAAAGATCGAGGAAACCGTCTGCGTCGTAGTCCAGCCATGAAGCGCCGGTGCTCCAGCGGAGATCGTCTACGCCCGCCGCCTCAGTCACATCGGTAAAGGTCCCGTCGCCGTTGTTGTGGTAAAGGACATTGCGCCCAAAGTTGGTCACATAGAGATCCTGGGTGCCATCGTTATCGTAATCAGCCACGGCTGTACCCATTCCGTAGCCGACAAAGCCGACTCGCGCCTGCTCTGTAACGTCTGCAAATTCGAGCTTCCCGGTTTCGGTAAGCATGTTGCGAAAGAGGCGATTGCCCGGCTTCCAGTCCGCGCGCGGTGGAAAGAGCAGCTTTTTCCCTTCAGCGAGTATTGTTCCTTGAACGAGGTAGACATCCAGGTCGCCGTCGTTGTCGTAATCAAAGACCGCCACGCCAGCACCCATAATTTCGGTCATGAAATAATCCCCCGTTGCGCCGGTGAAGTGGTGAAATTTCAGTCCTACATCTTCAGCAACGTCGCGGAAGAGGGGAGCGGTGGAATCCGCAGAGGGCTGCGTGTGGCCGGCTCCACCGAAGCCCACGATGAGTAAAGCACTAAAAGTGAGCGGCAGCAGGAAACGTAAACCAGCCACCGGAACCCATCCGCTCTGACCGCGAGGGTTGCTAGTGGTTTTCAACGCTCAGTCCTTTGGGATTCCAGGATTTTGAGGTCGCGATCGATGCTGGTTAAAAGGCGGGACTGGCCACGTGCCGAAGCTTGTTCGCGCGCCAGGTGATAATACTTGAGCGCCGGTTGGAGATCACCTGCCCTGGCATAGGCCGCTCCCAGCGCGTAGAGGTAGGCGGGCGTTTCCTCATCCTCCGGTTCGAGGGTTCGAAGGAGGTGTTCAATTCCTTCCTGGTAGCGCCGCTCGTTCACCATGATTCGCCCGAGATGGAAATGGGCGAGGCGCAGGTTGGGTTTGTTCTCGATTGCCTTTCGGTACTCCTGCATCGCCTCGGCAAGCTTTCCCTGCTGCTCCAGAAGGTATCCCAGATTATTGTGTGCCTCGGCGTGGAAGGGATCGATCTCCAGCGCTTTGCGAAAGGCCTTTTCGGCTTCCAGATAATTTTTTTGCCCGAACAGCAAAACTCCGTCGTTGTAATAAGCCTCGATCGCGTTGGGGTCGAGTTCAACAGCTCGGCGAAAATTCTCCTCGGCTTTTTCCGCGTCGCCCAGGCGGGAGTACAGGGAAATCAGGTTGATGTGAGCCTGCGCAAGGTTCGGGTCGATTTGCAGAGCCTTCTCATGAGCCTCCGCAGCTTCAGCAAGCTTTCCCTGTCTCTCAAGATCGGTTCCAAGGCGAATCAGTTCGAGGCCACTGTGGTTGAGGGCGCGAACCTCCGCCATCAGCCGGTCGCCGGAGGACGGCGTGTCCAGTTTAGTCTTTTCGTACAGCGCGAATTCGGACCGGACTTTTTCTGTTTCTCCCAGGTTCCGATAGGCGAGCGCCAGCGCGTAGTGAGCCGCCCCGTAATTCGGAAACAGCACGCACGCCTTGACGTAAGCATCCATCGCGCCTTGCCAGTCGCGCCGAGCCGCCCGCACCCGGCCGAGTCCGTAATGGACCGAGGGATTTTCCGGGCTCGCTTTTAGAACAGCTTCATAAATTTTTCCGGCTTCCCCTTCGTCGCCAATTGCCAGGAGACTGTCGGCAAGCCCCAACTGGGCGGGCACATTTTCAGGCTCCAGCAGCAGCGCCCGGCGAAGCGTTGCCGCTGCCTGGTCATAATTCCCCTGAGCGGCCAGAACCGTTCCCAGGTAATAGAGCCACCGAAAGGATTTCGGGTCGAGCAAATGGGCGCGACGATAGCAAACGACCGCTGACCCGAGCACGCTGTAGGCGTGCAAGATCATCCCCAAATTGCCGTTTGCCGTGGAACTCTCCGGGTGGGCGCTGGCGTCGGCATACGCCTGTTGGACTTGTTCCCGAACGACCGGGAGAAAATTTTCAAAATCGACCTTGGGAAGCGGCGGGAGCGATTCAGCCGCTGAAACCGGATTGGCTGAACACAGAACACAAGCGAGTGCCATCACCCAAACCAGCCTTGCCGCACACACCTTTCGCATCCCGGGGCTCCGCAATCTATTGTCATGGTAGCATCGCGAAGAAATTGGGGTCAATCAGGAGGGGTGGAAGGCTGGTTAGAAAAGGAATTTGATTAGAACGCGTGCAGGAGCGTCGCGAGAAGATGAGGCCAGGCAGACGTGCAAGAGCAGCCATCTTCACGAGAAGCTGGAAAGGGCCGTGGCCTCGTCCTGGCGCAGTTCCAGCACCGTGTCCAGACGAACCATCTTCAAAACTTTCAATACCTGAGCGGAAGGCGCAAAGAACCGGCACTGTCCCCCGGCGCCCTTCACGGCGCTGAAGGCGCTCACGATCGCTCCGATGCCCGAGCTGTCAAGATACGACACGCCTGACAGGTTGAAGGCCAAGTGCTTTGCTCCCGAGTCCAGAACCTCGCGAACGCGCCCTTTGAAGTTTGGCGCATCCGCCATGATGAAGGGTCCACTGAGATCAATGATAGTGGCAGTATCGGTTGTGCGGAGATTGATATCCACGATGGTCCTCAATGTTAAGGGAATTCCGCGGCCCCGCTTTGCCGGCGGTGGCACGGATTTGTCAAGCTATATGAACCCGGCCCAGAAATCAAGTGGCAACCTTTCCGAGCCGGACAGAAACTTGAAAAATCAGCACTTTTCACGCGGAAATCCCTGGAAGCGTCTCGCGAAAAAATCAGCCGTAAAGGGCAAATTCTGCTTGTCATCCCCGGTCAATATGGTAGATTCCTTTGTCAGTGGCTGGGGCGGAAACTAACCAGGAGCGAACGAAAGACATTCGCCGGCGGTTTCGAGCCGGTAAGGCCCTGGTCTTTTTCTGCCTGCTGGTGGCGGTCACGGGCGGAATGTCCCTCGGGACGGTCTTCCGCCAACTCGTCGCGTCCCAAAAGCTCCTTGCCTACCAGACAAGTCTCGCCGCATACGATCCTGTGCTGATCGCGGCTGGCCGAACCGTCTACGCCGAGAAAAAGCTCCCATCGCGCACGACCTTCAGCGAGTTCCTGAACGAAGAAGGCATTGACACCGAAACGGTGAGCGGCATTATTCGCGATGCCCATCCCGTTTACGACTTGAGCCGCGTGCGCGCAGGAAACACCGTCAAGGTTGCGCGCTCGGGCAGTGGTGAG
>CAYZVR010000041.1:0-12693 GCA_964481715.1 uncultured Acidobacteriota bacterium | reverse complement strand
GCCGTCAGCTACCAGATTGACCAGGATCATATCCTTTGGGTGACGCGCAGAGAGGAAGGCTTCAGCGCTCGAATTGAAGTCGTTCCTTTCGTCGTTGCTGCGGTGGGCGTTTCCGGCCAGGTTCGCGACTCTCTCATCCAGGCCGTGGAAGACGCCGGCGAGCACGACCAACTTGCCTTGGCCTTGGCCGATATTTTCGGCTGGGATCTCGACTTCAATACCGACACGCAGCGAGGCGACGCTTTCGACGCCATCGTCGAAAAGAAAACGCTGTACGGAGAATTTTATGGGTACGGCAGGGTGCTCGCGGCGGAATATCACAACGGCGGCCAGACCTACCAGGCGGTTCTGTTCCACGATCCCGAAGGCCGGCCGGCCTACTACGCCCCCAGCGGCAAATCCATGAAGAAGGCGTTCCTGCGTTCTCCGTTGCGGTTTGCCGCTCACGTCACGTCGCGGTTCTCTTTCAGCCGCTTCCATCCCATCTTGAAGCGCAGAAGGCCGCACCTGGGCATTGATTACGCCGCCCCGGTGGGAAGCGACGTGCAGGCGGTTGCCGACGGCACGGTAGTTCAAGCCGGCTGGAACGGGGGCGGTGGAAAAGAAATTCGCCTGCGACATGCCATGGGATACGAAACCTATTATCTCCATCTTTCGCAAATCCTGGTCCGGCCCGGGGAGGGCGTTCAGCAGGGCCAGATGATCGCCAGGACCGGGGCTACCGGCCTGGCCACCGGACCGCATCTCGACTTCCGCATTACGCAACACGGCCGCTTCCGAAACTTTCTCGCCCTGAACCTCCCGCCCGCCGAGGGCGTTTCGAAAAATGACTGGAACGAGTTCGAGCAAACCCGAACCAAACTGCTCGACGAGTTGGCAAGCCTACGGACTTTCCCCACCGACGCCACCCAGCGCGCTGATTTGCAATCCCACGAACCCGCCCCGGGAAAAGGCAAGTAAGAATTTCCCCATCGCACAGGATTTCAAGGCTTCGGCGCGGCTCCCCACGGTTGGCGTCCGCCTGCGGTACCTGCGCTCGTTTAGCAGGCTGATGAAAAATCGTTCCTGTCATGCTGATCCGTCAGCCGACGGAGAAGCATCTGGTGTTTCTTGTTGAAAACAAACAAAGCAGATCCTTCGTCCGCCGTGGCGGACTCAGGATGACATCATTCTAAGGATTTTTCATCAGCCTGTTAGGTCAGCACAACCAAGTTTGTAGCCGGTTTGCCGAATTCTTCGGGCTTGAATTGACTGCGGAGAAAATCGAGGTAAGCGCGGCCTTTGGGCCGCCCGTTCGAGCGCAGTGTGCCAAGTTGGGTGAGGAAAATCAGAGTGTCGCGGATGTCGCTGTCGCGCACGCCTGTGACCTGCGCTTCCGGCGGCGGGGCTTTCTTGAATTCTTCGATCCCCGCTTTGAGCTGGTTGTAAAGTTCGCGTTGAAGCAAATAGTCGGGAGGCTTTTCGTAATAGAGACCGCTCGATAACGTTCGGTAGGATTCGGCAAGCGCCTCGAGCGAGGCCAGCGCATCCGAGTCCACCAGCGCGCGGTTATCGCGGGCATAACCACAAATTGCGTACGAGATCGCAAGGATCAGCTTCTCATTCGCCGCAACGAATGAAGCCGGAATCCGCGTTTCGGAAAACGGCACTTTCGACCAGTCCGTTTCGGGCCGCTCCGGCTCATAGCGCCGGCTGGCCATGAGGTAGGAACAATCCGAGGGGCAGTCTATCGTGACTTCCCGCTCCGTGCCGCAGCACACGGAACAGATGTTCTCACCCTTCGCCGGGCAGAACCGCTTGGCTTTGCGCTTTTGGCAGATGGGACAGGGCAATTTTGTCTCCTCACGGAACGGACGCCGCTGAAATCAAATGAAAACCGATCTTAGGGTATTCCCGAGTCGGACGCAAACGGGACACGACGCGGATCCTTGGCGGGGCGTAGCGCAGACCGCCCGTCGGCTGACGGGTCTGCGGCATTTTCTTGGAAAGAGCCGCGGACCTCAACCACGGAGGTCCGCGCTACCTTGCTTCGGCGTCAAGGACGCCGTAGCAAGCTGCTGTCTCTCAAAACGGCGCCGTGATGCCGCACTCAAGGAAGGACTTCCGGAAGCCAGCCAAGCGGAGACCGCAACGGTCAAACGAGGCTACTTCTTCAATTCTTTCAAGAGCCTTTCGTAGTCGTCGCGGATGGTAGGGTTATCGGGCGCGAGTTTATAGGTGACTTGGTATTCGTCAAGGGCACCCCGCCGGTCACCTTTCGTCTCGAGCGCAAGCCCGAGGTTATAGTGCGCATCCGCATAGTCCGGCTTTAGGCGCAGGGCTTCGCGATATTCCGCAATCGCTCCGTCCACGTCGCCCTTGTCGGAGAACGCGTTGCCGAGGTTGTAGTGCGCAACGGCATAGTCCGGGTTCAGGCGCAGGGCTTCGCGATACTCCCGAATGGCCCCGTCCAGGTCGCCCTTATCCTTGAGCGCGTTGCCGAGGTTGTTGTGCGCATAGATATAGTCCGGCTTTAGGCGCAGGGCTTCGCGATACTCCGCGATGGCGCTATCCACGTCGCCCTTATCCTTGAGCGCGACGCCGAGGTTGTTGTGCGCATAGATATAGTCCGGCTTCAGGCGCAGGGCTTCGCGATACTCGACAATGGCGCCGTCCAGGTCGCCCTTATCCTTGAGCGCGACGCCGAGGTTGTAGTGCGCCTCAGCAGAGCCCGGTTGCGCCTCGCCCTTTTTCTCTTGCCCGCCTTGTCCCCCACGCGGCACCACGCCAAGAATAATACCCGCTGCAACCAAAATCGCAAGGAGAAGTTTAGGTTTCATAATTGGATTCCACCTTTAAAAGCCCAGGGGCTCGCTCCTGCCGTTACAAGGCGGCTGGTCGTCACATTCAGGGAAATGGGTTAGCCTCGCGTGGATGATACACCTGGTTTTCACAAGTAATCAATACCTTGCCGGAACGTCAAGCGCGCACTCGCCAAGTCCGAATACGAGGTGCGCCTGAAACAGCGTCGCTCGGTCTATATCTGCTAGGCGCTGGAAATTTTTACCTACTCAGGTTGCGACATTCTCTCCGGAGAAATTCCTGCTAGCCGATAGAAGACATTACCCTTAATGGAAAGATGGCTAAAGCGGAAGTCAACCTGCAGCATTCCAGGATGCGCCCTTGCAATCGGGCAGATCAAAGGGGGGTTTTCCTTATGAAACGATGTTTGCCAATCTTGGTAGCTATTCTGATCGGCTCGACAGGCCTGTCTGCGCAAAGCGCGGCAGACACTCAACAACCAAACCGCGTGCCGATTTATCGCATCACGGTAGTGGCGCGCACGATTAAGGCCATCAACTACCGGCACCGGAGCGGTGAGACGAAGGTTGACTTCCGCGGCACCGGCCTCTTGCCCAACTCCAGAGGCGACGCCGACGTGCAGAGCAAGCAAGGGGCGATTAAAGTGGATGCAAAGTTCAAGGAACTTCAGCCCGCCAGCCGCTTTGGCCCTGAATATATGACCTATGTTTTGTGGGCCATCAGCCCGGAAGGGCGTCCGGCTAACTTAGGAGAGGTCTTGCCCGACGGTGGCGGAAACGCCCAGCTCCAAGTCACGAGCAACCTGCAAACGTTTGGCTTGATAGTGACCGCCGAGCCTCATTTCGCCGTCACGCAACCTAGCGACGTGGTTGTGATGGAGAACTTCGTCACCGATAAAACGAACGGAACCATTGAAGAAGTGGATGCCAAGTACGAGTTGCTGAAGCGGGGCCAGTATACGGTTAACGCAAGTCCGGCCGAGCTTTCACCAATGGCGATGGACTCGAAGACTCCCCTGGAGGTCTATGAGGCGCGAAATGCTGTTCGCATCGCCCGATGGGCAGGTGCGGAACAATACGCCACGGATTCTCTCAGGAAAGCCGAATTGGACCTGCAGAACGCGGAGAGTTTCCTCGCCAGCAAGGGCAGTCGGAAAGACATTATTACCAACGCGCGCGAAGCCGCACAGATGGCTGAAGACGCCCGCGTGATCACGTTCCGGAAGATGGAAGATGAACAACAGGCGCGCGAGCGACAAACCGCTGCCGAAGCTCAGGCCGCGGCTTTAAATGCATCCGCCGCTGCGGCTCAGGCCAAAGCACAGGCCGACCAGGCGGAGCGTGAGAGGGCCGAAGCCGACGCTGCGAAGCAATCCGCTGAAGCTCAGGCTGAACAGGCCGAGCGGGCAGCCCAGCAGGCCCAACAACAGGCAGAGCAGGCGGAAGCGGAAAAGGCCGCCCTGCGCGCTAAGCTTCGAGAGCAGTTGAACGCCATCCTCGAGACCCGCGATACAGCTCGGGGACTGATCGTGAACATTTCTGACGTCCTATTCGACTTCGGGAAGTCCACGTTGAAGCCGGGCCCGCGCGAGAAGCTGGCCAAAGTGGCTGGAATCTTGCTCGCCCATCCGGGACTCATCATGGAGGTCGACGGCCACACCGACAGCGTGGGCAGTGACGAGTTCAACCAGACGCTTTCCGAAAAACGTGCCAATGCCGTGCGTGATTATCTGGTCGCGCAGGGCGTACAGGCGGATTCAATCACGGCAAAGGGCTTCGGCAAGACGAGCCCTGTCGCGTCAAACGACACGCCTCAGGGGCGACAACAGAACCGGCGAGTCGAACTGGTGGTTGCGGGCGATGTGATCAAAGCTCGAATGAGCGGGACGCCCGGAGGCCAGTAGAGTGGGAGCGCCTCGCCCTTTTTCTCTCCCCCGGCATGTACCGCACGCGGCGCCGCGATCAAACTGATAGTGGCCACAGCCAAAATCACAAGCAGGAGTTTCGATTTCATAAATGGGCCCCACCCTTCCGAGCCCAAGGGCTTGCTCCCGCCGTTACAAAGCGGCGGGTCGGCACATTCAGGGAAATGGGTTAGCCTCGCGTGGATGATACTCCTCGTTTTCATAAGTAATCAATACCTTGCCGGAACGTCAAGCGCGCTTCGACGGCGTAGCCAAGCCGTGCGCTTGCGAGTAAACTGGCAATGATGTCCGCAGATGCAAACATAACGTCTCCTACCGACGTGGTCATCATCGGCGGTGGAATCATCGGCTGCTCCATCGCGTTTCGCCTCGCCCAGGCGAAGCTCAAAGTGACCGTGTTCGACCGTGGCGAATTGGGAGCTGAAGCGACCTCGGCTGCCGCGGGAATGCTTGCGCCGCAGGGCGAAACCATCGAGCCGCAAGAATTTTCGAATCTCTGCGTGAAGAGCCGCGACCTGTATTCCGGTTTCGTCGCTGAGGTCGAAGAGTTGAGCGGAGAAAGCGTCGGATACCGCCGCGACGGGTCCATGCTCGTCGGCATCAGCGACGCGGAGTGCAATGAACTCGAAGAAATTCATTGCGCTCAGGCCAAGCAGGGATTGTCCCTCGAACTTTTGACGGGCGACGCCGCGCGCAACCGCGTTGCGGGTCTGGCGGACGAAATCCGCTGCGGGCTTTTCGTGCCCGGCGACCATTGGGTTGACAACCAACTCCTCGCGGCCGCACTGATCAAAGCGTGCCGGACTGCGGGCGTTTCACTTTGTCCGCACTCGGAGGTGACACGCCTGAAAGCGCAAAATGGACGGCTGGAAGGCGTCGAGGTGCGCAGGCACGGTGGCACACGCGCGGAGACCGTCAGCGCCGGGCAGTTCATCCTCGCCGCGGGCTGCTGGTCGCGCGCGCTCGCGGCCTCGCTTGGTATGGAGCTTCCCCTCGAACCCTGCCACGGACAGATAATGGAATTGGAGGCGAACGAAGAACTGCCGCACGTCGTCCGCGCGGGAATGCACTATCTGGTTCCACGCTCAGCGCGCCGAGTCCTGGCCGGAACAACCGCCGAATACGTCGGCTACAACAAGGCGGTAACCGCCGGCGGCATGCATTCGATCCTCGAAGGGATTTCACGCATCGCTCCAATGGTGAAAGGCTTCCGATTCTTGCGCGCCTGGGCCGGGCTGCGCCCCGACACGCGCGATCACTTGCCGGTGCTTGGCACGGGCGAGCTCGAAGGTCTCGTCTTCGCAACCGGCCACTTCCGGAACGGCATTCTGCTTGCGCCCATCACCGCCCAAGTGATTTCCGAACTGGTCCTGACCGGCTCGGCATCCCAGCCCCTCGACCTTTACCGGCCTTCGCGATTCAAGCCCTAGCCTAGAACACTCAGCAAGATTTCCCGTACGTCCTTCACTTGCAGGTTTTTAGGGAGCTGTTGCCCCCGATGGACGGCAGTGGTTTGCGCCAAGCGCCCAACAACCGTTGACTTGCGGGTTGAGCTTAGCCATAATCGGGGACTTCATGGCAACTTTACCGAAACAGGACCACGCCGAAGTTCCCGTTCTGGTTGGCCGCCGGAGCACGCGGCTGTCTGTGGCCGTCCCTATCTCCATCAACGGCACGGATGCCTCGGGACATCCGTTTAAGGAGCATACCTTTACCCTTTCCATCAGCAAGCACGGGGCGGAAATCGCCTCGAGCCACCTGCTCGCACCCGGAAGCGAAATCACTATTGAAAACGCCAGCGCCGGCCGCCAGTGCCAGGCTCGGGTCATCCGGCGCCGCGAAAAGCGCTCGGCCAATTCTCCCTACGAGGTCAGCATTGAACTTCAGGAGCCGGAAAATATCTGGGGTCTTCGCTTCGCGCCGACGGATTGGGAGAAGGACGCGCGGCCGAAAAATGGCGGCACGGCAGCCGAACAAGAGCCCGCGCCTGACTCCCAAAGCATCTCGAGCGATTCGATTGCGCCTCAGGGAACTTCAAACGAGTCGGCTTCCGCTGCGCGCGAATCTGCCGTGAAGCCGGCTGCGGAGTCCGCCGAAAATCTTTCGGACCCGCGAGGGGAAGCAAACGATCCACTGCAAGACCAGCCAGCCGCGAGTTCGGTTGTGACCGAAACACAGCCGGCGGACGAGGCAAGTGCGGCGGAGGTTGAACCCCAGCCGCAAGCGAGACCCGCGAGCGAAAGCTCGGAGACCACGGTTCGTGCGGGCGCAGAAAACCACGGAGACTCATCGGCGGATGCCGCGCGCATGGATGAAAAAATCCGCACGGTCCGTGCGTTCGAGCAAAGAGTTCAAGCCCTCTCCGACCGCCTGCAAACGACCTTGACTCAACTGGAAGCGTTGCTCTCGAAAGCCGGTGATGCGCGCGGAGAATTGCAATCGGAAATTGAAAAATCCCGCGCGGAGGTTCAGGAGGCTGGCCGTTTCGCTGTAGGGGGACTGCGCGAGAGCCTGCGCGGAGAAATCGAAAAAGCTTCGTCCACCTTTTCGCAGGAAACCGAAAAACGCCTTCGGGAAGAAGTTTCGGCAGCCGTTGCGGCGTTCGGCAGCGAAGCCCGCACAAACCTGGCCCGCCTAAGGGAAGAGTCCGCTCCGGAACTTCAGTCTCGCCGGCAGCAGGTCCTGGAATCCGCTACGGCTGCTTTCAGCGAGAAATTGAAGAATTTCGCTGAAGAAACTTCGGCTTCGATTCGTTCCGAGCTGGAGAAGTCTCTGGAGGAATCCACGACCGAATTCGCAAATCGGCTGGCCCAATCTTTGCTGGACCGGGTGCGGTCCGACCTGGAACGGCAAGACGGCCCGATCGAGGCCGCGCGGCTCGTGATGCGGGAAGATAGCGCTGATGCCGCGGCCAAGTTCCGCGAGCAGTGCGCGCAGGATGCCGGGCGGGCGAGCGGGTCGATAGCGAGGGAACTCGATGAGGCGGCCAAATCAATTCAAAGTACCGCGGAAGAAGCCAATAGCGGCTTGTGGGAAGCGTCCAAGACGATCAAGCACGACCTGACCTTCAAGGCCGAGAAACTCCGCAAGCAGCTCGCGGAGATCACCAGCACTTCAGAGGCGGGCTTCCGAAATTATACGGATGTCCAGGTTTCCGGGGTCCGGGAAGAAATCCAGGAAAAGGTTCGCTCGCTCGTTGCAAAGAGCGCGCAGGCGTTTTCCGAAGAAATTCAGAAGACCGCGGACGCGCAACTCGAAGCCTCAGCGCTGCAACTCCACCGGCAGGCCGAAGACGCTCTGGAATTGTCCAAGGGCGGCCTGGAAAGCGCGACCCAAAAGCTCCTGGGAGAAACCTCCAGCCGGCTCGAAACCGTTGCGCGCGAGAAGGCTGAGGCGCTCTCGAGCCAAACCCGTGCCGCCGAAGAGCGGTTCCTCAGCAATCTCGAAGCGACCTTCCGAGACTTTCTCACCCGCAGCTCAAGCGAACTGGAGCGCACTCTCGCAAAGTCAGGTGAGGAAAAGAAGCAGGCGATCAACCGCGAGATTGAGGCGGAGTGCGCAAAGATCAGCGCGCGGATAACGGCCGAAATCCAAAGCCGCTCGGAAGCGGTGGCCAAGGATGCCGCCGATGCGGTATACAAACAGGTGGGCGTGGCCACCGTCGTCCTGAAAGACTGGGGAGACCAGGCCGTCACACGCCTGGAGGCACAGTTCAAGAGTTCGATGGAAGCCTTCCAGAAAAAGGTTGCGGAGCTTTCCACTGCCGCGCGCGAAACCGACCAGCGTCACGCCGAAAAAGTCACCCAGGAAATCCAAACCCGCCTCGAACAGGCAGCGCGCATTCTGCGCGGTGAGTCCGGCAAAACCCCCGGCGAGTAATCCCCCGAAGTTAGAAACTTTTCCTTCTTATCGCAAGCCAATCCTGCGATTCACGCCAGCACTGTTTTTGTCCGAGTTTGTCCTCTAGTTCGCGATTTCTTCGAGGCGGGCGCGCTGAACGGGATCGTGCTGGGCATCGAGCGACCGGAAGAAAGCGTCCACAAGCGCCGCGTCAAAGTGCTCGCCGCGGGAACGGCTGAGCTCCGCCAGCGCTTCTGAAATGGGAATGCCTTCCTTGTAGACGCGGCGCGAAATCATGGTGTCGAAGGAATCCACGATGCTGATGATGCGCGCGCCGAGAGGAATGTCGTCGCCCCTCAGCCCGTCCGGATATCCTCTGCCATTGAAGCGCTCGTGATGGTGGCGGACCATGCGGCGGATGCGCTCGATGGATTTCACCCTGAGCGGCTCGAGGATCTTCCAGCCGAGTGCGGCGTGGCTCTTCATGATTTCAAACTCGTCGGGTGTGAGTGTCGTGGGCTTGTTCAACAACGTCTCCGGAACGCCGATCTTCCCGATGTCGTGCAGGATGCCGGCCAGGCGGATTTCTTCCACTTCGGCTTCGTCGAGGCCCAGGTGGCGCGCCACCTGCGCCGCCAGGCGCGAGACCGACTGCGAATGGCCCTGCGTGTAGTGGTCCTTGGCGTCGATGGCAAAAGCGAGTGCTGTCACCGTATCAAGCAGCGAGAGACCTTCGTCACCGGCCTTTTGCGCCGCCTGCTGGAACCTTTGGAAATACTGGTTGAACGCATCCGGACCGGTCGCAAACATGCGCTTGACGGCGACTCCCAGATAGGCCTCGAGCAGCTGGTGCTCCCAAACTCCCTTGCCGCCGGTTGCGGCGGCGGATGCCACTCGGACCGAATTCCCTTTGTGGTGTTTGGCCAGATACATTCCGGCGTCCGCGACGCGCAGGATTTCCTCCGGCGCCGCGCCGTGCACGGGGAACGAAGCGATCCCGAAGCTCGCGGTTACGCTGTGGCCGGCGAGAAAAGGGTCAGCGCCCATGGCAGCGAGCAAGCGTTCCGCCAAAATTTCCGCCTGCTCGACTGTGCCTTCGGGCATCAGGATGGCGAATTCATCACCGCCGTATCGAGCCACGACGTTCGACTGCCGCGAGCGCGCCTCGATCAATCGCGCCACAGCTACGAGCACGCGGTCTCCTTCCAGGTGTCCGTCACGATCATTGACCGCCTTGAAGCTGTCCAGGTCCATCATGATCAGCGAGAAGTGATGGCCGCCGCGCGGGGCGCGGCGCCACTCGGAATCGAGCGCTTCCATGAAAAAGCGGTGGGTCTTGAGCTGCGTCAGCCCGTCGGTGATGGCTTGTTCGGTCGCCAACTGGTAGGCGCGCGCGTTGTGCAGCGCCACGGCAAGCTGGTCGGCGAGGGTTCGCAGGGTCAGCACGTCCTGTGGCGCAAAATTGTGCTCGCGGAAACTCGCGATGCTCAAAACGCCGAGCGTCTCCGTGCCGTATTTGAGCGGCAGGCTCAGAGCCGACTGCACCTCGGGCTCGAGCGCCACGTAACGCTCATCGCGCTCGACGCTGTTCGACAGGACCGGCTGGCCGGTTTCCGCCGCGACCCCGGCGAACCCCTGTCCCCATTGGATACGGTGGCCGAGGACCTTGGTTTTATGGCCGTCTTCGGCTTCTACCACCAGTTCGTTGCGCATCGCCTCACGCGTCTCGATGCGCACCAGGTCATAACCAAAGGCCTGGCGGATTTGCGGGCAGATGCTGGAAATCAATTCATGCGGATTCAAGACCGCCGCGGCTTTCCGCCCGATTTCGTTCAGCAGCGCCAGATGGCGCGCGCGGTGCTGCTCACGCTGGAACAGGCGCGCGTTCTCGATGGAAACGGCGACCCCGGCGGCGAGCACCTGCAGGAAGTCAAATTGTTTCTTGTCGAGCGCCCGTTCGCGCTCGTAGTCAACGAGCGAAAGAACGCCCGTCGAGCCGTCCGAGAAATGAATGGGAACTCCGCACCAGGTGCGAATGCGCGGTCCGGTGGTTCCAACGCCCATGCTGCGCACGGCCTTATGGAATTCGGGCGTATTGGAAGCTTGCCCGCCGGTGCACAGAATGTATTCGGTCGGCTCGACCGAGAGACTTCGCGTGGCGTTCTCGAAGTCGGTGGTCAGCATCAAAGGCGCGCGCGCCTTCAGGACGTAATCCATCAGCGCTTCGCTCTTGGGCTGTCCGTCATCCCGCTCGGCGGGACCGGCGTAAACGTAATCCACAAACGAGTCGGCGGGATCCTGAAGCGCCAGGGCATAATTCGGTTCGCCGAGCAGACCCTTCAACTCGCGGCGCAGGATCTGGAGCTGCACGCGATGATCGAATGTCGTCGAGAGCGCGTCACCGATGCGGTGGAGCAACCACAGTTCCTCTTCATGGCGCTCCGCGGCTTTTTGCAGGAAGCGGTTTTCGAGCGCCACGCTGATCTGGTTGCCCAGGCCGAGCAGCAGCTTGAGCTCGCCCGGGAGGAACACTCGCCGCTCGCGGCTCCCTACCACCAGCGCTCCGCAGCACTTGTCGCGGACGCGCAGGCCCAGTACCGCCATAGTCCTGATGCCTTCGGCCAGGAAAACGTTGCGGAATTCCTGGAAGAGCGGGTCGCGCTGCCAGGCGATCATGAGCTCCGGCCGGCGCAAATCCGGGAAAACCATCAGCCCGCCCCAGCGCTCCGAACTCGACGCGAGAAAGGCGCCGAGCGGTCCCATCAGCCGCGCTTGAACGTCCGCGGAGAGTCCCCGCACGCTCGTGCAGTTCAGTTCGTCGGGAGCATCCCGCAGGGCAGGATGAAGCAGCAGGCAGCCGTCCTCGGATGCAAGCGCCTGAAGCGTCCGCTCGAGCGTCTGCTCAGCCATCTCGCGCGGATCGCCGCTTTCGGAAAGCGTGGTGGCGAACAGGTGCAGGTTGGAGTACCGAAGGAGTGCGGCCTCGTTCAGAGACCTGGCAGCCCGCGAATGGACCCAGCGGTAAAGGAGAAAGAACGTCAGAGAAAGCGCAGCAAAACCCGGCAGCACCAGGGTGAAAGAGGCGTTGGATAAGAAAGTTTGCATCGCAGCCGTATCCGCAAACGGTCCGCAAAAAACGCGTACCGCGCTCGGCAATCCCTCTGCAAATTGCTTTCTTGATTCCCTTCGCCTGGCACGATCGGAGGGGGTGAAAGAACGTTGTACCTTCAGCCCGAACCCGCCTCCTCCAGGCGAATCAGGAAAAGGACAAGCGTTCCTGGTGGGGAATATACACGACCGCTGAGTCTGCGTCAAGAAGAATGCGACAGGGGTGATGTCAAGCCGCTTGTGTCAAAAGGCGGAGAGCACGATCTTTCCATTCCTGGTTAAAGCCGTTGAAGAGCGAGAAAATAATGCGCTCGCGGCCTTGGGACTGCGGAATTCGCTATAAGGCCTGCGGCGCTCCGTGGGGCGATTTTCCGGTTCGTTTTAGCTTCGTTCCTAGTTCGTTCTTGGCTTCGTTTCTTGCTAAGTCCTTTGTTTCCAACAAATCTCCAGCTTCGTTCGTTCAAAAACGTCCCTTTTCCATATCCTGGACCGCTCCTATTCGCTTTTCCTTCTCTCTGCCCAGCCCGTCGGCTGACGGACCTGTCGTCGTCAGTCCCGACGATAGGCTACAATAGTAGTCTACACCATCGGGCGCGCCTTGTCAAGGGGACCGCGCCGGTTCGAGGGAGGGATGAACTTTGGACGGCCTTCAGGGTTGCTGCTCCTCGGGAAGCTCTGCGATGAGCGGAGGCGTGGCAGGATGTGGCGCGGAGGCAACCTCCGGCGCGCGCGCTGGGAAGCAGAGCCGCAGCAGCAGGGGTGTAATCAACGTGGTGGCCAGAACCAGGACGACGACGAGAGAATAAACTTCGGGCGATATCAGCCCGGAAGTCCACCCGATCGTCGCCGCGATCAGCCCGACTTCGCCACGTGGGATCATCCCCACGCCCACAGCCACGGAGTCCCGTCCCGTCATGCCTTTGAACCAGGCGCCCAGCCCGCAGCCGAAGACTTTTCCCGCCACTGCCACCAGGAAAAGCAGGAAGAAGAAGCCGAAGCGGCCGCCCAATTGGCGCGCG
>CAYZVR010000040.1:0-18102 GCA_964481715.1 uncultured Acidobacteriota bacterium | reverse complement strand
CGGGCGGAGGAGCGAACGCCGCGAATAATCTGGCCGAATTGGGCGCGCGGGTGACACCGGTGGGCGCGGTCGGCGACGATGAAGCCGGCGATGCGCTGCTTCGTTACTTCCGGCACAAGGGAATTTCGACAAGTCGTATCGCTCGCCTGCGCGCCTACACGACCCCCACCAAGTCGCGCATTCTCGGCGGCCTGGCGCACTGGCAACGGCAGCAAATCGTTCGCATCGACCGCGAGCCGTCTCAACCCCTGGGGCCCGAAGTCCGCCGGCGAGTGACCACAAGTGCCGTTCCCTTGCTCGGCCGGGCTTCCGCGTTGCTCGTTTCCGACTACGGCTACGGCGCGACGGACGCTCGCGAGGCCGACTTTCTCCGCCGGCGCGCGGGCCGCAAGCCGCTGCCGATTACCGTTGATTCCCGCTACGCCATTCTCGATTACAAGCGGGTCACTGCGGCGACTCCCAACGAGCCCGAAATTGAAGAAGCGTTCGGCAAGAAAATCGGCAACAATTTGGATTTACTCTATAGCCTGGGCCGGCGCGTATTGCGGCGGCAATCGCTCAAAGCCCTTCTGATCACGCGCGGCCGGGACGGGATGGTACTTTTTGAGCCGGGCCGAAAACCCCGGCCAATTCCGATCTTCGGCTCGGACCAGGTCGCTGACGTCACCGGCGCCGGCGATACGGTGATTGCGACCTTCACGCTCGGCCTGGCCGCGGGCGCGAGCTTTGTCCAGGCCGCGCAGCTCGCCAATTGCGCCGGTGGATTGGTCGTGATGAAGCGCGGCACCGCGACGGTGTCGGGCCGGGAACTTGAGGAGGCCATCCGAAACGCGTGAGCGCCCAAATCATTTCGCGCGAGGAAATTTCCGCTCTCGGCGAAAAGCTGCGGCGGGAGCGCCGGCGCGTGGCGTTTGCCAACGGCTGCTTCGACCTGCTGCACGTAGGGCACGTACGCTACCTTCAGGGCGCCCGCGAACAAGGGGACGTTCTGGTGGTGGGAGTGAACAGCGACCGAACCGTCTCGGCGCTGAAGGGCCCCGGGCGGCCCCTGCTTCCGGCCGAGGCGCGGGCGGAGCTGGTGGCGGCGCTCGAGAGTGTGGACTACGTAGTTGTTTTTGACGAACCAACCGTCGCCGAGGTGCTTCACGATCTTCGCCCGGACGTGCACTGCAAGGGAACTGATTACACGGAGCAGACTGTCCCCGAGCGAGAAGTCATGAAGAACCTGGGCGGCGCCGTGCGCATCGTGGGCGATTCGAAAAACCATTCGACTCGCGACATCCTGGCAGACATAGCACGGCGCGCAGAAGAAAACGTAGAGTAAGCAGCGAGGCGGACCATTCGGTCCACCCGCCTGTTCGCTTTGCATCGAGAAATGTCCGAGCCCAACCTGCGTTTCCTGGTAATACGCCTGAGCTCCATCGGGGACATCGTCCATACGCTGCCGGCAGTATCCGCGCTGGGTGAATCCTTCCCGCAAGCGGAAATCCACTGGTTAATCGAAAAAAAGCACGCGCCGCTTGTGGAAGGCAATCCGTACGTTCATCGCCTTGTCAAGCTCGATACTCTCAGCTGGCGAAAAGAACCGCTATCGCCCGGAACGCTCGAACAGGTTGCCGGGGCTGCCATGGCGCTGCGGGAGGTGGCGTTCGACGCCGCGATCGATTTCCAGGGCCTCGTGAAGTCGGCGTTCCTCGCGCAATTCAGCCGCTCTCGAATGCGGCTGGGCTTCGCCGAATACTGGCTGCGTGAGCCTGCCGCGGGGATTTTTTATTCGGATCGCGTAACGCCGCGCGGCCAGCGGCACGTCATCGAGATGAACCTCAGTCTGGTCGAGCGCCTGGGCGTTGGCTCAATTCCTTCGGATCGCTGGAAATTTCCTCTCCCCCAGGATGACGCGGACGATCGATTTGTCGAAAGCCAGCTCGCCTCGCTTGAAGCCGGGGAATACATCGTCTTGAACCCCGGAGGAGGATGGAAAAGCAAATGCTGGGCGCCCGAGAATTACACCGAACTGATTCGACGCTTCGGATCTCGCTTTTCTGGGAAAATCCTCCTGACCGGCGCTCCCGATGAGGAGCCTTTGATTCGCGGGATTCTTCGGAGCGCCGGGTCTGCGCGGGCCACATATTTTCCATCCACGATCCGCCAGCTGATTGCGCTCGCGCGTCGCGCCAAACTTTTCGTAGGCGGGGATACAGGGCCGGTCCATCTGGCCGCTGCCGCCGGCACACCGGTCGTGGCGATTTTCAACGCGGGCGATCCGCTGAACACACCGGAGCGCAATGGGCCGTTTTCCCCGCTCGACATCACGGTCGCGAATCGGAACGGAGCTTCCCGCCCGCTTCCCGACAGGAACTCGGACTACCTGCGCGACGTTTCGGTTGAAGCGGTGCTCGCGGCCGTTTTCGAACGCCTGGCGAGGTCACATGGATAAAGGGTTTGCGGCGTGGGCCGCGCGCTGGCGTGTCCCCGTTGGATTCGCCTGGGGCGCGGCCTACCTGGTTTTTTCGCAACCCACCGTGCAGCTCATCGCGATCGGCGGGAGCATCGCCTTCGCGGGAGTGCTCCTACGCTCATTTTCTTCAGGCTTTCTTGAAAAAGATCGTAGTCTCGCAACCGAAGGGCCTTACCGCTTTACGCGCAACCCGCTTTATCTCGGGAGCTTTTTTATCGGGGTGGGATTTTCCGCCGCCGGGGGCTCATGGGGGTTGGCGCTGAGTTTCCTGGCACTTTTCTTTCTCGTCTACGGAACGGTGATGCGCCGTGAAGCCCACTCGTTGCAGCAGCAGTTCGGAGAGGACTACGACCGCTACTCGCAGGCTGCGGCGATGTTCTTCCCTTCCTTCTGGAAGCGGCCGCAACTGCCGCGTGGGGACGAGAAATTCCGCTGGTCGCGCTATCGCCGAAACCACGAGTACGAAGCGGCGCTGGGCTACGCGGCGGGCATGGTTTTTCTGGCTCTGAAGGCGTGGTTGCGTTAGAGTGGGGCGGGCTTCCCTTCGGCCCCTTGTGGCGTCTAACTCTCTCGATATGAAGACCTCACCAGCGCGCGCCCTTGGAGCCTGTCTCGTGTTGCTCCTAATGTGGAGTAGCCGCGCGGGTCGTGCCGAAAAACCCGCTCTTTTGCCCTTCGCCTCTGGTGAAACTCTCACCTACGACGTCAACTGGTC
Organism: uncultured Acidobacteriota bacterium; assembly: GCA_964481715.1. GTDB lineage: Bacteria > Acidobacteriota > Terriglobia > UBA7540 > UBA7540 > JAHEKS01. The sequence continues at coordinate 14,929 of CAYZVR010000040.1, read as the reverse complement.
TGTTTTTCCGGCCGGGCGTGTCGTCGCAGTGTTCCTCGGACAGGGGAAAAATGCAGTGGCGAGTTACGAAGTGAAAACAACCGCTCAATCCAAGGGCTTTGTTTCGGTCCTTTACAGCGTCCAGGATGAGTTCCGTTCTTTTATCAGCCCCGCCACGCTCTGTTCGCAACGAATTTCGAAAAAAATAAATGAGGGCCGGCGGCACAAGGAGACCGAGATCCGCTTCGACTACGCGCGTGGGCTGGCCATTCTTGACGAGCGGGATCCCACCAAGACTAGCGCTCCCGCCAAGCATGACGAGAACAGCATTCCCGCCTGTGTGCAGGATGTGGTCAGTGCATTCTACTTTCTGCGCAGCCAGCCGATGGAGGTCGGCCAGAAGATCAAGCTCGCGATAAACGACGGCTCAAAGACCAGCGAAGTCGTGGTTGAAGTGCAGGAACGTGAGCAGATCCAGACCGGCGTTGGCAATCGCACCGCCTTGCGCGTCGAACCGAAAGTCTTCGGCAATCTCTACAAGAAGAAAGGCCGGATGTTTATCTGGTTCAGCGACGACCCGCAGCACCTGCCCCTGCGCATCAAGATGGTTATCTCGGTCGGGGCAATCGTCGGCACACTCTCCTCTGTGACATCTTCAACAGAAGCCGGTTCCTGACCGCCACCCCGGGACGATGCCCGCGCGCTCAGATCATGCCGTATTTTTCCCGCAGAAGACGCTCGAAGCGTGGCTGGTAGATCAAATCGTAAGTCTGTTCCTTGTCGGGAAACAGGCTGAGGGCGAACCGGCGCGTGGCGGCGACAAGCTCGAGGGCCTCCTCCGGGGGAATTTCGGATTGAAACAGGACGCTCGTCACCAGGTCCACGACGATCTGGAGGCGGCGGACTCTGCGATTCTCCGCCCGAATTTCGCCTTCGTCCGGCATGTTGGTCATTCCTCGATGCACAAAAACCGTCTATATCCGGACCGCTATTTATTATAAGCTAAGGAAAAGGCAGGTGGGCCGACCTTCGGGGTATGATGCCACCGGGGGAAAACGTATCCCTGCAACCCATGCCGATTCGGACTCCACACCGCGGCCATTGGAAGAAACACTGGGTGCGCGCGCGCCTGGTGCTCAGCCAGTCGCTGGTGAGCTTTTTCCAGGAAGATTCCTTGACCATTTCGGCATCCATCGCGTATCACTGCATTCTGTCCCTGTTTCCCATGATGCTCCTGCTCGTGGGAGTGAGCGGCGTCTTCATCGGCCACTACGAGTTGAGCGGCCGGCTTGCGACTGTTCTGGAACGCTACCTGCCGATGAAACCGGATTTCATCCTCAAAAACCTCGCGGCGATTTCCCGGTCGTCGGGGCGCGTGACGGTGATTTCATTGGTGCTTTTGCTGTGGAGCTCTTCGGGTGTCTTCCTGCCGCTCGAAAAGGCTCTGAACCGCGCCTGGGATGTGGAGAAGGGCCGCCGATGGTGGCGCAGCCATCTCGTGGCTCTGGAGATGGCGGTTCTCGTCGGAATCATTATGCTTGTTTCGACTGCCCTGGTCGGACTGAACGTGATTATTCATGGCTGGGTACACGGCCGGGTTTTTCACCCCGCGAGCTTTTCGGCAGACTTTGTTTACCATACCGTGGTTATCGTGATCACGTTCGGCCTGACGCTTTTGATGTTCCTGCTGCTCTTCCAGCGGCTGCCCAATCACCCCCTGGGAATCCGCGAAGTGCTTCCCGGCGCGCTGCTCACGGCGTTGTTCTGGGAAGCGGCACGATCGCTGTTTACGCTGTTGCTGCCTCTCTTCAACTATCGGCACATCTACGGGTCGATCGGCGTGGTTGTAGCTCTGATGACCTGGGCATACATCTCGTCCGCGGTGCTTCTATTCGGCGCGCAGGTCTCGAACGCGCTTTATCGAACGCTGGAAGAGGAAGGGTCGCCATCGCCCGTTGTTGTGGTCTCGAATGTCCCATCGTCCGCGAGCATTCGGTAGGTGTGAACGGAAATCGCAGCGTGTTTCATCTCGATCGTCACTGCCCCTTCCAGGCTGGTTCGAAGCAGCCGCACGCCGGCGGCTCCGAGCCTGGCGCGTACCTCAGCCTGAGAAAAATCCCCATCATCAGCACCCGTGGCGCTCAAGACCGCAACACGCGGCCGGATTCGAGCCAGCAACTCCGGAGTGAGCTGTAACAGAGCAGCTTCATTCGAAAACACAAGAACGCGATCTTCGGGCGGCTGGTCTGGCTCGAACGATGTGTTTTCGGTCTGGCCTCCAGTTCCTCCGTAAAGCAACGCGCTGGCCCCACCCGTCGAAATCCTCATTGCAATGGTAGGGTTTTTGGAAGTTCGCGACGATAACTGCGTCTCCGGGTCGCCCCCTGCCTGCGACCGGAGGATCTGGATTGAGGTCTCGCCAAACGAAAACCGGTCGCCCGCTGCTACGGCCCGAGGCGCAATCCCGCGTCGCTGGAGTTCGTCCAGAAACGCCAGAGCGGCCGGCGCAAGACCCCTCGAAGCGTGCCAAATTTCATCGACCTCAAAGTTGCGGGTGATGGCGGCAAAGCTCGAGAGCCGGCCTTCACTCCCGTCGTCCAGAACGACAATCCCGATTTTCTTGATTCCTCTCGACCAAAGGTAAGGCGAAACGATTTCCTCGCCCGGATCCCAGCGCCGCGGCGCAAACGGATTCAGCAAGCTCGCGTGCGCGCGGGTTCCGCAAGCGCCCACCAGCATCGTCGTCCGGTCGGGCAGCACGACAAACGAGGCGGCGCCTTCACCGCAATCGAGCGCGGTGATTTCCAGGAGGCCGCTCGGAATCCGCGGCGGAAACGGATTGAGTGAAATCAAGATCGCGAAAATCGCCGCGCTGATGGTGGACAACCAGAAGACGCGCCGCCGCCGCCCAAGAGCCCCCGCCGCAACTACCACGGAGAGCGCGAATCCCCACGCAACCCAGGCAGCAGGCGAAGGCACGCGATAGGACAACCAGTGCGGCAGGTGTGGCCAGTCCGTGAGCCTGAAAAATATTCCCATCACGAGCGCCAAAAGTTTGGCGGGCCACACCGCGACCACAGGCGAAACTGCGCTGAGGAGCACCGTCGGAAGCGCCAGGCCGAGGAGTACCGTCATCAGCGGAATGGCCAGCGCATTCAGTCCGATCCCCACGTAGGTGACACGATGGAACGTCTCAGCCATCGGGAGGGTGAGACCAATCTGGAGGATTGCAGAGAAAAACAGGATGTTCACTGTCCAGACGAGGGCCTTTAAGGGGAGCGTGACCGCCGAGGTGGCGGCGCGCGGATGTTTTTTCAAGAAGGAAAATCTGCCCTCGACGCGTTCGACCACGCGGCGAACGTCAAGACGAAACTGGACTTGAGGCGGAGCAAGTCTCACGTCCAGCATCGTGTCTCTAAGGTCAAGCAGGGCGCGCCGATAGGGTTCCGTCGTCGTCGCAAGAATGGGCGCGACAAGTCCCACAATCAGGAGTGCCGCAGCGAAAGAAAGCTGGAAGCCTGACTCGAATAACCAGGGAGGACGATGGACGAGCAGGACCAGCGCTGCAAGTCCCACGGCGTTGAGCGCCGTGTGCTCGCGATAGAAAAATCGCGCCACCAGATAAGCGGTAATCATGATGGCTGCCCGGAGCGTTGGGGCGCGCTGTTCTACGAGCGAGCAGTAGCCGAACAGAAAAAGCATAACCAACGCCGCTCGCCAGGTGTCACCGAGCGGAGTACGCCGTAACAGGAAAGCAACCAGCATGACCAGCAAGCCGACGTGCAGGCCGGAAATCACCAGCAAGTGATACAGACCGCTCTGGCGGAAATTCTCCAGCGTCTCCGAATCGAGCGACGAGCGGTCGCCGAGCAAGACCGCTTTGAGCACTGCGCCATCGCGCCCTTCGACCGACCAGGGCGGGAAGGTCTGATCAATACCGGCAAGGAGCCGGTGACGCACGCGGTCGATCAGGACACCCCATGCGGGCGGGCCCTGGCGCGACAACTTCTCAACCAGCAAGGGGCTTTTGATCGTTCCGACCCAGCAAACGTCTTCGATCGATTCCATCCAGCGGCGGAAATCGAAAACGCCTGGGTCGCGATAGACGCGCGGCCTTCGGAGCTGGGCCAGCGCGCGGATAGAATCGCCGTATCGAAGGCCGAGAGAATCAGCGATGTCCGCCGAGGGCGGGTCCTGCGCGCGCTTCATTCGAAGGCGGACCTTGCCCTCGAGTGGCCGGAAGCGGCCTTGGTCGTCAACTCCGGTCAAGTCAAGGTCGAACTGAATGCCCGAAGGCGTATCGAGCGGTGAGGAGGCAAGGCGACCCGAAATGCGTAGCGGGCCTTTCACGTCAATCCCCATGTCTTCCAGGTGGCTGACGTCGAGAGGAGTGAAACGAAATTCGAAGGCTTTCGCCGCAACCGTACCCGACAGGACATACGCCACAAGTGCGAACACCCAGCCCAGGGTTTCGCGCCGCGCCCGAGCAAGCAGCAGCCCCGCGAGCATACACGCACCCGCAGCGGCGATGAGCCAGGGGACGGTCGAGATCGTATCGCCGAGGGCGGCCCGCTCGGAGGACTCCGCCGCCACGATGCCGGCCGCGAAGCAGGCGGCCGGTACGAGCATGGGGCTGCTCAGGTATGCGCGAGGTTGCTCCGCGTGAGTCGGGCGAGACATTCGATGTGCGCAGTGTGAGGGAAGAAATCGAACATTTCAATCGAATTCACACCGTAGCCTAGATTGCTGAGACCTGCGAGGTCTCGGGCAAGCGTGGGCGGATGGCAGGACACGTAGTGGATGCGCGCCGGCCGGTGCCGGGCCAGCAACTGGAGCGAGGGCCTCCCGACGCCGGCTCGCGGCGGGTCGAGCACGACCAGGTCCGGCTCGGCCTGGGCAAATCGGCGCAGGAAATCGTAAGCGCTCGCGCTGACGGCGCGAACGTTTTCAATGTGATGATTGCGCGCGTTGCACGCGAGGTCGGCGGCCGCCCTTTCGTCCCCTTCGACCCCCACGACCTGCGCAAAATTTCGGGCGAGCGGAAGCGTGAAGAGTCCCACGCCCGCGAAGAGGTCAAGCGCCAGGGCGCCTGAAACGCCGCTCGTCGCCGCCTCGACGAGCTCTGCAATCAGAAAGCGCGACGCCTGGAAGAACGAGCCGGGACTGACGCGGTAATTGAATTCACCCGCCTGGTAGGTGATCGCCGGCGCGCCGAACGTGGAAACTTTGCCATGGCTCTCGATCGTGACACTCTCAACTCCCTCCAGTCGCGCCAGACATTCCTGCGCCAGCGCCTCACCGTCTGCTGGTACGAAGTCTCCGCGAAAGGTCATCATGACCTTATCGTCGCGGTCGTCGGCGAGCATTTCAATTTCGCGGCACCTGGCCAGGCGCCCTGACCATTCGTCGCGCCGCAGCTCTCGGAGAACGGCATTAAGTCGCGGCGCGAGAATGAGACACGTGTCCACCGGTATTAGTTGGTGCGATTCGGCCTCGAAGAAACCCAGCTCGGCGCGGCCACCCGGTCCGCGGGTTACTTTGATTTGAGCCTGATTACGATAATTCCAGGGTTCCGCTGCGTGGAGTCGAATCTCGGCGTCCCAGGCGATTCTGCCGATGCGGCGCAGCGTTTCGCGCAGGATTTCGCGCTTCCATTCGCGCTGATTTTCGTAGGCGAGGTGCTGGTATTGGCATCCTCCGCACCGGCCAAAATAGGGGCAAGGAGGAGCGACGCGCTCGGGCGCCGCAGTGATCACGCGCAGCGGCCGCGCGTGCAGGACGCCTTTCGCGAAGCGGACTTCCTCGACCTCCAGCCGCTCGCCCGGCAGCGCGCGCGGCACGAGGACCGTCCGGCCCTGGTAATGCCCCAGCGCCTCGCCGCCGTACACCAATTTCTGCGGTGTGAATTCAAACGTCACGAATTTGTCCCTTGACCTTAGTCCCTTGTCAGTTGCGCAGAGCAAAAACCGCGCCGTCTCGGCTGCGGACGGCCGACAAAGGACAAGTATTACAGATAAAACAAGCTGAGCCGCGGGACCTGGTAAAATTCGAATAGGCGTTTTTTCAAGAACTGCCGCTCCAGCGATTCGATTTGTGGCACAGTCATTTTCCGCCGGTAGGGGGCCAAGCCGCGTTCGACTTCCCGGCGAAATTCCGCAAGCCGCTCGACCGATGAAGATCGTGTTAGTGACGCGGTCAGTTTTTCTTCCAGTGCGGAGAGACGGTTCTCGAGCTCTTCCAGATCCGCGAGAAGAGCCTTTTCTTCATCCGCGGCGATTTCGATGAGAGTCGCAGCCGCCGCCTTCAGATCATCTGCCAGAACCGCTTCGCCTTTCTCCTGCGCTGCGCGGCCGGCCTTTTCAAGCGCCCGCGCCGAGCGCGCGAGAAATGCCCGGATTTCCTCCGCCTCGAAAGGGGGCGCCGCCGGCTTTGCACGGTCCGCGCGCCCGCCGCCCTCAACTTCAGCCGTCCGGGCTTCCTCCGCCGCACGCAGCACTTCCTGCGAGCAGTAAGCAAGGCTGTTCACTTTTCTGAACCTCTGAGGGCGCTTCTGGAATTTCTCGAACGAGCGCTCGATCCCGACCAGCACCGCTTCCAGCGGCAGGCCCGATTCTTTCCAGGATTCAATGAGCGCCCAGTCGAGCGGAGAAAGCAGCGTGGGCGTGCCGCGACAGCGGCGAAAGCACTCTTCGATTTCGGTGAAATAGTTGAAATAATTTTCCACCGGATTCGTCCTACTTGTGTTTGGCAGCGGAAGCGTTGCGCTCGTAGATGATCCGCAAACCTTCGAGGGTAAGGGAAGAGTCAACCGGCGGTTTGTATTTGGAGGCCGAGGCGACAAGCGAAGCTTGCCCACCAGTGGCGATGACTTTGGTTTTTTCCCCGAGCTCGGCTGAGAGGCGGTCGAGGATACCGTCCACCAGCCCGACCGCGCCGTAAAAAAGTCCTGACTGCATGCTCGCCACCGTGTTCGTCCCGACGACGCGCGCCGGCTCGCGGATTTCGACACGCGGCAGCCGGGCGGCACGCGCGAACAAAGCTTCCGACGCGATACCGATGCCCGGCGCGATCACCCCACCCAGGTATTCGCCCTTCGCCGAAATCACGTCGAAGGTGATGGCAGTTCCGAAGTCCACCACCACACAGGGCCCGCCGTATTTTTCGAATGCCGCCACACTGTTGGCGATGCGGTCGGCGCCGACTTCCTGCGGGTTCTCGTAGTGAATCGCCATTCCTGTGCGCATTCCCGGGCCGAGAAACAGCGGGGTCAGGCGAAAATATTTCCGCGCCATTTCGTCGAGCACCGCGTTGAGTGGCGGAACGACACTCGCAATCATGACGGCTGCGATCTGGCCGGGCTCAATCCCATCCAGCGCGAAGAGATTACGGACCAGAATGCCGTACTCGTCGGCTGTTTGTTCGCGATTGGTCGTCAGGCGCCACTGCGCGCGCAGGCTCGCGCCGTTGAACAGGCCCACGACCGTATTCGTATTGCCGACGTCGATGACCAGCAGTTGGGGACTTGCGTCTGCCACTTCACTCACCACCCAATTGGATGTCTCCTGAGCGTTGGATCGTGAACCCTATTGTAGCCTGTCCAGCACCCGCGCCCGCGCCGCTCATTTTATTTCGATGACCTCACCCGAGACCAGCGAGATGGTCTCGCCGTCATCTCGCCGCACCCGCAGGGCGCCCGAGGGCTCAAGGCCCGCGGTTGTCGCCGTGTAGCCGCCCGAATTCACGACCACGCGCACGCGCTTTCCCTCGGCGAAACTCGACGCCACAGCCCAGGCGCGTGCGATCGCCGCAGACCCCTCATCGAGCAAGACATGGTATTGCCGCTCGAGTTCGCGAAGCAGCGCCACCAGGATGTTAGCGCGCGAAAAAATTTTCCCCGCCTCGATGCGAAGCGAGGTGGCGATGGACTTAAGCTCCGGAGGCATGTCGCGATGATTGACATTGATGCCGATGCCGAGCACCAAGCTGTGCAGGCGATCGAGCTCGGCGGTCATCTCGGTCAAAATGCCGCACACTTTTTTGCCTTTGGCTAGCACATCATTCGGCCAGCGGATGTCGAAGTCGAGTCCGGTTGAAACGCTGAGCGCGCGATGTGCCGCCAAGCCCGCCATTAGCGTGATCGCGGGGGCGGCAGCGGGTGAAAGCGGCGGGCGCAGGATGATCGAAGTATAGATGCCGCTGGATTTTTCCGAGTACCAACTTCGGCCGAAGCGGCCGCGCCCCGCCGTCTGCTCCTCGGCGACGACAACGGTCCCGTGCGGCGCGCCCTCGGCAGCCAGCCTGGTAGCGAGCGTATTGGTCGAGTCAGCGCGAAAGGTGTGGATAATTCGATTCCCGATCTCACATTCGCCGAGCTCGGGACGAAGGAGGCTCGGGGCCAGGATGTCCGGCAGCTTCACAAGCCGATAGCCGCTCGATGGGACGCCTTTGATCTCGACGCCCAGCGCGCGCAGCTTTTCGATCCACATCCACACGGTTGAGCGCGTGACGCCGATCTCCGAGGCGATTTTCGGGCCGGGAACGACCACCGTGGCATTCTTCGCCAGCAGTTGAATCAGCTTGTCAATCTTGCGGTCTGTAGTTCCGGCCGTCATGCTCAAGCCTTCGTGCCTCGGTGAAGCTTTTGCCGTCGGGGTCGCAGGAGCGGCCACGGATCATTTCAGTTTTTCCAGCGACTCGACAACCTTCCGATAGTGGTCGGCAAGATCGGTGGAGCGGTGCTCGGCGGCACGAACCACTTCGCGCGGGGCACGACTTACAAAGTTTTGATCTTCCAACTGCTTTTTGACCTGCGCGATTTGCCGTTCGAGCTTTTCCCTTTCCTTCTCGAGCCGTGCGCGCTCGGCCTGAGGGTCCACGAGTTGCTCATGAAGCAGGCGGAGGTCGAAGCCCGTGCCAACGCGCACAGCCGGGTCTGCCGCGAGGTGCCCGCGTGTAAAGTTCAGGGCCTGGAGGCCCGCCAGCCGCAGAATCGTCTCCTGGTGCGCGCGCAGGAGTTCGAGAATCCGCAGGTCTTCGCTGGCCACTTGCGCGCTCGGCTTCTGTCTTTGCGTGCCCGTTTCCGCCTTGGCGTTGCGCGCCACCACGATCAGCTCCTGCACGAACTGGAACTGCTTTTCAGAGACCGGGTCCGCCACGCGCTCGTTCGCCAGGGCGAAGGGCATGAGTGAAAGCGAAACCTCGCGGCCGGCGCGCGGCAGGCGGTGCCAGAGCTCTTCGGTGATGAATGGCATGAAGGGATGGAGCAGGTGAAGCGCGGCTTCGAAGACGCGCGTCAAATTTGTCCAGGCGCCGCGCTGTTCGGGGTTGTCCGAAGGCGCGGCGGTGATCTCCGGTTTCACCCATTCGAGATACCAGTCGCAAAACTCGTGCCAGAAAAAATGATAGATCGTCGAAGCGGCTTCGTGGAAACGGTAGCTTGCAAGTGCCTCGCTAATCTCGTGGGTGACGGTGAGCAGGCGCGAAAAAATCCAACGGTCGGCGAGCGCCAGCCGCTCGGGCGCGGCTGCCGGTTCGAGGCCCACGCCCGGAACCGGCTGCAACGCATCCGCCAGTTGCTGGCGAAACGGCGGCGGCAAATTTTCGAGGTTCATCAAGATGAACCTCGCGGCATTCCAGATTTTGTTGGCGAAGGCGCGGTAGGACTCGACCTTATCTACGGAGAAGGCAATATCCGTCCCCGGCGCGGCGCTGACCGCCAGCGCGAAGCGCGCGGCGTCGGTCCCGTATTTTTCCGTCACGTCGAGCGGGTCAAGGACATTGCCCTTGGTCTTTGACATCTTCTGCCGCTCGGCATCGCGCACCAGCGCATGAATGTAAAGCTCGCGGAAGGGGACATCGTTCATGAATTTCAAGCCCATCATGATCATGCGCGCGCCCCAAAAGAACAGGATGTCGAAACCCATAATCATCAAGTCATTGGGATAAAAGCGCCGCAGGTCTTCAGTCTTTTCGGGCCACCCGAGGGTCACGAAGGGCCACAACGCCGAGCTGAACCACGTGTCAAGCACGTCGGTCTCCGGCCGAAGCGTTGAGGTGTTGCACTTCCGGCAAGCCGCAGGCGTTTCACGCGCGACGATCACTTCGCCGCAGGCGTCGCAATACCAGGCCGGAATGCGGTGTCCCCACCAGAGCTGGCGCGAGACGCACCAATCGTAAATGTTTTCCATCCAGTCGAGATAAATCTTGCGGTAATTATCCGGCACGATGCGGATGCGGCCGTCCTGAACCGCGCGGAGGGCGGGTTCGGCAAGCGGTTTCATTTTCATGAACCACTGTGTGGAAAGCCGCGGCTCGACGACGGTCTTGCAGCGCTGGCAAGTGCCCACGCTCAGCTCGTAGTTCTGGATTTTCTCGAGCAGGCCTTGCGCTTCAAGATCCCGTACCACCGCTTCGCGCGCCTTGTAACGATCGAGCCCCTGGTAGGGGCCGGCCTCGTCGGTCATGCGGGCTTCTTCGTCAATGACCTCGATGCGCGGCAGGTTGTGGCGTTCGGAAATCTGGTAATCGTTCGGGTCGTGAGCGGGTGTGACTTTGATGGCGCCGGTTCCGAATTCACGGTCAACAAATTCGTCGGCGACCACCGGAATGACGCGCTTCAGAAGCGGCAGCACAATTTTGCGGCCGACCGCCGCGCGGTACCGGTCATCTTTCGGATTCACCGCCACGGCCGTATCGCCGAGCATCGTTTCCGGCCGCGTCGTCGCCACCGTGATGTGTCCCGAGCCGTCTTCGAAGGGGTAGCGGATGTACCAGAGCTTGCCCGCCCTCTGCTCGTGCACGACTTCGAGGTCAGAGACAGCGGTTCCGCAGCGCGGGCACCAGTTGACGACATACTTTCCGCGATAGATCAGGCCCTCGTCGTAAAGACGAACGAAGACTTCCACGACCGCGCGCGAGTACTCTGGGTCCATCGTGAAGCGGTCGCGAGTCCAGTCAACCGAAGCGCCGAGGCGTTCCATCTGCCGGCGAATGGTTCCGCCGTTCTCTTCCTTCCACTTCCAGCAGCGCTCGACGAACTTTGCAGGGCCCATTTCGCGCCGCCGCCGCTGGCCCTCGCGCCGCCAGGCGCTTTTCGATTCCGGCTTGCCTTCGAGATCGGACAGCGCCTCGCGTCCGAGTTCCTGCTCGACGATCATTTGCGTGGCGATGGAAGCGTGGTCGGTGCCAGGCAGCCACAGGACGTTTTTGCCGCGCATGCGATGCCAGCGCATCAGGATATCAATCTCGGTATGCTCCAGCATGTGGCCCATGTGGAGCGACCCGGTGATGTTGGGGGGAGGAATGACCAACGCAAACCGCTGGTCCCGCCCTGCGGGATCGTCCGGTGGGCGGTAAAGATTGCGCTCGATCCACTCGCGCGCCCAGCGCGGCTCGATGGTTTCGGGCGAATAGACCTTGGGAATCTCCTGAGTCAAACTGATCCTCACCTAAACTTTGGGCTGATGTTCTTCAAATCCGACTACTATAGCGTCCGCGGCGCACAGCCGTCAAACGTCGCACACGCACGAATAAGTCCTGGTTTGACGGCAGCAACCGCTCAAACGCATGGCGATGGGACTTCGTCGGTCGCTCCCCGGCATTTGAGAATTTCAATCAGGATTGGAAGGTGAGCTCGGCGATGATTTCGTCGGCGAACTTCCGGGCCATGTCTTCGATCATCTGGGGCGAGAGCGCAGGAGGAGACATCTTGAGCACAACTTTGTGGACGATCGAAAAAATCTGCTCGGTGTCCAGAGTCGTCGCGGGCGCAGGTGGTGGCGCGACCGGCTCCGGTTCGGGTGCGGCCACGGCCGCAGGTTCTGAAGTTTCGAATCGCACGTGGCCGGCGGCGGCCTCATTTAGCGTGTAACTTTCCAGGGTCGTCGGCGAAGCGTGCGCGGGCTCCGGCTCGGCTTCTTCAAGCTCGGGCTCGGCTGCGGGAGGCGGCTCAGGGGCCGCAGATGGCTCGGCGGCAGCGGGCGGCTCGGCTGCGGGCGCTGCAGCTTCGGTCACGGCCTCGTCGCTCAAAACCGGCTCAGCGATGTCCGCAGGCGTGTGGAACATCATCGTGCGCTCTGCCGGCGGCTCAGGCACTGGACTAGGAGCGGTAGGTTCTTCGATCAGGACCGGCTCGGCGGAAACGGGTTGCTCTTCGTAAACGGGCGGCTCCACAGCCGACGTATCGAGCACTTCGGAAGCGGACGTCGCGGACTCGGGAGGCGGAATGAGCGATTCAAGGGCCGGCTCGGGAGTGGCTTCCGACTCCAAAACCGGGCTCGCCGAGAACTCGCCGGGGCCGAAGGCAGGAGCTGATGGCTCCTCCGCCCCCGGCATCCCGAAAACGACCCCCTGGGACAACGAGGACAAATCTGGACCCTCGGCCTTCATCGAGGCTTCGGGATCTTCGTCCATGGGTTCAACTACAAAAGCCGCGGGCGGCATTGGGGGTTTGGCCGGCTTGGGGGCTGCGGCTTCAGACTGGGCTACAAACTTATTGACGATGGCGATCAGCTCATCGCGATCAAAGGGCTTCTTAATCGTTCCGTCGGCCTGCACGCGCGCGCCGCGCGTCCCCTCGTAAGGGTCCGTGTCGCTGAAGATCAGAATGACAGGCGTACTCCGCAATTCGAGGGTGCTCTTGATGAACTCACAGACCTCGTACCCGTCCTTGCCCGGCATGGACACGTCGGCCAACACCACCAACGGCTTGACCGTAGGAAGTTTTTTGACCGCGGCGACGCCGTTTGAGACGGTGACGACTTCCAGTCCCTCACCCGTCAAAATCCCGCTGGCCTTTTTCTGGACCGTGGGACTGTCATCCGCGACAAGGATTGTCCGTGCCAATCATGACCTCCGACTTCCCGCGAGCACAAAGTTGGAGAAGAAGTATCACGTCGAATCGATGAAGTCAAGGCAGAGAAGGACTTAGAAGGGCTTGACGATCTTCTTAAGGAAATGCAACCGGCCCTTCTTTTTTGGAGATGAAGGGGGATCGGGGGAAGTTTGCTGCGTTTTGGTGGCAGAGCCGTTATCGCCCGACGCTTCGCTGCCGTTTGAAGACCCGTTCGAAGGCGTCTTGACGTCCACTGCTTTCCCGGCCTTCAAGCTTTCTTCGCCAACCGGCTGAGCCGAGATTGTATTCCCTGGGGTTGCGGTGTTTTCCGTACCCTTCGCCATCACCGTCTCGCTGGGTCGCCGAGGGCCGAGCTGCACGGGCCCGTGCCGGGTGGCGCTCATGTCCGGACTGGCCGACAGCATCCCTCCGAGCTTGCCGAACATGCCTTTCCGGTGGCGGCGCCGGTTGAAGACGTCCGCTGCGGCGCGCGCCAGTGTCGCCCTGGTCGGCGAAGGAATGGGCTGGTGCATGGCGGTGAGCCGGGCCTTGGCGTCGCCCGCATGCGGGCTCAGCGGATAATCGGTGAGGATGCGTGCGTAGTAAGGAACAGCTTCGTTCGGAGTTTTCAGGCGTTCGAGCGTCAGGCCTAGCAGCCACAACGCGCGATCGGCATTGCTGAAATTCGGGTAATCGTCGGCGATTTCCTGGAACCGAGACTTGGCCGCGCGGTTAGCTTGCTTATCGTAGTAAGACTTGGCGACGCTGAATTCGCCCTCAGCCAGCACTTCCTGCACCTGCCGGAGTCGGCCCTTGACGCGCGGCGTAACGGGATTATCGGGATACTTCAGCAGGAATTCCTTGAATTCCCCTTCCGCCAGGCGCGTCTGAGTCAGATCGCGGTCGGCCTTGCCCATCAGCTTGAAGTGAGACATCCCGACACGGAATTGCGCCTCGGGCGCCTCGGGCGCGGTCGGAAAAAATGTGATGAAGTCCTTATACTCGAGCTCCGCCTGCGTCAAGCCCGACACACCGCCCTGCGTGTAATAAGAGTCGGCGATGGCGAGCTTGGCCTTGGCCAGGAATTCGCTGTCGGGATAGGTGTTCAACATGGTCTGGAGCGTGAGCCGGCCCACATCGTAGCGGCCGTGCTCAATCGCGTCCACGGCCCGCTCGTAGAGAATTTTGTCCGGCTGGGCTCCGGGCCCAAGGTCCGCCGCCGTGCTTGGATGATGGCGGTGGAACAGGCACCCGCTTTGAAAGATGAGACTGAGAGCTGCAAACGCCAGCGTGCCGCCGATTCGAATTCGATAAAACTTGACCATTCCCAGTATCGTGGGACTCCCGCCGTAAGGCGCTTGCCCTATACTTTCGAAGTCTGGCGCGCCGCCGCGGCCAAGCGGATCAGGTCCGCAAGCCGGACCTTAGGGTTATCGTTATGAAAGATGGCGGAACCAGCCACCAGGATGTCCGCGCCCGCCTGAACCATTTCTTCCACGCGCTCGAGGCTTACGCCGCCTTCCACCTGAACCGCGAATTTCAGCCGGCGCTCGTCGCGTGCGCGCGCCGCCCGCCGGATTTTTTCGAGCATTCCGGTAATGAACGGCCGCTCCTTGAGCCCCGCATCGGCCGTGAGCAGGGTCACAAAATCCACTTCCCCCAAAACCTCTTGAAGCGCATCCACCGGCGTCGAAGGATTCAGCGCCGCGCCCGCCTTGGCGCCCCGCACGCGAATCGCTTCCAGAATCGGGTGCAGGTTGGTTGTGGACTCAACGTGGACGCTCACTCGGTCAGCGCCCGCGTCCACAAATTCCGCGGCGTAGCGCTCCGGCCGCTCGATCAGCAGGTGCACGTCGAGCTCGAGGTCCGTGGCGTTGCGCAAGCTCCGAATCACCGGCTGACCCACCGTCAGGTCTGGCGAAAAGTGGCCGTCCGCCACGTCCACGTGAACCATCGTCGCGCCAGCGGACTTGATGAGCTCGAGCGCCTCCGCGAGGCGCGCAAAGTCTGCTGCAAGCAGTGAGGGGGCAATCAGAGCCATAGCGAGGCCGAACACGAAGCCAGACTGTGAGACCCGGTTCTCCAAGGCACATCTTTTAGAATATCACAACCTGAAGG
>CAYZVR010000039.1:0-18199 GCA_964481715.1 uncultured Acidobacteriota bacterium | reverse complement strand
AGCGAGCTAAGCGCTGGCATCTGATTGGCGAGGATGTGAAGCCGTTGCGTGAACCGCGAAGCATTGGGCGCGCACTTACGCATGAGGAAAAGCTCCGGTTGCTCAAGACTGCTTCTCAAAAGCCGGAATGGGAGACGGCGTACTCCGCGGCTATTCTGGCCCTGGGTACGACGATGCGTACCTGCGAGCTTCGCGGTTTGCGCTGGGCCGACGTGAATCTGATAGACCGCACGCTAATAGTCGAAGAGAGCAAGACTGACGCGGGCGAGCGTGTGATTCCCTTGACCCCTGAAGTTTTCGACACCCTTTTGAAGCTCCGTAAGCGAGCGGAGATGTTCGGGACCGTCCAACCAGCGCATTACGTCTTTGCCGCCTTCCAGCCCAAGTTCCGATTCCACGACACTGCGCTGGTCGGAGTGGAAATAACCGGCTTCGATCCCACTCGGTCACTGGGAAGCTGGCGTACGGCTTGGCGGAAACTCCGTAAGGCTGCGGCCAAGGGCGACAAAGAGAAGGGGATTCCCGAAATGCCACGATTGGCCAATCTGCGATTCCATGACCTCCGGCACACCGCCATTACCACGCTGGCGGAATCGGAAGCCAGCGAGCTAACCCTCAAAGCCCTTGCCGGGCATGTCTCCCGCAAAATGCTCGAACGCTACAGCCACATCCGGCTTGAGGCAAAACGGGCCGCCATCCAAGCCCTTTCAGACAGGCCCACGGAGCGGGCCAATTCAGCCCGCACGTCACAAAACACGTCACAAAAGGGCGATGTAAATGGAGCGGTGCCCATTCCGGCGCCGCAATTCATTGAAAATGGTGGTAGGCCCGTGGGGACTCGAACCCCAGACCTCTACCGTGTCAAGGTAGCGCTCTAACCAGACTGAGCTACGGGCCTGCTCCTTCGATCAAGCAGTCACCGTGATTTTAGCATGGCCGCGCAGATGCTGCACGCTGTGTGGTGATGCTGACGTTGACAGCCCTCGTAGAGTTGCTAGCGGGGTTGGGCCAGCACCCATTACGGCGGAAAATTCATGCGGCGGAGGAGGTCCTGGAAGCGCGGGTCGGAGCGGCGAGTGTGAGTTACGGGGCTTGCCAGTCGAGGGCGTAGATTTCTTCGGTTCCGACATCGCGCACTACCAGGGGAGAGTCGTCAGGAGCTAAACCCCACAACGCCACCACCGTTTCAAAGTCTTTCAAGCTTACAACCTGTTCGACCTTCCGATCGGTGATCGACACGCGGTAGATCGCCGCTGGGGTTGCTCCCTGGGTCCCTGCCGGAGCAACGCCTTGAAAGTATACGTATCTCCCGTCTCGCGACCAAATGGGGAAGTTGGCAGTGGTCTTGGCCAATTCCTCCCATTTCCGGCTAGTGAAATCAAACAGCATAAGCCTGTCCCTACCGACAGTCACGGCGGAAATGTACCGCCCGTCTGGCGACCAGCCAGGAAACAACAGCCCCTCTGAGCCGGGCAGCCGCGAAACCTGGTTTGTTTTTAAGTTAAGTAAATAGAACGCGTGAGTTCCGGGAGCCTGATCCTGCGCCCAAAAAGGCACCTCGAAGACAAGAGCCTCTCCCATTGGCGACCAGTCGAATTCGGCAATGTTCCTTTCGCCAGGCAGCAGTGGCTGGACGCTACCTCCATCGGCCGGGACCACGTAGATGTTAGACGGCTTCCCGGGGAGATGGGCCTGGAAGGCGATACGTTTTCCATCGGGGGACCATCTCGGTTGGAAAGCCAGCACCGGGGGAAAGCTGAGTTGTAGCCGCTCGGCGCCGTCCGCTTTGCTACGCCACACGGTGCGTTCGGGATAGGTGACGTAAGTGACCCACTCTCCGTCTTTGGAGAACTCCACGTCCACTGCCGACATCCCCGAAAGATAAGGCACAAACTGGCGCGACGTCAGGTCGTACTTCAGTAATTCACCGCGCGGCTGTTCACCGACGACAAAGAGCCTCTTGCCATTCCTGCTCGGGACTGGGGCATAGAAGTTCAGAGGCCCTGTGGTCAACTGCAAAGGCTCAGACGTGGGCCTGCGGGAAAGGCGTCGTTCTTCGGGTATAGCCCAGATGTCTGTCCTCCAGTTGCGTGTGGAGTGGAAAACGAAATATTTCCCGTCGGGGGTCCAGTTGCCGCAGCAATCGTCAGCGGGCCTGTTCCAGCCGGGAAGCAAAGGGCGAAGATTGGTTCCGTCAACTGAAATTTGCCACAGCGTGTTCGACAAGGTCTTCGCGTCGTTCACCGTGAACCTCAACACGTTCCCGTCGGGCGACCACCGCGGCGCCCAGGGGCGGCCAGGTGTTGAAGCAAGCTTCCTGGGTTCGGTCCCGTCACTTTTGGCCAAGTACAATTCGTTACCGGTGGTGTACACAAGCCGCTGTCCATCCCCCGACCAAGCTGCGCCGTGCCCGATCAAATCGCTCAAAGGACGACGCGAACCGCCGAGCACCGCCACGACCCAAAATCGCCCCTCGGAATCCCCAATGCGCTGGTAGGTAATGGCCAGGAGCTCCGAGCCGTTCGGCGAGATATCTGCGAGTTCAGACAATGGTGCAGGAGTGGGGATCCGGACAGTCTCCCCACCCGCGGCGGAAACCTGGAGCCAAGTCGCACGGCCAAGTCCCCATTCCGTGAAATAAATCCTTAAGCCATCGGTGACCAAGGGTATGCTCTTGTGAAGGCGATCATTGGTGACCTGAACGGTGCCTAGGATCTTGGGAGGCGGAAGGGGTGGCTTCAAGAACAAAGCAAGAAGCCCGGATAGGATGATGACGGCAGCGCCGGTGACAGGTAGTGCCCACCGTCGCCATCTTGCGAGACGGTAGACGAGATGCCGAATTCCCACTTGAGAGGCCGCCACCTCGGCGAGCCCCGAAGCCGTGTCGCGCTTCAGACGTTTCAAGTCCGCCCGGAGGTCGGCGGCGTGCTGGTAGCGAACCTCGCGATCTTTCTCGAGCGACTTGCTGATGATTTCTTCGAGCTTGGCCGGAAGCTGGGAGTTGATTTGAGTGGGCGGGGTGAGAGCCTGGCTCAGGATTGCGTTGAAGATGACCGCTGTGGTGTTGCCAGTGAACGCCATCCGCCCGGTGGCCATCTCGTAGAGTACTGCGCCGAAGCTGAACAGATCCGTGCGGGCGTCCAGTTCTTCGCCCCGCGCCTGCTCGGGAGACATGTAGGCGACAGTTCCCATCACCGCGCCGGGGCTGGTCAGGTGCGCGTCCGCCGCCATAGAAGCTGTAGCGGCGATGTCCTCATCGCCGGCGGGCTGTAGGGGCGCATCGCGATGCGCCCCTACGGTCAGCTTCGCCAAGCCAAAATCCAGAATCTTCGCCTGCAGCGCCCCGCCCCTCGGGACAACAAAAATATTCGCTGGCTTGATGTCACGGTGCACGATGCCTTTCGAATGCGCCGCGTCCAAGGCGTCCGCGATTTGAATGGCGAGGTCGAGCAATTCGTCCACGTGTAGGGGCGCACCCATGAGTGCGCCCTGCGCAGGGCGGACACGCGGGTCCGCCCGTACAGTCAGCCGGTGCTTCAGCGTCTGCCCTTCCAGCAGTTCCATGGCGATGAAGGGCTGACCTTCGTGCTCTTCAATGTCGTAAATGGTGCAGATATTCGGATGATTGAGCGCCGATGCCGCGTAGGCTTCGCGATGGAAGCGCTCCAGCGCTTGCCGGTCCCGGGCAAACTGTTCGGGCAGGAATTTCAGCGCCACCTGGCGGTGAAGCTTGGTGTCTTCCGCCTTGTAAACGACACCCATCCCGCCGCCACCGAGCTTCTCGAGAATGCGGTAGTGGGAAATCGTCTGGCCGATCATGGCCGAACCTGTTGGGTTCGATTCCGAGGGCACCTACAGTTGCGGCTATCTTAAGTTGGAGTAATTGGGAAGTCAACGCGCGGATCGAGGTGATGCGGCCCTCGGCGTCTCACCGAAAGGTCAGAGTTCTCTTAACCCTCCGAGGTTGTGCCTATGGGTCTGGCGGTGTCTTACCCAAGGATTCCCAGGTCAAATTCAAGACAGGAAGGCTTCAATGGGACGGCCTGTATTCTCCGCCAATTTAACTCCAAGCCATTGGGCCATAGTGGCAGCGACGTCGGAGAGAGTTGCTTGCGATGGGATGGAGACACCCTGCCCCTTGGCTCGCTCGCGTGGAAGCATCGCCATCATTTCGCTCACGCCTTCCGCGAGCAACAGGTACAACGTTTGCCCTCGGTAGGGGAGAGAATCTTTCGACTTCAGCCAGATGTAGTAGGAAAGCATCTCCACGTCGATGAATGAGCCCAAAGGGTCTTCCAGGACTGGGATCTGGTCGGTCGAGCGGGGCTTTGAGAAGAGCAAAAGGCTGCTGAAAGGTTTCATCTTGTCACGCACGCCGAAATGAGCGACCAGCACGCGAGGCTGCGCGCGCCGCAGCGCCTCCACACTGCTCCACTCGACGAAAGAGTTATTGACGATAAGGGTTCCGTTGCCGCCGAGCACAAAGATGTCGCGAGTAAAGGAGGAGATGACAGGGTCCGAATGCAGCGAGATGCCTTCCTGCGGTTTGGCGTCGAGAGTTCGCAGCCAGTCATGCAATTCAACCGGGTCGCTCACTTTGCCTTCGTTGACCTTGGATTCGATCGCATCGGATAAGCGTTCGCGATACTCGCGCAGCCGTAGATAGCTCAGCCCGACGGCATTCGCCGTTCTTGGTTTCCGGCTTTTTTCGCACAGCGAATGAATTCCGTCACCCGCCTCGATAATCCAATGGTCAGGCGGGGCAAACCGCCCGGAGTCGCACAGCGCGTCGAAGAGGGTGGGCGCAGGTTCACTTGCCGGGCGCGGAGGCTTCCCCGTAAAAAGCTCGGCTAGGAACGGGCCGCTCGTCTGGGACTCTCCGAGGTCGAGAGGAATGCGAAGCCCCACATCTCGAAATTGCCGCCAAAGCTTTTCGCGCTCGATGGCAATCCCTTCCCCGTAGATCATGACGACGAGCCGAGGCTCCGGGCCAGCCCCGTAGAGACGCGTCTGGATCCCCGGGTCCAGTTGCCGGAAAATCTTGTCCACTTCTTCACGCCAGTGCGAGTACTCTCCCTTCGAGCGCAAAAGGTCCAGAGTCTTTTTCTGCACCTCCCCCACATTGCCGCCCTCTGCGCGGCTGCATCCGGTATTTAATTCAATCTGCTCCAGCCCTCCGAACAACTCATGGAACTGCCCGGAACTGAGCGCCGAGAGATCATCGAGCAGAGTGCGAAAGTATTTTTTCTCCGGTTCGAACAGGTCGGGCCATTTTTGAAGTTCCACCAGCGTATTAACCAGAAACGTAAGCGGAACGCGAACCAACGCGTCCCGGTGTTGTTCCACCAGAGTGGCTGCTTCTTTATCGAGTCCGTTGAATAGATTCACGGCGTCAAACCACAAAATCCGGAAACTTAAATGACCAGCTCGGTTAACGGCCGGCCTTCCAGTTCGTTTGTTTTGAGCCCCAGGATATCCGCGGCGGTTGGAGCGACATCAATATGCCGAATCGGCCTTTCCGACCCGGCATTTTTGGGGACGCCCTGCCCGCAGGCAAACAGCCAGACGCGCCGGCACGATTCATCTCCGCTGCGATGATTGGCAAAGCCGTTCCCATGAATGTCTCCGTCCCGCCCGACCTCCGGAATGACAAACATTGTCGTCCGGTCGCGAAATTCCGGGGAGGCCTCGACGTGCTGCCAGAGCTCCCACACCAGGCGATCCGTTCTCTCGATCGCCTGCAAGTAGAGAGAATAGGCCCCGAAGTGAGCGATATCGATATCCCAGAAGTTCACCAGAATCAGCGCCGGGGAAAACCGGTTCATCACTTCCTTGGTCATGAAGAACGTCAGCTCATCGCCGCTGGAAGGGACGTGCGGGTCGTGGAAATATTCGAGCAGCGCCTTGGACAGGCCCTGTTTCAGCTCGCGCTTCAGCTCGTGGCCCGAGGCTGAGATCCGCCATCCGTACCCCTCGTAGCCTTCGTCCAGCGCCGAAAGCATCTGGTTGGCGAAATGTTCGCGGTCCTCCACCCCCGGCCCCTGTTTGGTGGTAACCGCATCGCGAATGGCTTCCAGGAGAAGCTGCTTGGGAAGAATCACGTTGGCGGCGTAAGGATTGCCAAACTCCCGTTCGCCGCTCGCCCCGATCAAGCTGAAGCTTTTGTTGGTTGCGATCGCCCAGGCTTCTTCCGGCGGCAGACTCCGTTCCTTACGGAGATATTCGAAAAGCGTGGGGGTCGCCGGTTTTTCGCGGCCGTAGGAGTCCACATTTTGCCAGCTTCCAGTGACCAGCGATGCCGTGGAATTGAAATGTCCCGTAATTCCCTGATTCATTGCGGTGGGATAGAGCAGCCCCTGCGGAACCAAGTCTCGAGTGAGGTGCGGGATGTTCTGCCAGCCCTCCGGAGCGAAAGTATCCTGGTAGCGTGTCCCTCCGCCGAACGTCACGATGATCACGTGGTTGCCCGGCTTTTTGTAATCGCCGAGGGTCTTCGCCAGACCGCGCCGCGGCAGGAAATGCTCAGCGATAAACGCCGCCGCCACACGGAGGAAGTCCCGCCGCCGCGCCGCAAATGCGCCCGTCTCCGTCTTCCCGTTTCGCGTCCATCCAAACATGTCGGCGTCCTCACCGGCTGGCCATCAATAGTCCACGATTTCCCCACCGCCGATTTTCTTGGTCACGCCGGGATGATCGAAAGGATGATCGTACCCGGCTTCGATATCCCCCGTCTGGGAATAATACGGCCACGTATCCGCGACGATGCCCTGACCGCCGTGATCCGTCATGGTGATTTTGGTAATCAGTTTGGTTGACTTGTAACCGTACTTGAAGGGAATCACCAGGCGCAGGGGAGCCCCGTGCTCAGGCGTCAGGGGTTTGTCGTACATCCCCAGGACGAAAAGAGTTCGAGGGTTGAGTAAATCCTCCAGTTTGTGAAAATCGTAATAGCTGTCCGCGCAGTCAACTCGCACCCAAGTGGCTTTTGGAGTGGGCCGAATCAGGCGGAACAATTCACCGGCCCGAAAACCGTTCCAGGTAATACGGGCCGACCAGCACTGCACGCATTTCAAGCGGCTGCTCTGGGAAATTTGCTTAAGCCGCTTGAGAGCGTCCAAGCGCAACTTCACGGGCTGTTCCACAAATCCCGTCACTTCGAGTTCCCATGCCTCCGGGTCGGGTGCGGCAACGGGATTGAACTCCATGACTTTGAGATTGAAATGGTCGGGCTTGTCGGTGGGAATAATCATGGGGCGGCCCCGCGCGTCTTTGTCCGGAAACGGCCCGGACGGCGGCGGCGGGCAGAGCGGCTTCGGCGCCGCCAGACCCACGTTGCTCCCCGCCCAGGCAGCCGCCGCGCTCGATTGTGCGAGGCGATTCAGAAATTTCCTTCGATTCATCGCCGGTGCCCTCCATGGCAATCAGGCCTTCACTTTTGAAAACCCGTTTTCCTTCCCCCGTTTGGCTGCACCCAATCACCAGACGAATCACGGCTTCGCGGAGGGCGCATTCTTCGTCGAGGTGACAAACTGCCGAATCTCAGCCCTCTGCTTGTCTACTTCCGCCAGGTGTTGCTCGCGCATGCGTTGATAAACCTGAAACTCTTCCTGAGCTCGATCCTTTTCACCCATGCGAACATAGGACTGGCCCAGCCGATAGTGAGCGTCGGTGAGTTCCGGGTTGAGTTCCAGGGCGCGTCCATACTCCGGAATGGCTTCGGCATACTTGCGCTGGTCGGAGTAAAGATTCCCCAGTTGAAAATGCGCCTCGGCAAGCGTCGGGTCGAGCTCCACGGACCTCTTGAGCAGCGATTCGATTTGACCCAAATCCAAGCCTGGGTCCTGAGCCCGTTTCCCTTTCCACAAGCTCATTGCATAAAAATAATATGCTCGCGAGTCGCGCGGGTGAAGCTCCACATAGCGGCGGAAACGCTCGATGACCTCACCTGCCTGGCTCGGCGAACTGTCATAGGCTTTGGAAAGAAAGAGGTAAGCACTCGGGTCGGACGGACTCAAATCGGACGCCTGCAAGAGAGCCTTCACCGCGTCGTCATAATTCCCGCGGGAATAAAGGGCAATCCCAAGTCCAACGGCCAGCCGGGGAGAACTCGGGTAGCGCTCGGAGGCCTGCGCAAAAACTTCGATCGCCGGATCCAGCGTCCGGTGGAGAAGGAGTTCGCTCCCCCAGTCAAACAGATTGCTTTCGCTCGGGTCCAAATGCGCCGCGAGTTGGTACTCATTTGCCGCGGTGACAAACTTTCCGTCCTTCTCCTCAACCTCTCCCAGCAGGTTGTGCAGCTCAGCCGTGTCGCGCTGCTTCAGAAGGTCATGGATCAATTGCCGGGCTTCCTCCAACCGGCCGGTTATGGTGTAAGCCAGAGATAAATCGTAGCCGTTGTCATAGGAGGAAGGGTCGATGCGCTGGGCTTGCTCCAGGTAGGGCATCGCCGTGGCGATTTTCCCCGCCCGAACATAAAACTCACCCAGGTTGTGGTTGGCGTCGTAGTTGCGCGGTTCTATCTCAATGGCCCTTTTGAACTCGGCCTCGGCCAGGTCGAGCTTTTCCAGGCGTGAAAGGTTGACAGCAAGATTGGTTCTGGCGGGAGCCGAATCGGGTTTCAGGAGAACGGCTTTCTGGAGGTGCTGGTTGGCTTTGACGTCCTGCGACTGCGCGGAATAGACCATGCCCAGAAGTTCGTGAACCTCAAAGCTCTCAGGAACCTCGAGCACCAGACCCTCCAGTTGCCGGGCTGCTTCGGGATAATGGCCAGAGTTGTATTGAGAGATCGCAGCCTGGAATTCGCGGTCCAGACGCTGGTTACTCTGGCCCTCGTTCGCCAGGAGCGGCGCAAAGGCCACCAGGGCCAGAACGACAAACACAGCCGGCCAGGGTTTCGAGAACATGGATTCTATCTTAGCACCGCCCGGCGGCAGGAGTGAGGGTTCTCGGTAGGAACATTCCAAAATCGGCACTGTCACAGGCGGGGCGGGATTGGTTGCTTTCAGCGTCCTGCCACTGCGGGCTGAAACAAACCGGGGGCGTCCGTCAGCTGACAGACGCCCCCGGCAGTTCTTCTTCGATTTCGGTTAGAAGTACAGCTTCAAAGCGAATTGGATCTGTCGTGGATCGTTCGGAGCATCACGTGTCGATCCAAGTTTTCCGAAGTTCGAGCTGCCGAAATCAGTAGATCCAGGAACGGCGACCACTCCGTTGCCACCAAACCCGGGTGCGTTGAAGTTCGGGTGGTTGGCGATGTTGAAGAATTCCGACCGGAACTCCAGCCGGAATTGCTCGTTAAGCTGGAAGTTCTTGAACACGGAGAAGTCCAGCCTGCCGAATTGCGGCCCGCGAACCTGTGCCGGCACGCCGCCCAGAGGGCTGAAATCCGTTTGTCCGATCGCGGTTGCCACTGGCGGGTTGGAGAAGGCATCCGGATTCAGGAACTGGTCCACATCGTGAGGGCCCGAGTAGGGATCACCCGTCAGCAGAGCATTGCAGTCTAAGTCGTCGGAAACCGTCTTGATGTTGCAACCGATGTTAAGGGGCTGGCCTCCCTGAAGCGTCGTAGACCAAATGATGCTCCAGCCCCCGGCAATCATGTTCGCAACCCCCGAGGCACTAGACATGAAACGCTTGCCATTGCCGATCGGCAGCTCGTAGCCGCCGCTGAAATGGAGGACGTTCCGAATATCGAAATTGGCCAGTTGGTAGTCGCCTTGGATTCCGAAGCCGGAAAGGTACGGCGCCCGGTACCCTCCCTGACTTCCACCGTTCAGTAGGTCACCCGCGTCGCTGCGAGTCTTCGAGAACGTATAGGTCCCTAGGAAATTCAGCCCGCTGGCATACTGTTTTTCCACCGTGACCTGCAGGCCGTGATAGTAACTGCTGCCTTCCGTCGCGGCATAACTTGAATTTCGCTGGAAATCCAGGAAGGGTTTGAAATTATCGGAATTCTCGCCGGGAGGGAGAATTTGTGAAACACGGTTTGTCCCTGGAAAGGCTTCCAAGTGGCGCGCCAACGTGGTCACGTAGCCCGCCTGGACCGACAACGAAGGAGTCATCTGATACTGCACCGTAAAGTTGCCGCCCATGGAATAAGGCGTCTTGTAATCGAATTGAATTCCCCGCAGCGCTAAGCCGCCGGCTTTAACCAGGAGCGGAGACAGCGGTGTGCAAGAGAAGCCCGTCTCAAGAGTGGGACCTCCGGCGGGAGTGGCCGTGGGACAACCGGCGAAGTTGCTAAAGGGGTGATTGTCGTCCTGGCGGAAGAACGCGAAGTTGAACTGGAAGGGGTAATTCTCCCCAATGTTGGGAGAGAAACCGCGGTTTTCAAAGCCGTTGTAAAAAATCCCGAACCCACCGCGCACAACCAGCTTGGGAGTGAATTGATAAGCGAATCCCACGCGAGGTGCAAAATTGTTTTTCTGGGATTCCCCGAGTCCGTCACCGAATTCGTCGGTAACCTTCAGTCCGATGCCGTCTGCAGCTAGTAGAGTAGTGAAACCCGTTACCGGGTCGGAAGACAGATTCCCAGAATTCGCGCCGTTGGGGATCAAGTATAGGGGTTGGCCCGATGGGGCTCCACCGGGAACAAAGTTGGCCTGGTTGCTATGGTTTTCACCCGTCAATCCGAAGAAATCCCAACGCAAGCCCAGGTTGAGGGTGAGCTTTGAGCTGACCTTCCAGTCGTCGTTGAAGTAGCCGCCGTATAAATTCTTTCCGTTGTCGGTGAGAGAGATATTGGAAACGAATACGGTAGCCGGCCCGCCGACGAAATCTACCCCGTTGGGCACGGTCGCAGCGATGGGATTCAACACGAATTCAGCACGGCCGGTGTTGCCTCCACCCACGTTCGGAATGTCCGTGAAGGCGCCGTCATAGTTGAACTGTCCGCGGGACCAGGGGGGTTGCAACGTCGAAAACTTCACATGTTGCACCTCAATGCCCATTTTGAAAGTATGCTTGCCATAAATCTTGGTGAAGTCGTCGGTAAGCTCAATCGTGGAGCTGACCTCATCGGAAGGCAAGAAAGCATTACTCCCCAGCGTCTGCAATCCGTTAATTCCGAAGGCAGGAAGGCCGCCGTTGAGCGTGTCCTGAGGAATGCCCAGAATCCCGAATTGTCCGGGGAGATCGGTCAACTCGTTGGCGCTGGGCGAAAAGCGTGAGGTGGCGATATAACTCATTCCCGCGCGGGCTACGTTCACGACCGTGGGTGAAAAAGTATGGGTCCAACCGAGAACCCCCTGCTTGGAGAGGGCGGTTTGGGTTCCCTGTTGGAAGCCGCCGCCGTCTGCTACGCCTCCGAAAATGCCTGGAATCAACTGTGGATCGTCCACGTAGCTGAATCTTCCAAACAATTGATTCTTATCGGTGACGTTGGCATCAACGCGGATGTCAAAGGCTTTGCGGTTTTCTATCAGGACCGGCGAATTGGTAAAGTTTGAGAAGAGAGAACTGTTCGTCGGCGCCGGAAAGAGATTCAACAACTTGATGGCGTTTGCGTCCAAGCGGCCCAACGGAATGATGTTCCCCGCGAAGGGGTCCCTCACAAACCCGTCGCCAGTGGCGGTTAAGCCCGTCGTTGGATCAACGACACCCCCTGTGACCGGGCGCGTGGTCGCGGGATCCAGAACAGCCCCCCTGGGGATCGCTCGGCCCAGTAAATCGGTCCTCGATCCCGTCTGACCCAAAATCAAGTCAGAAAAGTCCGTATAGCCGCTAGCCCGCTCTGCCGCGGTCGGAACACTCCCCGTAAGGACCGTTCCCTGCCGCCTGCGGGTTGCCTCGAAGTCGCCAAAGAAAAACACTCTGTCCTTCACAATCGGGCCGCCAATGGCGCCTCCGAACTGGTTTCGCCGGTATTTGCCTTTCTTCGTGCCGCCGGCGTTTACAAAAAAGTCGGCGGCGTCTGCCGCGTCGTTCCGAAGAAATTCCCAAACCGTTCCGTGAAAATTGTTGGTCCCGGATTTGATGGTGGCGTTCAAAACGGCGGCCCCCGAGCGGCCGTGTTCCGCGCTGAAATTGGTGGTTTGCACTTTGAACTCCTGAATCGCATCCAGCGGGGGAAGAACCACGAAATTGGTGCCGTTCAGGAAGTCCACGGTGTCCGAGTTATTGTCAATCCCGTCCAGCAAGTAGTTATTTTGCGCCGGGCGGAGTCCGTTGGCGGCGAAAGCCCCGTTCTCGGCGTTGCCGCGGGTGTCCGCCTGAGGGCTATTGACGCCTGCCACCAGTTGTGCCAGGAAGGTGAAATTCCGTCCATTCAAGGGCAGGTTGTTGACACTGCGCGAGCCGACCACCTGACCGACGGAAGCGTTCTGGGACTGGAGCAAGGGGGGCGCCGCAGTTACTTCCACGGTCTGAGTCACTTGGCCGGGCGAGAGCTTGAAGTCAACGACGACGTTAGCTCTCAAATTGACGGTTACATTCTTTTGAGTCGTCGTCTGAAATCCTTCGAAGCCGGCAGAAACGGTGTAACTTCCGATCCTGACCGGGCTGATTGTGTAGGAACCGTCCGATCCGGTTGTCACCGTGAGGGTGGCGTTCGTCCCCTCATTCGTGAGGGTGACCTTGGCGCCGGGGATCACTCCACCCGACTGGTCCTCGACTGTGCCCGAGATTGAGCCGGTGTCAACCTGGGCGTAAAGGCGGGACGTGCCCGCGAGCATAAAAGCTACGACTGTCACCGCCAGCATCGCTTGCGGGACCCAATATGAAAAGCCAGTTCGCTTCATCGTTCGCTCCTCCTCAGACCATCACCGCACCATGAGCGGGAACGCTCGCGCGGGTGGTTGTTGCGACCCATGTCCATAGCCAAGGCTGGGAAACATCCCTCTCTGCCTGTTTGGTTTCAGTTTTAAAGACTATCCCCTGACGACTGCTGCGATGGACCCCTTGACGCAACAACCCCCGCGTCACCGACGCTCGACGCAACCTACAACTGCTCTACCCGGTCCCGACGCAAAATACCTAAAACGCTTAACTCAATTTAGCCCGCTCGCCTACTTAACCGCTTAATGCAATATGATTAGCTAACATGGCCCTTTCCTGTTGTCAAGTGTTTTTTTTGGGACTATACTCGCCCCATTATTGTATTAGAGTCCCCGCCCTCGCGAGTGAGGTCGGAACCTAGGCGTTCGGCGTGGGGGTGCTTAGCGCGCTATGGGTCTAACGATACGTGATGTCGCCAAGGAGGCGCGTGTCTCGACCGCCACCGTCTCGCATGTCTTGAATAAGACGGGGCAAGTCAGTCCCGGCACTCGCCGCCTCGTACTTGCGGCCGTCAAGCGGCTCGGATATTTTCCCAATGTCCACGCCCGCAACCTCGCATCTCACAACAGCCGAACTCTCGGCATGATTGTCTCGGACATTGAGAACCCGTTCTTCCCGGAAGTCATCAAAGGATTTGAAACCCGCGCGCGCCAGCTCGGTTATGACGCCATTCTTACCGATACGAATTACGATCCCAGGCTGACCCGCCGGGCCGCTGAAAGAATGCTGGAGCACCAAGTCCGCGGCGTCGCCGTCATGACCTCGGAGATCAATTTGCGGCTGATTCGCGAGCTGGCTCGCCGGCGGATTGCCGTGATCTTTCTGGACCTTGGGCCGGTGCGCAAATACGTGAGCAACATGCGAATCGATTATTTTTCAGGCATTCAGCAGGTGGTGCAGCATCTCTATCAGCTCGGGCACCGCCGGATTGCCTTTGTCGCGGGGCGCCCGAGGCTCAAGTCCAACATCGCGCGCCAGCAGGCTTACGAAGAATGCATGCGCGCTCTGGGTCTGGAACCTGGACCCATCTTGCCGGGAAATCTGCGCTTTGAGGGCGGCCTGGAAGCTGGGCTGGCCATCACAAGACTTTCGCCTCGACCTACGGCTGTGATGGCTATCAACGATTTGACCGCGGTCGGCATCATCAAGGCCCTGACCCAAGGCGGACTCCGCGTCCCCCAGGATATTTCCGTGACGGGGTTCGATAGAACTCGCCTGGCTGAATACTGCACACCTTCGATTACCACCGTGGATATCCATCGTGACCTGCTGGGGCACATGGCGGCCGATGCCCTTCATGAACTTTCCTGCTCCGCCAACCCGCAAGGAAAGGAATACTTGATCCCTGCAGGGCTAGTGGTGAGAGACTCGACAGGGCCCGCCCTCTCCCGGCATTCGGCGCCAGACAGCTCTAATCGGAGCGAATTGGAAAGTCCATTGCGTCTCTGATCCACTCCTTCATCGCGCATGGTTTTCTCTCCGATCGCTCATCCCACACAACCTGATACTCGCTCTGCGTGAGGGAGCGAGGGCCACCCCTCCGCGTTACAGATATCATCCCCGCTGAGGCAAACGACTCATTGACCCCCGGGCACAAAAACCGCCTCAATGTCTTGAAAGTGTGGAAAACGTCATCCGGCCGGACTGCCGCAAGGAAGGAGATTGCGAGCGATGGAGATTAGTAAGCGCGCATTCCTTCGCGCCGCGGCTTTGCTCGTCGCAGACAGGGTTCTGGCCCGAGGCCTCCCCGGGAGCGGAAGGGGTGATCGCAAGGGCTCAGACCACAAGGTTATCCTCGTAATTATCGGCGGTGTCCGCCGGCAGGAAACATTTTCCCGGGAAGGTCTTGCCAACATACCCTTTCTATCGGGCCCGTTGCTATCGCAATCGCTTTTTTACTCTCACGTGCACAACGAAGGCGTGACAGCGCACTTCAATGCCATTTCGAGCATCTTGACAGGAACGTGGCAGCGCGTGGGAGACTGGGGCGAACTTGCGCCGAGTGCTCCAACCCTTTTCGAATATTTTCGGAAACAAACGCGCGTGCCGCCCAGTGAGGCGTGGATCGTCGCCAGCAACAAGGCCCTAACCAATTTAATCGGCGCCAGCTCCGCTCCGAATTACGGTCCCGCCTTCGGCGCAAACGCGGTCTTGCCGAAGCAGCTTTTGATTGAAGCCGTGGAGGAAACGATCCAGAAAGGGGAAAGACACAACCTGGCAAGCCGTTCGAAGGCGCAGGCGCAACTCGAAGCCATGCTCGAAGGGAGTAACTACGAAGGGCTCGGATGGAGCGTATTCGACGCGTCGAACCGCCTGGACCCGCGCGTGCGTGAAACCGTCCGCGAAGCCATCGCGGGTTTTATCCGGGGAAGCGGGCCGATGACGGGCGACGAACTGACGTTCTTCATGAGCCGCGAAATCATGAGAAAGTTTGCGCCGGGCTTGCTGGCGGTGGTCTTTTCGGACGTGGAAGTCGCCCATTTCGGCCCCTATTCTCTCCACGTGGCGGGCATTCGCAACGCGGACCGCCTTTGCCACCAGCTTTGGGAGGAAGTGGAGACGAATAGCGAATATCGCGGCCGAACCACGATGGTCATCCTGCCTGAATTCGGCCGTGACCCCGACGGTTCGACGACGAACGGCTTTTTCAATCACCGCTCCAACGACGATTCGTGCCGGATGACTTGGATGTTGTGCCGAGGCGCGGCGGTGGACCGGCCGCAAGTCGTGGAAAGACCCATTCGCCACATCGATCTGTGCCCGACGCTCGCATCACTTCTGGGCTGCCGGGCCCTCGATGGGCAAGGAGGCAGGCTGGAGGAATTTCGAGCTTGAGGAGTTCCCTCCCTGCCAGGACTATCGGGCAACCAAGTTCGCAGCACTGCGAGGCGCGAGCCAGCCACTCCAGGAGGCCGACACCGTGAGATTCGCCGACTTGACAATTGACAAGACGTCTTCACCCGGCCAGTCACACCATCCGGTAGCTAAAAAGGCGATCAGCGCGCCCCAAGTCCTTAACGAGGCTTATGACTATACCCGCCCATCATCTTTCTCCCGCGGGCTGCGGATTGATATCAGGGGCATCACGATTCTTTTCATCTCGGGCACGGCCAGCGTAGATGAGAACGGCCGGACCGTGCACGTTGGAGACTTTCGCGGCCAGACTTGGAGAACTTACCGGAACATTACTGCCTTGCTGGAAGCCGAGGGTGCTGGCTGGAAGGACGTGGTGCGAACCACCTGCTACCTTCGGGACATCGAGCGGGACTACGCAGCTTTTAACGAGATCCGAACTCAGTTTTTCAGCGAGCAGGGTCTCGATCGCCTGCCGGCCTCAACGGGAATCCAGGCGATCCTCTGCCGGCCCGAGCTGTTGGTTGAAATCGAGGCCATCGTAATTTTCGAATCCAGCGGCGAAGCCTCTCTCGACGGTGCAGGGCAGGACACCAAAGCTGACGGTTAACTTCGCTGTGCTGCGGATGCCGGACCCGAGACGGGGCTTGAGCACCATCCTTGAAAGGAAGATTTGAATGAGTGCCGGACAGGAGCTGCCGTCCCCAATCCGCCGAGCCTATGAAAAGCAGTTGCTGAAGCGCCTACCTTGGACCTTTCGGCCCTACTTCAACGAGCAGATTCGCGAGTGGGAGACCCTGTTCCCCTATGAGCGACAAGTCCACTTGCGAGTCCTAGGCTACCTGGTACGACTCAACAACGAGCAACTGGCTGAGCTTTTCAGAAACGCGCGGGAAGTGGAAACACGAATGGGAGTAAGCCGATGGCCGCTTTCCATGCAGAGGCAAACTCTTGAGAACGCTTCGATGCTGGCCCGTTCACCTTACTACCGGGATTGGCGTCAGGAAGTGCAGAAGGTTTTTGACCAGATTAACCGGGAGTCGGAGGCCATCGGGGATCAAGGCGGTGGAAAGCCGGAGAATCGGTTAATCCTGTTGATTCTTCCGCGGTCTCTCCCCATTGACCCTGAAGCTCTGCGGAACAGATGGCGAGGAGTGGGCCGGGAACTGCAAATCGATTTTGGGGGCACGAGCGGCGGGGGCTTGTTGATGGACGGCCTTTTCGGAGGCTTCCGCCAAAGGGGAAACCATCGCCCGCGCGGTTTGCTTGACGTCTTGGCGGAAAGGTCAAAGCGCTCGATGAGCGATGTCTGGGCACTGGATGCAGGGTCCGACTTGGCCGAATTTTTCCTGAATTCCGGATCCGCGGGTGGGGAAGGTCTGAAAGCGACCCTCTTGAGCTTTGAACGGCTAAAGCCGTTCCGGGAGCTCTTTTTGGAACAAATCAGGACAATGCTCCATGAGCTCTCTTATGCCGACGCAGTTTACGACCGCGTAGCCCGCATGAATTTTACGCCGGTGAGCCCGCCGGAGGTCAAAGATCACCTCACCCTCACGGGGTTCGTACGTTCACTCTTCCTCACGGGAAACGGCGCGCCGCTGTTTGGCAATTCCTTCGTCGAATGGGCCGCCGCCGAGGCATTTCGCCGCGCCCGGCCGTCGGTTCTGATCGCCCACTTCGGCACCCGGAACAAACCAAAGCCCTTCACAAGTGTCGCTGTCTTTGAGAACCAGGAAGCTGCGAGCCCGATGCCTTCGGTGGAAGACCTTCCGGGCAGCGCTATGGACGCAGAAATCCTGGCTCATTACGTCTGGCTGACCGCCACCCGCTACTCGGATTACCAACGCGCAATCTGCTTGTGCCTGGCGGAAAGCATCCCGGCGGCCTACGTCGTCGAGCCCGCCGATTCACCTCTGCGGCAAGAAACTCACCCCATCCCTCTTGCAAAGATTTCTGCGCTCCTCAGCGATTGGCTCGCTTGACGTGCAAACAGGAGGCCTTCCCTTCCCTCGCAGCATAAGTTCACTGCCGGCAGGATACAGATTTCATCCTCCGCGAGTCAGTCCTCAACGTGGCAACAGATCTCCCAGCCCTTCATACCCTTTCGGCGTGAACCAGCCTGATGCTAACATGTGAAATCACGATTGCTGCCGGAAGGATACTCGGGATGTCGCGTGACAGAAATCGAGACAAGAACAGCCTCCTTTCGCGGCGGCATTTCCTGGTCGCGCTTGGGCTGGCGCCCGCCATTTCATTCCCCGGCTCTCTTAACGGCTCCACACTCAGTCCATCGTTACGCGGCGATTCGGGCAAGGAATCTGGCCCTTTGTCTCATCCGGAATTTCGACTGACGCCTCACTATCGCGTGAAGTCCCCCCTGGACGATGTCCTTCGCCGCGTTGAGCCCGGCTTCGACGAGTATGTGACCGAGAAGTTCTCCTCGGAAATCTTGCAGATCCTCACGCAATGGAGCCAAGCCCTCAAGGCATCACCGCCTGCCGCCGAGATCATTGCTGGATTTCTGGACCCTTCCATCGTGGCCACGCCTTTGAGTCCTTCCCACCAGGTTACG
>CAYZVR010000038.1:0-18279 GCA_964481715.1 uncultured Acidobacteriota bacterium | reverse complement strand
GTAGCTTTCGAACTGCGACTCGCTGAACCATTGGTCGGCGGTTGTGTCATGGGGAAAACCGGGGTGACTGGCAGCATACTGGAGCACGTCAGCCGGTTCATCCGCTTCCTTTGTGAGCGACGCTTTGAGGTAGATCAGCACGCCGGGCTTATCCCCCTCTCGGACGAGCTCGTAGTGAATGATGCCAAGCGCCACATGGGAATTCGTGCGCCTCGGGTCGCCCTCGCCGCGGAGATTCCCAAGTTTGATTTCGATCTCAACGCCAAAGTCGTCCCGGCATTTTCGAATTGCATTGCCGAGGTCGCCAAATTTGTACTTTTCATCCGCCGTGGCATCGCACGCCACTATCATGCGGCAGCGCCGACGCACGAGTTCGTAGATGCCCAGGTTTTCAAAGTGACCTCCGTCGGAGAGGTAAACGTAGCTTGATCGGTCGTTGGTATTGGCGAATAGCTCCGCTACCAGCCATTGTAAGCCGATTTTTGGACCGCCTTCCTGCCACTCGTCTTCCCTCCAGGGGTTTGCCAGCCACCATCCGAGACGAACATTGAACACAGCCATCAGGAAAGCAACCGCGGGTCGCGTGTAGTGTCCCATGTTCGGGGAGGCCGCCGCGCCGGAGATGGCGAAAGCTGTGCCCAGGCAAACTCCGCCATTTGGATAGGCGTAGAATGGCGTGGGACGGTAAGCAGCCTTCGCAAGCCTAAAGTCCGGATGGCCCGCAAACTGGGCTAATTCACTCCGCGAAACATCGAAGCCGCAAAAAAGCGGCGTCATGATGAATGACCCTGCCTTGCGCTCCTGCCAGGCAAGTTTCTCGCCGTGGGTCATGTTGAGCGTCGTATTGATGATGGGGTAGGGGCCCGTGTAAGGCTCCACCCCTTCCGCTACCAAGTCCTTTAGGAAGAGGTCGTCCTTCGGGTCGAACCCCGTCACTGGGTCCGTGTGGCGCTCGAGCCTCGACGCTCCGAGATAACAGCGAATCAGGCGGTTTCGGTAGAAGAGATGGATCGAGAAATCGTTGATATCGACGCGCGTCGAAAGGAGGATCCCGGCAATCAAAGCGCCCGCGAGCCCCAGGGCCAGCTGGCCAGCCTCGGAGAATGTAATCAGTTTATTGATCCCGAACGATAACAGTACCAGCAAGGTCATCGCAAAAACCGGAGGTACCGACTCGGCCAAAACGTCGAACCAGCCTCTCGAACCGGGTTTGCCCGTTTTGTTGCTCCACGCGGCTATTGTGCCGAAGACGGTGTAAAGCACATAGACAAGCCCGCCAGCGCTAGCGACACCCGCAGTCACTCTCTCCCAGCCCCAGATGACCAGCACCGGGCTGTAAAAGACAATGACGAACAGAACAACCCAAAGAACGATGGCTATAAGGATCCACGCGCCCAGCCGGGCGGTCCATTCGCGCATATAATTGCGGAACAGCAATCCCGTCAGACCAATTTGGAGCGCGCCCCCTCCGAGGCTGGCCAGCAGGTATAGGGGAACGCCGAAGGTCAAGAGGTGAACCTGAGAGCTTGTGCT
Source organism: uncultured Acidobacteriota bacterium (assembly GCA_964481715.1). Classification (GTDB taxonomy): domain Bacteria; phylum Acidobacteriota; class Terriglobia; order UBA7540; family UBA7540; genus JAHEKS01. Next base: position 16,746 of record CAYZVR010000038.1, on the reverse strand, counting down.
GCTAGTGAGGTGGACCCTAAGCGCGCTCACTGCCCAAACCGAGGACGGTAACGACAAGAGCAGATAACTCGCGAGGGCAAGATAAAAAACCACCTTGGGGACACTCGCATAAGAACTGTAGAGAATTTCCCCGACAATGGCCCAGAGAACCAGCAGGAGGATGGCATCCATCCCCACAATCAACGCCAAGTGATCATCCACCAATGGCCAGGGCGGTGGGTTCTTGGCAATCCAGCCTGTCAATAAGAAGGCGCCGACGAAAAAGGGTGCGAGGATCGGCGCAAAGACGCGGCTTTGCCCTCCACTGCCCGCAGTGTCGAGGGAACCCCCGACCCAGATAGTGCAAATCCGGTACGCAAAAAATATAAACGAAGCCGTGAGCACCAGCAGGCTTACGACGAGTGTCGCAACACCCGTGAAGTAGTTGAAGGCAACGAGGAGCAGGCGCGGTGCGAGCAGGACAGCCGTAGTGACCAGGACGAGGATGATGAGGTTGAGCAGCAGGTTGCGGAGGAACGTGGTGACGGCCGTCCATGAGTCGGCGCTCAGCAGACCCAGTTCTGGCGTCAGGTAATTGCTGTAGTCGCGTAGAAACCGAATTTGGGGCGGTTCCTGTCTGCCATGCTCTTTCCACGGAGGTTTCAGCTGCTGGTTGACCGCCTCAAATCCTTGCCGCTTAATCCAGGCGATGAGCCAAGAGCCGATGTAGCCGCCCCCGGATACGGTGGAAAGATAATCAACCTTCTCGAGCAAATTGAGTTGCGCCAATCCTTGGAGCACGCCAAGGTTGAAGGTGGCGCTGCGAATTCCGCCGCCCGAAAAAGCCAGCCCCACGGGCTGGTGGTCGAGGGGATTCTTGAAATTTAGTTCCGTCTCTACCTGGAGGCGCAGACCCGCTTCTTTTGTGAGCGCAGGGGCAAGCTGCCGAAGAAAAGTCGCCCGGCTCTCGCGTGTTCGATTTTCCATGTAGGCCTCGAAACATCCGGTGAGGGATGAACTGGCGAGGATCTCTTCCAACCCGCCTGCATGGATGGTCAAATTGGGGTCGCCGGCGTCGCCGTCAAATGCGGCAATAATCTGATCGGCCAGTCGGAGTGCCCTAAGACGTAAGATCTCCTGCTCCTCGCGGTCTCGAACCCTGTCAAAGGATTCGGCGGCCTCGGGTGGGCCGCCCGCCAGCCAATCGGTTGTCTTTGCTTTGGCCCTTTTGACTCCGGCAATAATTCGCTGCATAGCGGTTTGCTCCCACTAACCAAACGGCTGGACTTCTTGGACTATGGCCCCCTCAAGAGCTTTTAAGCCGGGCGTCATGGTTTGAACTCAATCGGCTCGCTGAAAGTGGTTGCCGAAAGGCATTGCATTCTCGGATCTATTCCGATTCCGAGGAAGTTTTCGAAGCTTTTCCCCAAACCAGATTGCTCAGGTCAAAATCAAATCCCAGGAATGTTTGCACGCTATCAGACCCCGGTCCGAGAGCCTTGTCCACGGTCATTTGTATAAACGGCCTGAACCGCTTGACCAGGGGGGTCGTGAACATGTCCCAAGTCAGGAAAGCCTCGACTTTCAGCCGTCTTCGAGGGTTGGTCACAAACAATTGGCTGCGTCCGTAAGCAGCTTCGAGATAGCTGTCTTGAAATTTTCCTTTGGTCGTGACCATGCCAAGCGAGACAAGCTTGCTCTCGCGTACGACATTTCCCCCATTTCCATTCACACTTAGAAATCCATACTCAGTCCCCACATAAAGACTCGCGGGAGCCGAAGTTAGTTTGTTAAGGGGGAGCAATTCCCAGCGCAATCCTGTGAACGCCTCAAGGCTTGTAGCGTTTCTCAAAATAAACAATAGGTCACCACTTGGATTCGCTCCGTTTATGAAGTCACACGAGGGTAGTGATTTGTTTTGTGCGACCGAGCAGTCAATATCCTTGCTCCGAACCCCGTGGACGGTCTCACCGTAAATCCACAGTTGCGTGTTCTTCAGCCAACTCTTATTCTCTTTACTAAGCTCGCTGTGCCCGTCCTCCTCACTGACTTGGCGCTTGGGCTTACCTGCTACTCTGGAGGCAAAATCGAATCCGCCCACGAGCCTTTCCTTCGGTTTGCTGGCATCCTCGAAATTGTGGTACCTGGAAAATTCGTCGGCGGCAAAGGTGTCTATGGAAAGGCCCGTATAAAACGTGGCTTCAAAAGTGGACCGACAGTCGTACTGCTCCGTGTCCTTGCTGCACTCTTTGGCAACCGCCGCCGTGACCGACTTGGAGGCGCCGGCGGAGTTGACGGCCGTAATCGATTCTCCAGCGCGAAGGTTCGCCGTGCTCAATTCAAAGTTCCCATTTTTATCAGCCTCGACCTGACCGATGGGTTTCCCATCTGCGGTGATTTTAACCTGAGAATTTTTGGTCGCCTTTCCTGTAATCTGTGACGGCGTCACTTTCACGGCATCGAGGGACGGCGCACCTTTCTCATTTTTTGCACCTTCGACCTGGGGCGGGTCGGCGCCCAGCGTTCCAGCCGATGATCCCTGGTTCTTTTCGCCAGCCAAGCCTGGACTGTCCGTTGCAGAGGAATCCGAAGTGAGCTTTGTAGCGTCTTTCGCCGTTTTCGAGGTCGCGCCGTTCGCAAGTTGCGCCAGTTGCTGGGTCCTTTTCTGAATTTCATTGTCGAGTGTGGTGTGGAACTCAAGAGTGCCCTGGTCTTTCCGCTTCTCTTTGAGGGAAGAAAGTTTTTGGATTTCTGCCTCGAGGGATACAGCCTTTTCTGCGTTATCGTTGACCTTCACGAGCAGAGCCGTATCCGATGCGATCTCACTATCCAAGCTATCGACCAGACTCTTGGCGTCGGCCGAGGGAAATTCTTCCTTGCTCGTCTCAAGCAACTGAATATCCGCTCGCAGCCGTTTAGCCTGCTCGCGCAGTTCTTCCGAAACCTTCTGCTGGGCTTCAAGGAGCACGGGCACGGCGAGCATGATGAAAACAAGGAAGATCCAACGCACGCGTGGCCCTCGAGGTCGGGGAGGCATGTTGCACACTCCTGGAACTTGCAATAAGGGCTAAAGGGTGATGAGAGGGTATATATATGATGTGCCACTGTCAAGTACAAATTTGATCTATGACGAAACGCAGTTGAAGAAGGGCGTCCGCAAACCGGCTCTATGATACCCGCGCGGTTCTCCAGGGCACTCAGCGCTTCGAATGAAAGGATTGAGCCTTTACGATTCCAACAGGACAAACTGAGGCTATTTATTGCCCTCCTCGGTAATCCAGCGCGCGAACCACTTCACGGTTGTCGCGCCAGTGGGGTTCGACGCGTACCTGAAGGTCTAGGAAAACTTGGGGAGGGAACAGTTTTTCGAGTTCCCGGCGGGCTTCCGTGCCGATTTGTTTGATCATGGTACCGCCGGCTCCGATAATGATGGGCTTTTGCGACTCTTTTTCCACGACGATGGTGGAAATGATGCGCGTCAGCCGGTCCGATTCCTCAAAATCGTCTATCAGCACCGCCGTGACATAGGGAAGTTCCTGCCGCGTATGACAGATGACCCGCTCGCGGATAATTTCTGACGCCAGGAAGCGCTCCGGCTGATCGGTGTAAATCTCGGGGGGGAAATATCGCGGTCCTTCGGGCAGGCGGGCGACAATCTCGTCCAGCAGCGCCTGAAGCCCTTCGCCCGACTTGGCTGAAATGGGAATGATCTCCTCGAAATCGTACAGCTTCGAGTAGCGGTCAATGAGCGGCAGCAAACGCGGCTTGGCCATCGAATCGATTTTGTTCAGCAGCAAAATGCATTTCGGCGAATACTCTTTCACCAACTCGACGGCGAATTCGTCGCCCTTCCCAAAGCCTGTCGAGGCGTCCACGATCAGCAGCGCAAGGTCTCTTTCCTCCAGGGCCTGACGCACGTAGGCCATCATCCTATCGTTGAGCCGCGAAAGGGGCCGGTGAATCCCGGGCGTATCCATGAAAACAATTTGCGCGTCCGGGCGATTCACGATTCCCAGAATGCGATTGCGCGTGGTTTGGGGGACCGGCGTGACGATCGAGACTTTGGCTCCGACCAGAGCGTTTATCAGCGTGCTCTTGCCGGCGTTAGGACGCCCGATGATCGAAACAAAGCCGGATTTAGTTGCTTCGGGATCAGGCATGGGCGGCGGAGGGCGCGGCGGAAGAAAGCTTCATGCGTACCTTGAGGACGGTCCGCTGGTTGGCTTCCAACACGGCAAACGTTACGCCGTTCCTTTCCACCTTCTCGCCGGTCTGCGGAACGTGCCCGAGTTCGGCGAGCATCAGCCCTGCAACGGTTGAATAGTCGCCCCCTTCGAGAACAATTTGAAAGCGCTCTGCGACCTGAGCGAGTTCGGTGTGGCCCGCCACCACGTAAGTATCCGCCGATTCCTTCACGATGTCGTAGGCGTGGGGCTCAACCGTATCGCGAATCTCGCCCACAATCTCCTCCACCAGGTCCTCGATGGTCACAAGCCCCGACACACTTCCGTATTCGTCAACCACAACGGCCATCTGGGTTGTGGATTGCTGCAGCTCCTTAAGAAGTTCGCGAATCAATTTGGTTTCCGGAACAAACGGGACCGGCCGCAAGAGGGATCGAACCGTGGCGCCCGCCTGCTGCTCCGGGGGGAGTTCTGTAAGGCTCTGCACGCTCACAATCCCTTCGATGTGATCCAGGTCGCCGGCATAGACGGGATAACGGGACTGGCGCCTCTCCTGCAAGAGCTTGCGCAGATTCTCGATGGGCGCGTTGATTTCGATGGCGGCGATCTCTGGGCGCGGGGTCATCACCTCGCGTGCAATCTTGTCCGCGAAGTCCACCACGGCCTGGAGGAGCTTTCCTTCGCTCTTCTCGATCAGCCCGGCGCGCTCGCCCGCCTGAATCAACTCGTGGAGTTCTTCCTGGGGGGTGGGAGGTTCCTCCTTTTCATCCGGGGATTCGAGCAGGCGCGCGATGGTGGTTGAAATCAGGATGGGAAACGTCAGCGGAAGCGCGGCATAAACGGAGAAGCGAAGCATGGGCAGCCAGCGAGCGAGAATAACCTGCGGCTCATCGTGCCGCGCCACGAACAGAAACGGGATCAACTGGTCAACAATGGCGATCGAGGCCAGAACCACCACCACCGAGCTGGCCAGGGCTTCCCAAAAATTAATGGGGTCACGATATAAGAAGAGGCCCAACAAGCCTACGGTGAATACCGCCATGAAAGCGCCGTGCAAAGTGGAAAGGGAAACTCCCACGCGCTCGCGGTCGGCACGAATGCGGCGTCCGTCGGTGGTCTTGAAAAGCTCACGCGCCGCGACGGGAGAAAGCCGCCGCATCAGCAGGCGCAAGTAAGACGCCACCGAGCTCAAAACGAGCATCAGCGTCAGCGTGGATATCCAAAGAAGAGTTACCAGCATAGTCTGTTCGATTGCAAAATCACTTCCGGCGTCGATTATTGTTGCGCGCCGGCCGGCGATGCGTGCACCGATTCCCTGCCCTTTTTTTCTGCCTCGAGCGGCCCAGGCCGTTCAGTTTCTCGCGCAGAGAAAACTCCAGGGCGGTCATCTCGCCCGAGTCCGTCTCATGATTATATCCCAGCAGGTGCAGCACGCCGTGAAGGATTAGCCAGGAAATTTCCGTTCGGGTCGAATGCCCTTCCGTGCGCGCATTTCGCTGAGCGGTGCGGGCGGAAATGACGATATCCCCAAGGAATTTGTCGAACCCATCGATCAGAGTCCCTTTGCGCTTTCCGTTGCCCTCCTGCCAGGGAAACGACAAGACGTCGGTCGGGACTGGCATCCCGCGATAGACCGCGTTCAAATTGCGAATTTCCGGGTCGCTGACAAAGCAAACGTTGAATTTCCTGTCGCGCAGCCGCAGCGCGCTTTGCAGCTTTCTCGCAAACTTCCTGGCATTGCCGAGATCCACCCGAACTTCCGACTGGCGGTTGATGATCAAAACGCTCACGCCTGATTTTTCGAGTTGCGAGTTTCCGCCTTCGCTTCGGCGATCCGCGTTTGGTCAAATTCTTCGTAGGCGCGGATGATGCGTTGGACCAGGCTGTGGCGGACTACGTCGCGCTCGGTAAAATAAACGAAGCGAAGTCCTTCGACCTTTTTCACGACTTCCACGGCCTCGATCAGCCCCGAGCGGCGTCCGTTCGGAAGGTCAATCTGGGTGATGTCGCCAGTGACGACGGCTTTGGAGTTGAAGCCGAGCCGCGTCAAAAACATCTTCATCTGTTCGCTGGTGGTGTTCTGCGCTTCGTCGAGAATCACAAAAGCATCGTTGAGCGTGCGCCCGCGCATGAAAGCAATGGGCGCGACCTCGATGATGCCCTTCTCGAGATAACGCTCGACGCGGTCGGGGTCGAGGACGTCATAGAGCGCGTCGTATAACGGGCGCAAATACGGATTCACCTTTTCCTGAAGCGTCCCCGGGAGAAAGCCCAGACGCTCTCCTGCCTCAACCGCCGGGCGCGCCAGGATTATACGGCTCACTTCCTTGGTGAGCAGCGCGTCCACCGCCAGCGCCACAGCCAGATAGGTCTTTCCCGTGCCCGATGGCCCGATGCCGAAGACCATGTCGTGCGATTCGATGGCTTCTACATAACGCCGCTGGTTCAAACTCTTCGGCGTAATGCTTTTCTTTCCAAAAGTGCGAGGGCGCCCGGCTTCCGACAATCCCTTAAGCGTTGCGTCGGGGTCTTCGCAAATGATCCGCAGCAACGACTGCACTTCGCCCTGGTCGAAGCGCACGCCGCCTTCCACGAGCTCCGTGTATTCTTCCACCAGGCGCTGGGCACGGTCCACGTTTGCGGACTCGCCTTCGATTTCCAACGTCTCGTCGCGCAGGTGGGTCGTCACCCGCAATCCGCGCTCGAGCAGCTTCAGGTTTTCATCGAAGGTCCCGAAGAGATTTTCTACGCCCTTGCCGATTTTCACACTGGTTTTCATGCCCGCCCGTCAGCCGACGGGCTCGCCTCCGCATTAGATAAGACAGCATCCACCTTGAGGTTGGTTGAAGGGACAAAACCGGATGAAGCTGGTGAGAAGAAGCCCGAGCATCACAGGCGCAATTAGATTAACCGAAGGAAGGCCGGAAGTCAAGGCGAGTTCGGTCGATCGAATCTCGGCGAGCTGCGCTCGCCGCACCACCAGGTTGACAAGTAGAGCCTAGTATAGTAGGCTATATACTAATGACGGCCCGCGCCCGGGCCGCCGAGGTTCGCGCCCGGGAGGGCCTCATCCCCCGATGAAGCGCCGTTTTGCGGGGCGGAGCCGCGCACAATGAAAGCAAACCACCCCTTCGAGCGCGCGCAACATCTTAAAGGGACGTTATTTGACAAAACGAAGCTAGGATACGCTGAAAACAAAGGGCTTGACTAAAACACGAAGCTAAAACGAACTAGGAACGAAGCTAAAACGAAGCGAAGGATGCGGTCGGGAAGAGTTTCGATTTGCAGTCCCTTCGGGTGGATAGTCCGCCCGGCCCAAGGCGGCCGGAGGGTTGCACGCGCCGGATCTCGAGCCCCGAGTCTCTATCGCTCAGTCGCCGGCCGGCCAGTAGCTGACGAACGCCAGCGATTTGCTGTCCGGCGACCAGGAGGGCACGTTGATGGTTCCCTGCCCCCCAAAAAGTCTTACGAGAACCTGCGGCTCGCCCACCGGCTCACCGTTGCGCAGTTCGAGCACGCGAAGCGCGACGTCTTTGTTGGGCGGGTGAGTCTTGACGTTTCTGTCGAAGGAGACGAACACCAACCACTTTCCGTCGGGCGATGGGTGCGGAAACCAGTCGGCGTGGCCGTCATTTGTAATCTGCTCGGCGCCGCCTCCGTCGGCGCGCATTCGCCAGATTTGCATCAGCCCGGTGCGCTCGGAATTGAAGTAGATGTATTTGCCGTCGGGCGAATAATCCGGCCCGTCGTCCAATCCATCTGCTTCGGTCAATCGTTTCTCCGCGCCGCCTTCGACGGGGATCGAGTAGATGTCAAAGTTGCCGTCGCGCTCGGCGACGTAGGCGAGCGTTTTTCCGTCGGGCGACCAGCCGTGCCAATAAGCCGGCCCTTTGGAAACAACCTCGCGCGGCTCACCGCCCGCTGCGGGCAAAACGTACACCAGCGATTGGTCTTGTGGAGAATGGCTGATGGCGAGCCACTTGCCGTCAGGAGAAAATCCATGATCGTTGTTGCAATGAACGGCCGAGCCTGTATCGAGTACTTTCGGTGTCCCGCCATTCGCGGGAATCGTGTAGAGCTTTCCGTCCTGATTAAACAGCAGGAATTTCCCGTCGCGCGACCAGTTGGGCGCTTCGAAGCGCTTCTCGGCTTTGTAGACGGCGTGGCGCTGCTTCCCGTCCACGGAGACAATTTCGAGATGGCTCTCCATGCGCTTGTTGATCTGGTCACCGTAGAACTGATCGCCTTCCAGGTTAACGCTTCGGAAAGTCGCGCTCTCGAGCGCCTTCACATCGTGCGAGCAGACCGCCAGGCCCACGTAAACGGGATCTTTCAGTGTGATGTTTGTCGAGCCCGCCACTTGAAAGGGTTTTCCGTCCATCGCTGCCGAAAGCGTAAACGTGTCGCCGTGCCGTTCGAGCCGCAACGCAAGCGGCCGGACGAGTTCCGAGCGAACCTCTTTCGTTGTTCCGCCTTTCATTTCGCGGAACTGCATGGAGGTCAGCCCATCGCCGTGGACCACGGCGGAAACGTAAGGAGAGTCAGGGTCGAGGCTTTGCCGCACCACCCAGCCGGCCTTGCGGTGCTCGACGCCGCCCGCGCCCACCAGCTCCACGTCAGCCGTCAGCGCCATGTCGCCGCTGGCACGCCGCCAAACGTAGTGGAACGCGTCCGTGCTTTCCCACATGTTTTCGCCGCCGCCGGCGATGCGGTATTCGCGCGTCGCGAGGTCGAACTGAGCGGAACCCGGCAGCGTCTGGCCGACGTCAGTTTGCGCCTCGAATTCGCCAAAGGTTTGAGTTTGGCCCACAACCCTGGAGCGCGTTGTGGTCATCAGACTTGCCGCCAGCGCGAGCGCGGCGACGCCGATGAGACTGCGGCTGACGATCTTGAGAGTCTTCGTGCGGCAGGATTGTTTTTCCATTGGCTGTTCCTCCGGCGGACCAGATGAAACTAAATCAAGTCCAGCGCTTAATCAACCCGCCGTGCGCGCCGAAGGGCGGCAACCGCCCTTCTGCTATAATCCCTGATCCGTTATGAAGCCGTCATAACGGCGGGCCTCGAAAACTTTTCCTGAGCCGTTCGCAAGAGAACAGCCCAGTAAATTCCCCGGAGAACCTATTTGTATTTGGAAACTCAGCAGCGCGTTCGCGCCAAGTTTGTTCAGGAAGTGAAGGCGCTCTTCGGTCTCGAGACCGCTGAGCCGGCCCTCGACAGACCGCCCAGGCTCGAGATGGGCGATCTCTCGGTCGCGGCGTGCTTCGAATTGGCGCGACAGCTTCGCCAGCCGCCGCGCAAAATCGCCGAGCAGCTCGCTCCGCGCATGCTGCCGCTTGAGGGCATCGAGCGCGTCACCGTAGCGGGCGCGGGATATTTGAATTTTCATTTCGATCGCGCCAAGGCGGCCTCAGCATTGCTTCTCCGGCGGGCCATTCCTAGCGCGCTGGAAACCCGCCAGAGCGAGAAGATTCTCGTCGAGCACACCAGCATCAATCCCAACAAAGCTGCTCACATCGGACACCTGCGCAACGCCGTTCTGGGCGACACGCTCGTGCGCCTACTGCGCTTTCGGGGATTTCCGGTTGAAGTCCAGAACTACATCGACAACACCGGCGTTCAGGTGGCGGACGTGGTGGTGGGATTCGTTCACCTCGAAAAGAAAAGGTTGGGCGACGTCGAAAAACTTCTGGGAGACCCTTCTGTCCGCTTCGACTATTACTGCTGGGACCTTTACGCGCGCGTCTTTCAGCATTACGAAGAGAACAAGGAGGCGCTGGCGCGGCGCTCCGACGCCCTCAAGGCCATCGAAGAAGGCCACGGCGATCTGGCGAAGATGGCCGACATGATTTCGACCGCCATCGTCCGAAAGCATCTCGAGACCATGCTGCGCATCGGCGTGCGTTATGACCTGTTGGTGCAGGAAAGCGAAATACTGCGTCTCGACTTCTGGAAATACGCTTTCGAATTGCTAAAACAAACCGGCGCCGTCCGCTTTGAAGGCTCCGGAAAGAATAGCGGCTGCTGGGTGATGCGCCTGGAAGAGGCAGAGTCGAAACCGGGCGATGATTTGGCGGGCGAAGAAGACGTCAAGATCATCGTGCGTTCGAACGGAACCGTTACCTACGTCGGAAAGGACATCGCCTACCACCTTTGGAAATTCGCGACCCTCGGAAAAGACTTCGGTTACGCGCCGTTTTATCGGTACGCCGACGGCCACCAGGTGTGGCGAACGACCACCGATGGCGAGGCGAATGCCCCGGCATTCGGCCGCGGCCACTCGGCCTATGCGGTGATCGATTCCCGGCAGGCGTATTTGCAAAACATCGTCGCGGCAGCCTTCCGCGAACTCGGCCTGCGCGAGCAAGCGGCGCACCTCCATCACTTCGCCTACGAAGTCGTGGGGCTTACACCGGGCTGCGCGGAGGAGATGAAGATTGAATTAAGCGACGAGGACCGGCAGCGAAGTTACATTGAAGTCTCGGGGCGCAAGGGTCTGGGCATCAAGGCCGACGATTTGATTGATACGCTGGTCGCAAAGGCCCTCCAGGAAGTTCGCGCACGCGAGCTGACCAAAGACCCTGCCGAGCAACAGTCTTACGCGCGGATGATCGCTGTAGGCGCCTTGCGGTATTTTCTGGTCAAATTTTCGCGGCGCGTTATCATCGCCTTCGATTTCAAAGAGGCGCTTGCCTTTGAAGGCGAAACCGGACCTTACCTGCAATACAGTGTCGTCCGCGCGCGTAATATTTTTCGAAAATATCGCGAGGCGCATCCGGAGTTTTCACCCGACGCTTTGCCCAACGCTGTTTCAGCGGATCAAATGCGCGAAGCGCTTGCGGGTGACGACGGAAACGCCTTCTGGGAATTGGTGCTGCTGGCTGCGCAAGTGGAAATGACCGCAGAGCAGGCCATTTCAAGCGAAGAACCGGCAGGCGTGGCCAAGTACGCCTTCCGGCTGGCCCAGGCGTTCAACAATTTCTATCACCACTACCACATCGTTAGCGAAAGCGATCCGCTCCGGCAGCAAATCCTGCTCTGCCTGGTTTACCTGGTGAGCGAATCCCTGGGTCAAACGCTCGAGCTGCTGGGCATCGAAGTTCCAGAGAGAATGTAACCGCGCTCACGCTTTCTGCGCGATGCCCGCGAGCATATGAACGAGCGTCGGGACGACCGCTCCCGTCGGCCCTTTGGCGCGATAGGGTTTTTCGTCGTTCGACCAGCGCGTGCCGGCGATATCGAGATGCACCCAAGGGGTCGTGCCGGCGAACTCGCCCACAAACATCGCCGCCGTGATCGCCCCGCCGTAACGCCCGCCTGTATTGGCCATGTCCGCGATCATGCTCTTGTAAAGTTCGCGGTATTCGTCGTCCACGGGCAACTGCCACATCTTTTCGCCCGACGCCGCGGCGCTGGCAAGGACCTTGTCCACCCATTCCTGATTCCAACCGAAAACTCCGGTGGTTAGATTTCCGAGCGCAATCACCACAGCACCTGTGAGCGTAGCGGCATCAATCAGCGCCGTGCATCCGAGCTGCTTGGCATAGGTCAACCCGTCGGCAAGGGCCAGGCGTCCTTCCGCATCGGTGTTCAAAATCTCGATGGTCTTTCCTGACATCGAGGTGATCACGTCGCCTGGACGGTACGCTTTGCCGCTGGGCATGTTTTCCGCCGCCGGGATGATCGCCATCACGCGCACGCGCGGTTTGAGTTGTGACACAGCCTGCATCACGCCGAGCATGGTGGCGCCGCCCGCCATGTCGGTCTTCATTTCATGCATCGCTTCGCTGGGTTTGATGGAAATGCCGCCCGTGTCGAAGGTAATTCCCTTCCCGACAAGTCCAATGACCGGCGTCTCCGGCGCCTCTGCCGGCTGATAGCGCACCACGATCATTCGCGGCGGGGCTTCACTGCCCTGGCCGACCGCCCACAGCGCACCCATTTTCAGGTCGCGGATCTTGGTTTCGTCGAGAACCTCGCACTCGAGTCCGAAGCGCTTGGCCATCTCCTGGGCACGCTCGGCAAGAAGGGCGGGCGTCAAATTGTTCGAGGGCTCGTTGACGAGGTCGCGTGTGAAATTCTGAGCTTCGCCGATGATTCGTCCCCGCTCGAGAGCGTCGCGCGCTGCCTCATTGAGTCTCGATCCACCCGATGCCAGAAGAAAACGGTCAACGTGCCGCTCGCCGTTGCGCTCGGTGCGGTAGCGGTCGGAGTCGTATTCGGCGACCAGGGCGCCTTCCACGGCAGCCTGGATAGAATTGGGTTTAGCTTCGGGAGATTCCAGCAGCCACGCCAGTTCACGAGCCCCGCGCGAGCGCACGGTGCGGACAGCAGTTCCCGCGACACGCCGGAGTTGAGCATCATCAAACTTTTCCTTTTTTCCGGCGCCCACCACCAGGAGTTTCTGCGCGGCAAGGCCGGCGGGTTTGTGAAGGAGCGTGCACTCAAAGATTTTTCCGGTCAGTTCCCCCGAGGCACGAAGCTCATCAAGCAGCGCGCGAGTCGCGGAGGGCAGGCGCTCAATTGTGCCACCGGATGTGCCGGACCCCTCGAAGGCATAAATTGCCAGCAAAGGACAGGAAATGGTTTCGATAGAATCGTTCAGGAATTCGATTTTCAAAGATAGATGGCTCCTTGTTCAGAAATTAGCAACTCTCGTCGCATCACCAATGCCGCGTCACCGGCGCAAACCTAACGGTGGCGGTTTTGATGCTCGCGCATCGCCTGCTCCGCTTCGCGCTCGACGGTTCGCCGTCGCGAAGTTTCGCGATGGTCGTAGATTTTCTTGCCCTTGGCCAAGACGATTTCAACCTTGATCAGGTTTTTCTTCAGGTAAAGGCGAGTCGCCACCAGCGTCAGGCCCTTCTCCTGCGTCCGTGCCTCCAGCTTGTTGATCTCGTCGCGATTCAGCAGCAGGCGGCGCTGGCGCAGCGGGAGGTGGTTCATGTAGCTCCCCGCCGTGTATTGGCTGACGTGGCAGTCGAGCAGCCAGACCTGCCCGCCGCGCACCACCCCGTAACTGTCCTTCAGGTGGACCTTTCCTTCGCGGATGGCCTTGACTTCCGTGCCGGTAAGCTCGATGCCGGCCTCGAATTTTTCGAGCAGATGGTAGAGATGCCCCGCCTTGCGATTGACGGCGAAATTTCGGATTGGGGGTTTGGATTCCTTGGCAGCCATACGTGCCTGATCGCGTCGGAAGGCGTTTCAAAGACCAACATGGTAGCACGGCGGCCGCCGCTGCGCACACTCGGGCTCTTGCGCGAAGATTGACATTGTCATTTCCAGGGCATTGCCGATATAATGCTTTTGCGGGGTGGAGCAGTCAGGTAGCTCGTTGGGCTCATAACCCAAAGGTCGTCGGTTCAAATCCGCCCCCCGCAACCACGGGCGCCAGAAGGAAAAACCTTTGGCGCCCTCCTTCTTTTGAACCCAAGGCGAACGACCGTGCGCGGCGCTCGAACACAGAGGTGCAGATGCGAATCGTCGACCTCCAATACACCCCCGTCTTTGTGCCCATTGAGGCGCCGCTTCGTTACTCGCACGGCTGCCATCCGGGATTTTCGCGGCTCATCGTGCAGGTCAAGACGGATGAAGGTTTGGTTGGGCTCGGCGAGTGTTACGGCCGCAGGGCTCACGAGGCCCAGCTTGAGGATTTCCGCCAGTCCCTGATTGGCGAAGATCCCTTTCAGCTCGAACGCATCCGCTGGAAGCTCTCCGCACCCGGCATGGAGAAGTTGTTCGGGCCCGTCGGGGTGTTTGCGGCTGTCGAGTTTGCCTGCCTCGATCTTCAGGGCAAAGCACTGGGCAAACCTGTTTACGAACTCCTTGGGGGAAAAGTCCGCGATCGGATTCCCTTCTCCGCCTATGTCTTTTATAGATACGCAAATCAGGAAGGCAAGGGAGAAGTCTCAAACACCGACCAGATCGTTCAATTCGCCCGCCAAGTCGTGCAGCAATACGGCTTCAAAACCATTAAGTATAAGAACGGTGTGCTGCCGCCCGATGAGGAAATCGAAGCCTTCATTGCCTTGCGCAAAGCTTTTCCGAAGCACAAGATTCGCCTGGACCCGAACGCTGTCTGGTCAGTCAGTACTTCGGTTTATGTGGCGAAGAAACTGCACGACTATGACATGGAATATCTGGAAGACCCGACGTGGGGACTGAGGGGGATGGCGCGAGTCAATCGCAAGGTCCCCTGGGTAACTCTGGCTTCAAACATGTCGGTCTTTTCCTTTGAGGACTTGCCACCGGCCGTGCTGATGGATGTTCTTGACGTGATTTTGCTCGACCCTCACTGGTACGGAGGAATTCATCGCGCGCGCGTCGCCGGGCAGATTTGCGAGACGTTCAACCTCGATGTTGGCATGCACAGCGGGGCAGAACTCGGGGTCTCGATGGCGGCGATGCTCCATCTGGCGGCAGTACTTCCCAATCTCTCCGTGGCCCCGGACTCGCATTATCACCACTTGACCGACGACATTATTTCAGGACAGATGTTTCAGTACCAAAACGGAGAAATCAAGGTACCGGAAGGTCCAGGTCTGGGCGTTACCCTTGACGAAGACAAGCTGGCAAAATACCGGGAACTGGCGCGCTCGCACGCCATGGGCTCATGGATCGAGGATCCTTTCAAGCCCAAGGATGTAATGTACCTGCCGAAATGGTAATTTGCGGGTATGGTATACGCGCTAGGCGGCCGGAAGCCGCTCGGCGCATAGAAGTCAAGAGGGAGGAACCGTGAATCTCGAAGGTCAGGTAGCGCTGGTAACAGGAGCCTCAAGCGGAATCGGGAGCGCGACGGCAAAAGCCATGGCACGGGAAGGAGCGAAGGTCGGCGTTCACTTTTTGCGAAACAAGGCCGGTGCCGATGCTACGGTCGCGGCGATTCTTGAGAAAGGCGGCGAGGCCTTTGCCATTCAAGCCGACGTGACGCGCAGCGCCGATGTCGAGGCGATGGTGCTGGCGATGCGAAAGCATTGGGGGCGCATCGACATTCTAGTGAACAATGCCGGGGACGCGGTGGGTCGTCGAACACTCCAGGAGGTGACCGAGGAGTTTTGGGACCAAGTCATGGCGCTGAACATGAAGAGCGTTTTCCTTTGCGTTAAGGCGGTTTGGGAAGAAATGGCCGCCCGGAAGAGCGGATGCATTATCAACATCAGTTCCGTCGCCGCCCACAATGGCGGGAGCATCGGGGCCGCGACCTACGCGGCCGCCAAGGGCGGGGTCCTTACGTACACCAAGGGTCTCGCGCGCGAGCTCGCTCCACACGGGATTCGCGTGAACGGCGTCGCCCCGGGCGTGATTCGAACGCCTTTCCATGAACGCCATACGCCCCCTGAACTGTTTCAAAAGCTGGCGGCGACCGTCCCCTTGGGACGAGTGGGCTCGCCGGAAGAGGTTGCCGAAGTGATTGTCTTCCTGGCTTCTCCCGCGGCGCGATACATTACGGGAGAAATGACTGAAGTGAACGGCGGGATGCTGATGGATTAGACTTCGCGCTCACTCGCCGGGGGCGCGTCATCCGGCACGCAAACCGAGGGAAGGACGGGCCGCCAGCGGTTCGATTCTCCTCACGATGAATAGGATCAGCAGGAAAGACAGGGGATGGAGCAAGCCCACAATCGTGAAGACCAGCGAATAGCTGTGCGTGTACGTCAGCAGTTGCCCCACCAGGTGATTGAAAAGCATCGCCCCGAACGACCCCGCACCTCCCATCAGGCCCGCCACCGAACCCACCGAAGATGACGGATAGATGTCGGCGGCCAGCGTCTGGATAATCGTTGACCAGAATTGATGACCGAGGAAGGCCAGCCCGAAGAACAGGATGGCCAGGCTCAGAGGGGAAGCCATAATCAAAAGCGAAGCCGGCATGAGCCCGGCGCTGATGGCCAGAGCAATTTTTCGCGAGCGGTCGATGCTCATGTTCCGCCCAATCAGAAAACTACTTAGCCACCCCCCCACGAAACTGCCGACTCCCGCGAAGGCATAGGGAATCCACGCGTAGTAGCCAAGCTGCTTGATGTCGAGATGCCGCGCATCGCTCAGATACTTGGGCAGCCAGAAAATATAGAAGAACCACGCCGAATCCGTGAGGAATTTGACCACAAGCAGCCCCCACGTTTGCCGATAGCGAAAAAGTCTGGCCCAAGGAATTACGGGAGCGGCGGATTGCCCAGGCACCAAATCTCCTTCCGCGCGAGATGTCTTCAGGTAGTCCCGCTCCCGAGCGGTGAGGTATTTGTGCTTTCCCGGCTGATCGTAGAACGCCCACCAGAAAACCAGCCATACAACGCCAAACAGACCCGTAATATAGAAAGCCCATCTCCAGTTGAGCTGAAGGATGATGAGCGCAATCAGAGGCGGGGCTACCACGGCGCCGACGCTCGACCCGGTGTTGAAGATTCCGAAAGCAAGGGAGCGTTCCTTAGGCGGAAACCACTCGGCGACGGCTTTGGCGGAGCCCGGAAAGCCCCCGCCTTCGCCAAGACCCAGCTGCTCGAGCGGTACTTCGCGCACCTCGTCGACTACGGGTTCACGGCGACGATGGAAGAGGCCCTGGACGCAGTCGCGCGTGGCGAGGGCG
>CAYZVR010000037.1:17558-18311 GCA_964481715.1 uncultured Acidobacteriota bacterium | reverse complement strand
TCAAATCACCACCGATTCCTGATACTCACCGAAAACCTTGCGCAGGATGTCGGAAATTTCGCCCACCGTCGCGTAGGCTTTCACCGCCTCGAGGATTGGCGGCATGAGGTTTGCATCCGAGCGCGCAGTGCTTTCAATCTCATTGAGCGCGGCTTTGATGCGCGCGCCGTCGCGCCGGGCGCGCAGCTTTTGCAGCCGCTCGACCTGCGCGCGCTCGATCGCGGGATCAATCCGCAAGGTGGAAAGTTTGGTGGACTCTTCCGACTCGTAGCGATTCACGCCCACCACCACGCGCTCCGCCGTTTCCACCTGCTTCTGGTACTCGTACGCGGCCTGCTGGATTTCGCGCTGAACGTATCCCGTTTCGATGGCGCGCAGCATGCCTCCCATAGCTTCGATCTTTTGCAGATAATTTTCCGCGCCGCGCTCGATTTCGTCGGTGAGTTTTTCGACGGCGTAGGACCCGGCGAGCGGGTCCACGGTGTTGGTCACGCCGCTTTCGTGCGCGATGATCTGCTGGGTGCGCAAGGCGATCAACGCCGAAGCTTCGGTCGGCAGGGCCAGCGCCTCGTCGCGGGCATTGGTGTGGAGCGACTGTGTTCCGCCCAGCACCGCCGCAAGCGCCTGGAGCGTGACGCGCACGATGTTTACGTCGGGCTGCTGCGCGGTAAGGGTTGACCCTGCGGTCTGCGCGTGGAAGCGGAACATGCAGGAGCGCGGGTTCGCGGCCTTGAAACGCTCGCGAGTGATGCG
>CAYZVR010000037.1:0-17520 GCA_964481715.1 uncultured Acidobacteriota bacterium | reverse complement strand
CACAGGCGGCGCGCCGCGCGGAATTTCGAGACTTCCTCCAGAAGGTCGTTGTGCGCGTTCAGAAAGAAAGACAAGCGCGGCGCGACGTCATCCACCGCGAGGCCGCGCCCGACCGCCGCTTCAACGTAAGCGATGCCGTTCGCGAGCGTGAAGGCCACTTCCTGCACAGCCGTCGAGCCCGCCTCGCGGATGTGGTAGCCGCTGATCGAAATGGTGTTCCATTCCGGCGCGCGGTCGCGGCAAAAGGCGAAGATGTCGGTCACGATGCGCAGCGCCGGCCCGGGTGGATAAATATAAGTTCCGCGCGCGATGTATTCCTTGAGAATGTCGTTCTGAACGGTTCCGGAAAGTTTGGCGAGGTCCGCGCCCTGTTTTTCCGCCACGGCAAAATACAGCGCCAGGAGGATCGCGGCCGTCGAGTTGATGGTCATGGAAGTCGAAACGCGCTCGAGCGGAATATCGCGAAACAAAACTTCCATGTCTTCCAGGCTGTCAATGGCGACGCCCACGCGGCCCACTTCCCCGGCGGCCATCGCGTGATCCGAGTCGAGACCGATCTGGGTTGGCAAGTCGAAGGCGACGGAGAGTCCCGTCTGGCCGTGCTCGAGCAAGTACCGGTAGCGCGCGTTCGACTCCTCGGCCGAGCCGTACCCCGCGTACTGCCGCATGGTCCACAGCCGGCTGCGGTATTGCGTGGGATGGATGCCGCGCGTGAAAGGATATTCACCCGGATAGCCCAGGCGCTCGTCGGGATTCCACTGCGCCAGGTCTTCGGGCCGGTAAAAAGTTTTCAGCTCGAGGCCCGAGGCCGTCGTGAATTTGTCTTTCCGCACTTTGTCTTTGGAATTCATCAAATCTGCCGGTGCAGAGTTGTCATCCTGAGTCCGCCGCGGCGGACGAAGGATCTGCTTTTAATTCGGCCTGAGCAAGCAAAAGCAGATTCTTCGGCCCCATCTCGCCGAGGCCTCAGAATGACTGGCCATCCGGCGTTCCACCTATATCGCCGAAGATTCTACCGCACGCTGCGCGCTTTCGCGAAAGAGTAAAGGCCGAGGATGAATAAGAAGACTGTGAAGCCGGCGAACAGGCCGAATCGGATCGGCCCGATATCGGGCACCCGCTCGTAGATGCGCCATTCCTGGTAAGAAAGCAGCGCCCCTGCCATGCCCAGGATCAAAAACGTGAACCCTACCAGCGAGTTGAACAGGCGTTGCGCCTGGCGAATCGCGTAACCCAAGAGTTCACCCAGCTTGCTCAAACCGCTCCTTGGCGCCGCCGCACGGCCTGCCCGCCCGGGCGGGCCTGCTTAACCACACCAAATTTATCTTATGGAGATTAGCGCGCGCAGTCAAACCCACGCGCGGACCTGATTCTTAGGCCCGCCGATGCAATCGCGACAAGGGCTGCCACACGCTGCAAAACCTACTGCCCGAGAACGACGCCGATTCCTGAAAGCAGCAGTTCCAACTTGGCGCGCGGAAGTTTGGTGACGCGTTTGGTGAGGAGCTCTTTGTCAACAGTGGTGATCTGCGAGGCGTTTGTGACGGAATCCTTGGGCAGCCCGGTAAGACGCGCCGGGAGAGAAACGTTTCCAGGGGCGCCCGCCCATTTCAGGTTGCTGGTCAGCGGAACGCAGACCACGGTCGAGATTCGGCTGCGGTTCAAAGCGTCGCTTTGCACCACGACCACCGGCCGGCGGAATCCCGGACCTGAACCGGCAGGCTCAGGCAGCTCCGCCCACCACACCTCGCCCTGTGAGATTACCATTCGCTTCGCTCGAGAACCCGCCGGGCGGCGGCGGAAACGAACCGGTCTTTCGAGCCTCCGACCTCCGCGCAGACGCGGTTCATGGCTTCGGTCACGTCATCCGCGGCGTGGCGTTCGATATACTCTTTGAGCGCCTCACTGTATAGCCGGCTGCGCGACCTTTTGGTCTGCCGCGCCAGGCGCTCGGCCCGCTCGAAAATATCCTCGGGAACGGACACAGCAGTTTTCATACCATAAGTATAACCACACGATACTCTCCCGTCAAGCGGGTCGCTCGCAGCCCTCACAACACGATGTCTGCGCCACACCCGGTTACACGGCGCTCATAGAGCGCGGCGACAGCAAACTTCACCGCCGCCCTCCTTGACACGCTTCGAACGCCAATCGTAGAATGAAAATTGGCGGAGACAATCCCGAGAAATCAGGTGGCTTTTGCAGCTCGACGACAATTTCCAACGACTCATGAAGGAACTGGGCAACGCCATCAACGATTCCCTGGCGGAATCGGAAAAAATCGGGGAGGTCATGGGCCGCATTCGCACCGCGGGTTACGACCTCTTCCTGGTCTTTGAAGTCACCATCGGCTTTAACAAGCACGACGAGGCGGACGCGGTCCCCTACCAAAAGCCGAGCGCCGACCAAATCCGCAAGGCCGAATTCCGCCTGACCAATCAAGACGCGCAGTTCCTGCGCGCGCTCAAGATCAGTATCGAAAAAGAACGCGAGTAATCCCCTCAGGCTTTCACCCGCACTTCGGCTTGACTCGCCCCGCGTGGGAGACTAGGATTTTTACATGCCCCCCACCGCGGTGCGCCATCCGGCGGTTGCCGGAAAGTTTTATCCCGCCCAGCCGGAAGCCCTGGCGAGCGATCTCGACCGGTGCTTCGAAGCGGGCCCGCCGGCCAGGGGAAAAATTGAAAACGCTTTCGGCTGCGTGGTGCCCCACGCCGGTTATATGTACTCGGGCGTCGTGGCGGGCGCGGTTTACCAAAGGCTTCCAGCGCGGCCTTCCTACCTCATCCTGTGCCCCAACCACTTCGGCCGGGGGGCGCCGCTGGCCATCATGTCAAGCGGGAGCTGGCTGACACCCCTGGGAGAGGTTCGCGTGGACGGCGCGCTGGCCCAGGCGGTCCTCGAGCATTGCGAGGGACTGACGGAAGACGCCGTCGCACACGCCGAAGAGCATTCGCTGGAAGTTCAACTGCCCTTCTTGCAGCGAACTGTGAAAGACTTCACCTTCGTCCCCATCGCCCTTGGAGTCTCCGGCTACGCGGCGCTCGAAGCGGTGGGACTCGGCGTTGCCCAAGTCTTGAAGGGTGGGCCCCGAAAAACCCTCATCATCGCTTCGAGTGACATGAACCATTACGAGGCCGACGGCATCACGCGAGTCAAAGACCGCAAAGCGATTGACCGGATCCTGGCGCTCGATCCGCAGGGGCTCTACGAGGTCATCCGGCGCGAGGACATCTCAATGTGCGGCTACGGTCCGACCATCGCCATGCTGACGGCTGCCAAAGAACTGGGCGCCAAGCGGGCGGAACTCGTGATGTACGCGACGTCGGCGGATGCGAGCGGAGACCGCAGCGCGGTCGTGGGCTACGCCGGCATCATCGTTTCCTGACGTCGCGAGCGGTTGCCCTCTCCAGACACACCCTTCACGAAATTCACGGCCACCATTGATGCGGTACACTGAAGAACTAGTGAGGGCGTCCAGTGGAATGACTGGGAGCGGAGTGGGAGGCTCCCGCCGAGCCGCCGCCACCAGAGCTGGGCGCTGAGCTTCCGGAAGAGCCCGAGGATCCGCCGCCGCTGCTCCGGCTTCCACCGAAAGAACCCGAAGAAGATTGCGACGACGAGCCTCCGGACCTGGCAGTCCCCCACGGCGAGGAACCTGCCGCGGAGGGCGAAGTTCCCGATGAGGTTGATTGTTTTCCCTGGTCGCCAAAGCCGATCGAACGAAGGATTCTTTGAGTGAACCCTGTGGGAGCTTGGTTTTCGACGCCCGTATGGGGCGAGGCGTGATGCGCGGAGTCCATGGAAGAGAAGCTCCCCGTCGGTCCGATGGGATGAGTCATCACGGGAGTTGGGGAGTTGGGATTTCCCACTTGAACGCTCTCAGGAGAAACCGCGACGGCGCCCGTCGGCTGACGGGCAGCAGGCGCTGCCTGCGCGTTCTCAGCACTTGTCACGGACGGTGCCGGCTGGGCTGAGGGTTTCGGCAAAGCGTCGGGCGCTCCGCCGTGGCCGTTGACGAAGCGTCCTTCTGCTGGATCAAAGACTACTGAGCCCTGAGTCGGCACATTCGTGACACCGAGAGCCGCGCCAGATCCGGTACGTATTGGCGCATGGGCTCCTCCACGAACGCCCGAGGGAACTTCGGCAGCTCGAACGCGATTGACAGGTTCCGAAGCTCCGCCGGCGGCTGTGCTTGCGTTCGCAAGGCCTGATGCCACGGGCGCCGCGCCGACAATCTCAATACCAGTGCGTGAGCCACGGATGGGGCGGGTCAGTTCACCCGGCCGCACGTCAGGCCTTTCAACCGCAAACGCCTGGTTAACATTCACCGTGTTGATGCGATGCCCGCGCACGGGTAACCCGTCGCGGAAGGCATCCGAGCTCACGACGGTTGTGCAGTTGTGTCCTTGCGGACAATCGGCCGCCGACCGATTGGCGGTGGTTCCTCCGCCCCCTCGAGTCGGCGCCAGTGGACGCCAGCCTATCCAGCCTGGGCCCTGATACCACGAGACCAGCGCCGGCGACCAACTGCCGAATCCGCCCGTAGGAACCCAGAACCATCCGTAGCCCGGCTGAAATTGCCAGCCACCGTAATGAAAGGGCATCCAGCCCCAGGGTTCGGACGAAATCCATGTGTAGCCCGCATTGGGAAGCCAAGTCCACTGGCCATACGAGTAGGGCGACCAGCCGTAACCCACTCTGGGAATCCAGCAGTTACCGAATCCGTTGATAGTGGTCCACCCGCCGTAGTAGTAGAGATCGTTCCATCCGTAGAGGAGCGATGTAACGTCATTGGTGTAGAGTCCCGGAGGGCTGTTGCGGCGCGCCGTCTGGGCCTGCTTCTCGCGGTCCTCCACCCATTCGTCCCAGTCGTCTTTGGTAATTCCGTGCGAGATATTCACGGCCTGTTGGTCTCCCGGCCGCATTTCGAAGACACTGTTCTTGCCAAGATGATGCTCGCCAAAGAGGCTCGCCACTTCAACCGATCCCCTGAAAACCTCGATGCGAATGTTTCCACCTTCCAGGTCCGCGCGAAAGCGGGTGGTCTGTTCCGCGCCAAGTGTTATGGTTGCTTCCCCGGCTTGAACCGCATATACGTCGCCGTTTTCGGGTATGACGTCGAACGTGGCATAGCCCTGGCGAAGCGCCAGGCGATTCAGTTTGCCGCCGCTGGCGTCGAGGGCGAGTTGATTGAATTCGAGGACGGATCCCTGGCCGAGGCGCGCCGTCGAGGTGTTTTCAAACTCGACTTCCGCAAAGCTGTCTTCGGCCGTCGCCAGCTTGAAGCCTTCTTGAATCGGGGTGTTCACCGGAGCGGCTGACCAGCCGAGAGCGTCCGCCCGCTCGACCGAAACGGTCCCTTCCGCAAAGCTCAGGCGGACAACCCGGGCGTGCGAGACGACCTGCGCCCACACCTGGCTTCCCGCCAATACGGCCAGGAAACCTGCCCCTAAGAACCCGAGAATGAGTCGCGACCGGATTTTCATGGCGGACCTCCGGAGTTCTTAAAACTGCCACCACCCCTCGAAGCCTATTCTATCAACTTGGACGAGATAAAGCTTCCCGGAGTTGCAGGCACCGGAAATAAATAGTCATGCCCTGAAGAGGAGGAGATCATGACGGTCTGATTGAATTAGTTCGAGTTCTGCACGCGCTGGAGGATGTCCTGGGCGCGCAGCCTGCCGCAGACCCTTTGGGTCTGCGATCCTAAAATGTCTTGCACCTTCGGCGCCCACAACTCCAACGGAACGCCTGCGCCAGCCGCCGCACTACTGGCGGCCCCATGGGTCGTCAGTAGATGCCCGGTCACGCGGGAATGACAATACAAAGGGACCCGTTATGCCCGCGCAAGCGGGCATCCATCATCCCTTCAGCGCGCAAATCTAAACTAAAAGCGCTGCGCCAGCCAGCGGGTTTCGTAAAGTATTGACTTCTGTAAAAAGATGTCACAAAAACACCCTCGGACAACCTTCTTCTCTTTCTTATTTCTTGGGGCAAAATTCCAGACCATCACTACAAAAACCAAAACCAAGAGTATTACTATACGGTTCTATTGTAATTGTTTCCCCTTCTTTAATTTCATATGTTTTCTCATATACAATTTTTGCTGCTTCACAGTCTGCCGGACCAGGTGTTAATCTTCCAAGTTCGTCACTTCTCATTATTGTTTGTGTTCCTGCAAGAAGTGTTAATGCGTGTCCCGCCTGTGCAATAAATGCATGCCCAAATTCATGCGTTGCCAATGGCTCGAACTCAGGGCCTATAATAACTAACCACGCATATCCATTACCTGGCGAGAACAAACCGCCATTTACGTCTATATCTCTATACAAGATTCCCCACCCTTGTTCACCAACTATATTGGGTCCTTCAATATGATAATGTTTTGTTGAATTTGGACCATCTATTTGAACATTCAATGTTTTTACCATTTCTACAGGATCCATATAGCATCCAATGTCATTGGGATTCAGGATTTTGTTTTTTACCAAATTCATGAATTCAGGTGTAAAACTCGACCCATTCAAAGGATTGATGTCTACTATTTCAATGTTCCCAACTTTTGATTTCCAAAGGTATGGATTAATCTCCTCAAGATGTTTCCTAAAATCAGCCTTGTTTACCCCAGCATAAAAGAGAATCTCATTATAAGGATATGCTCTTATTAAAATATTTGTTGTATCTGATCCAGGAGTAATCTTCATTGTTCTGACAAAGCCATCAGTTAATCCAATTAAGGGTATTTCCAAATCAATTCTTGCCTGTAAGTATATTTCTGAAACTTCTTGTTCTGACTTAAAATCGAAATTTCCCTGAGAGTCAATTAAATATTCTTTTAAAAAAGCGTTGTCTGCCGCATTATAAGCATGTATTATCCCCTGCTCATTTGTTTTAAGTCCCAATGTGTTTGTTCTAGCATCTTGTAATTGTCCTTTAACATGCATAAAGCCAGCCACATTTCCCTGAATGGCCTTCTTAGCAAGCCCCCCTTCCTCGCTTCCGTAAGTGACTTCAACCTGATACGGTCCAAGTGCGCCTGTTGAAGTTATTGTCAGAATATGACCGCTTATGCTAGTTTCTATGCCTCCCTTAAGTGTTTTTGCGCTGACAAGGGGAATAGGTATGTCTTCAGGGTTTTTGTCTGAAATAAGCGATTCTAAATTAAATGTTCTTGAAGATCCTTCACTGAGATTTGTTTCCAAAGAATCAAAATTAGATATTGGAGCGTAGTTTGGAATTGTTAATAAATCTGTGTCAGAGACACCTCCGGCCGTCAAATCAAATCTGTATTCTCCTTTTTCCATGTCATTCAGATTTTCATCGTAAGGGGAGAAAGTGATCGTTGTAGTGCCTATTTGGGCGCCGTTATGCGTAATTGTCCTTGTCGCTTGAGCCACATTCAGGAGTGTGGCCGCATAATCTATATCAACATCATTAACTAAAGAGACCGTCTGAGAAACGCTTGGTTGCGGTGGTCTTGATACGGAGCCGCCGCCACCGCATCCTAATAAACCCAAATAACCGGCTAGAACAATTGAATAAAAACCCTTCTTGGCTGGAATTTCCATTATGGCCTTCCTGCTGTCGCGAGTGTACACCCGTGGAAACATGTTGGGGCAACTTTTTGTGCCGCTGGAGACGCGTATCCCCTCTCAGGAGGCCGGACTGCGACCTCCAGGTGGAGCAAAACCGTGGAGGTCATGACGGTCTGATTGAATTAGTTCGAGTTCTGCACGCGCTGGAGGATGTCCTGGGCGCGCACCTTGGCCAGGTGGAGGAACCGCGGGTTCCGCTCGATCTCCTTGAGCGTCGGGACCATCAATTCCGGTTCGGCCAGCGCCTGGTTCCTGAGATCGATCTGGATCCGCAGGAGCGCGCGCGGCAGGCTCAGGTGGTCATACTTGATGGCATACTCGAGAGTCTCGATATGTCCCTCGACGCTCGCAATTTTCTCGAAGAGGTCGGTGAGCTCACGCGCCTCACGGCGAACGGTGTAATTGAATTCGGCGCTGTATTTCTGGCCGTCCTTTTCGTAGGTGAGAGTCTTCAACCCCAGATTCGCAACGTTCTTGTGGCTTTCAAGATCAATGGACTGGAAATTGTTGAGCTGGGCGGCCAGACTGAAAAGCTGCTGGGCAGTCGAGGGAGAAATTTTCATCGGGCGGAAGCGGGGCGGCTCACTCAGGCTGCGCCCGTCGTACGTTCCCTCGCCATCCGCGTTTACGATGATGGTGATGGTTTCCGGAACGCTTCCTTTCAGGACGCGCGTAAAAGTGAGGCGGGCCGCAGCCGGTTTTTCAGCGGCGACGGGACTCGGCGCTAAAGCGCACAGTCCGGCGGAAATAAGCATCAGCCACAGGGCGTGAGAGAGGGACTTTGAATTCCTTCGACAGGGCGAGGTGTGGGTCTCCATGAGCGCGATTTCGATTCCCGTTAGCTCCTGCCACCCGATGCTGCCGAGCTCTACTTGGCCTGGGTCAGCGCGTGAAGCTCCGCTTCCTCGATGTCAAAATTGGCGTAGACGTGCTGCACGTCGTCGTGGTCTTCCAGTTCTTCCATCAGACGGAGCATCTGGTTAGCGGTCTTCCCGCTCAATTTCACGTGGGATTGCGGCACCATGGATATTTCCGCCACGGCGGGAACCACGCCCGCTTCCTTCAAGTGGTCCACCACCTGATGGAAGTTTTCGGCGGGCGAAAAAATCTCCCAATGGCTGCCGTCGTCCACCAGGTCCTCAGCGCCCGATTCGGTAACCAGGTTGAGGAGCTTTTCCTCATCGGCTTTTTCCTTTTCCACCACCACGTAGCCGCGCTTCGAGAACATCCACGCCACGCATCCGTTCTCGCCAAGATTTCCGCCGTGCTTGCCAAGGATGTGCCGGATTTCGGAGAGCGTGCGGTTTTTATTGTCGCTGGTGATTTCGAGCATCATCGCCACGCCGCCGGGCCCGTAGCCTTCGTAGACGGCTTCTTCGTACACCGAGCCGGGCAGTTCGCCCGTGCCCTTCTGAATGGCGCGCTTGATATTGTCGGCCGGCATATTTTCGGATTTGGCGGCGGCGATGGCAGTGCGCAGTCGCGGGTTGGAGTCCGGATCTCCTCCGCTCATGCGCGCCGCGATGCTGATTTCCTTGATTAGTTTGGTGAAGACCTTGCCGCGACGGGCGTCCGCGGCGCCCTTCTTGTGTTTGATCGTCGCCCACTTCGAATGTCCGGACATATCACAGATCCTTTCGAGAAACGCTCGCCGCCACGGGGAAAGGAACCATCCCGGAAGTTCGCCTCTTCGGTGGCTGCGCTATCTTCGAATGCTACCACAACCTCGCGCAGGATGTCATGCGGACTATCCGCGGAAAAGACTCATGCGAGACGATGCGCGCGACGGATCGCGCCGCAGATGACTTCGCGGAGAATTTACGGCCCCAAAAAAAGTGTGTCACTTTTTGCAGTCTTATCTCGGGGGTGCTTGGAACCGCCTTCGGCGTGGCTTTGAGAGGCGAACAAAAAGCGAAAGTGCGGTCCCCCGTCCCTTGCCAGCGGCCTTTCAGGGGCGGGCCCCTGCCTGCGGCAGGCAGGTATGGCCCGCGCAGGGCTGGCGCACCACCTCTCGTTCCCCTCCTCAAATGAGGAGGGGATTCAGGGGTGGTAGGTCGTGACTGGCCCGCCAGCGCCGCGTTCCAGCGCCATTCCGTTCGGCCGTAGGGGCAGACCCATGCGTCTGCCCAATGTGCGTTGTCACCCCGAGTTGGTAGCCTCGACACATTTTTGCATGTCGTGGGTCCTTTTCTGGTATGGATGCGGGCACGAAATTCGGCGGTCGCGGAAGCCCAAAGCCCACGGCATGAGGACCCGCTGCCGTGGCTAGTCGCTCGACCCGCGGCCCCGGTTCCTGCCTTCCGCTGCCTGCTGTGCCGGCGTCACGCGGTCGAATTGGTATTGCGTGTCGGCGCAGATCATGACGGCCGAAGTATCGCCGCATCGCCGAGCCTAAGACAATCCACGATTTTAAATGCTTAGGTGGAGAATGCCAAAACCCATCAGGAAACGGTCAGCGTCAGCGTCATCGAGTGCGTCAAGCTGCCTGAGCTCCCGGAAATTGTCAGTGTATAGGTACCGGCGGGTGTGCCGTTGTGGGGCGAAGACGTGCCGCCGCCACCTCCTCCGCATGCCTGCCATGCCGCCACAGAAATGAGCAGTACCGCCAGGAGAGATGTCTGCAGCCTCAGCCGTTTTGCCGAAGCAAATCCAACCAGGATCGCCAGTGACGCCAGCCAAAGCAGAAATGGGATTCTTCCAGGTGGGGCATGCCACTTCGGAAGCTCGACGGTGCGCGCCGTGGTCGTAACGGTGACTGCGAACGGCGCAGGATCAGTTCCATTCAAACCGACCGAAGCGGGAGTAACGATGCAACTAGTGCCGCGCGGCATCAAGCCCTGGAACCCGCACTGCAAGTCCACATTCCCGCTGAACCCGGTCGGCGCAATCTCCATGTTGAACGTAGCCGACCCGCCGGCTCTCACTGTGAGGGAAGTGGGATCGCCAAGTCGCGCCCCGATTGAGAAATCCTTTTCAAGAATGGCGAATTGAACTTTATTCGACGTCCCCCCGCCAGGTGGCGGTGTGTGCACCGTGATCTTTGCGGTGCCCGATTGAGAAAGGTTCCCGCCTGGGATATCTGCGATCAGCGTTGAAGAATCTTCTGCGGCCGTCGCGATTTCCGCGCCGTTCCACCGCACGACCGATACCGAGACAAAACCGGTTCCCTTCACCAGCAGCGACACCTTCCCGGAGGAAACGAAAGCCCATGCCGGATCGATTGAAGTGATCGATGGCAGGGGATAAGCGTCATAGATTGTGAAGGGCAGTGAATTGGAGGTGCCGCCGGGCTGCGGATTGGAGACGGAAACCTTGACTTTGCCTGCCGAGGCAATGTCTTGGTCGCCTACGCCCGCGGTCAACTCTGAGCTGCTGACGAACGTGGTGCTGAGCGGCGTGCCTTTCCAAGCTACCTGTGATTCCGGTACAAAATTCGATCCGTTCACTTTCAACTCGAAGCCAGGGTCCCCTGCGATGGCGGTGAAAGGCGAAAGATGAGTAATGGAAGGGGTCGGAGCCCCGAGTGTCCAGAGGATGGCGGTCCCATTGCCCAGGCTGGGTGTCTCGAAGCTGTACTGAGTCGCCACTTGAGTTGCCACCTGCACGCCGACGGTTGCGCTTGCGCCGAGGTTGGCAAATGCGCAGTCTCCACCGAAGGCGACATCGGCGTAGTTGAACAAGATATCGCTCGATCCCTCAAACAAGACCACCTGGAATTTGACAGTTGTGTCTGAAGGGTTGCCGCAAAGAGAATGAGAGATTTTGCGCCACTCGATCACCAGTTCGCGGTTGGGCGCATTGCCGATTACATCCCAAAAGACGCCGCCATCCGCCGGGTACAGATCGTCCCAAAAGGGAGCGACAAGGGTTGTCTCGTGCCGTGATGGGAGCGGCTCATTGAAATAGTCGATATTGAGAGCGACGAAGTTGATCGCGCCGTATTGACTGACTTGGAGACCGCTGAAGTTCCCGCCTCCAAATTGGACAAGAAAGGGAGATTCGATCAATACGCCGGTGGCTTGGTCACCCAAACCTAACTTGGTTCCCGCAATGTGCCGATAGGAATACTCGGCGCTCGAAAACCGATAAGGGGAGAGGACCTGAATCTGGACGCTTTCACCCCAGGGAAAAGTCAGCCAGTGGTATCCAAGAGTGGAGGGAAGCCACTGGGCGGAATAGGTTCCATCGTCGGCTTCCTGATCGAATCCTTGGCCGTCGTCTTGCAGCGTGATGATTTCCGCGCCACCATCGACCGAGACGGACACTTCCCCGTTCGGCATGGCACAGTTGATGTGCAAGACGGACAGGCCAACCGGCTGGTTGAGAGCGGCGGTTTGAGCGGTCGGCCGAGGCTGGAGGCGCTTTAGAATTATTGAATCAGAGCAGGTCATCGCGCCGTAGGCGTTCAGACGTTTTTGGCTAATCGTATTGGACACGGCGGGAATCTCGTCACCACCCGCCAGGATCAGATTCTTGATGGCCTTCCAATCGCGCGTCGGGTCTTGCGCGGCCAGCAGTGCGGCGACGCCGGTGACGAGCGGAGTGGCCATGGAGGTCCCGCCTTTCAAGCCGTATTCGTTCCCCGGCAAGGTACTCAGTATCCCCTCGCCGGGCGCTCCGAGGTGGACGATGTCCGCTCCGTAAGTTGAAAAGCCTGCCAGGTCGTCAGTGTCGGTGGTCGCTTCGGTGGCAATCAGATTCGCCGAATAGTAACTCATTGGGTAGCCGCCCAGGATAGCACCAATATCCTCCTGAAGATTCCCAGCTGCCGCGACGAAGAGGATTCCTTTTTGCCGCTGGACGCCAATGGCGTCGAGCAGCGTCTGCGAAAAATCCCCACCGCCCCAACTATTGTTCGTAGCCACGATGTTGACGCCGTGGTCCTTCATCACTGCCATGTAGTCTAAGCAGGCTGCCGCATCAGAAGTGTAGCCGACCCCCCCGGGGCCCAGGAATTTGCATGCCAGGATTTGAACGTGCCAGTTTATGCCCACGACTCCCACGCCGTTGTTCCCGCCGGCGCCGATGGTCCCGGCAACGTGCGTGCCATGGCCCTTGTCGTCCATGGGATCGGAATCGCCGTTGAAGAAGTCAATGCCGTGGCAGTCGTCGACAAACCCGTTTTTATCGTCATCGATACCGTTGGCGTTGCAGTCCAGCGGGTTCGAGAAAACATTGGAAATCAAATCTTGGTGGTTGTAATCAATGCCCGTGTCAATGATCCCGATGACAACGTTCGGACTTCCCGTTGAAAGCCTCCAGGCTTGCGGGGCGTGAATATCAGCGCCGGGGGTTCCGCCGGTCTGACCTGTATTGTGCAGCCCCCAGAGTTCGCTGAAGCGCGGGTCATTGGGTGTCACAGAATCCTCGAGGATGTGGACGGCAAAGTTGGGTTCAGCGTAGAGCACCTCGGGGTTCTGACGGTAGTGGCGGATGGCGGCCGCGACGGACATTCCCGCGGGGATGCGCACATGGTAAAGGCCGGGAATTTGCGGGTAGGTTCTTACCGTATGCGCACGGATTGCGCCATGGATGGCCTGTTTCTTTGCTTCGGTCACGCCTTTGCTGAAACGCACCAGTACTTCGCCGGGTTTGTACTTGGGCGCGCGACCTGCGCGCCCTTGAAGCCTCCTTATCTCCGGCGGGAGGGGGCGGGCATCTTGCGCGGCGAACAAAGGGTTCCCGCATATGCCCAGCACAAGCACACAATTCACAAATACACACAGTAAAGAAATCGGCCGAGGGCAGGATCGCTGCATAGGAGGAACCTCCTTAGCAGGTTTTCCCCCGACGGGGGGGCGAGAGCCGGAATGAGATAGGTAATAGCTACTCCTCAAAGCGAGAGAATGTCAAGTAAAATGTTATCTAAATATGAAGTATTTATTATCGTCTCAACCAATTACGACAATTTGTCCATTTTAATGGACAAGAAGACCGCACCGCGGGCAACCGAAAGCAGGTAGCGCAGAGTTTGGTATGTGAAACTCTGCGGCTTTGCCGAAAGAAGAACCGCGGACCCGTCCGTCATGATAGCCGGGACCGCGCTACCCCTCACCCGCCACGACCCCGGCGGATACCATCTCCCAGTTGTAGGGGCGGTTCGCGAACCGCCCCTACAAAAAACTCGCGTCGGCTGGAAAATTCGGCGCTCATAGAGCGCCGCTACATCGCGCGGGCCCTCCTGCTCCCGCAAGGCGGGAGTCGGAGGGCGGGCGCAAGGCCCGCCCCTACGGGAATCGGCGGCGCAGCGAGTAGCGCAGGTCCCGCACTCCGGACCTGCGGTTCTCCCATTTGTTGGTTCGCGGGTCGCGCAGACTCGCCTCGGTGAGTCTGCGGCACTTGATTTTGAGTCCAAGAATTCCCGCCCCCTTAAATATTCTTGACCAACACAGTTTGTTGTAGCGCCGGGCGATAACCGCGATATTAAGATGACCAACCTATATATTATACACCCAGGTCGCTTCAAAAGCAAGCGCTCAAGGGCAGTGACGACCTGCGCCCCAGAGTCCGGGGCTACGGACGTCGGGGCGAGGGGAAAGTACAGGAGTCAGAAGTCAGGAGACAGAAGGGCGGCACAAGCAGGGCGGGGTCACTCGCGGACGCGGATGCGGGCCGGCTCAACAACCAGCAGCTTTCCGGAATAGTGGTCTGAGGCGGGATAGACTCCGAAGTAGGCCACGAGGTTCCGTATTAAAACCGGAACGACTTCGGGGTGGTCGCGAATTTGAAGGGCAATGATGCCGCGAAATTTCGCGGGGGGATAGGCCACGATGTCGGAGAAGTCGCCATTCTGCGAAAGCAGGATAGCGCCGACATCCTGCGCTTTGGCGATCACCAGGGAGTCGGAGGACTCTGCCGACATGTGATCCTTGAGGCGGAGAACCTCGTGCCCCGCCTCCCGGAGTGCACGAGCGATGGCGTTCGAAATGCAATGATCGGCGAAGAAGCGGAGAGCCATCAGACGCCGACTTGGAATTCGGCAAGGTCGCGCGCGTAGTCGAGGCAGGCGGCGATCTGTTCGCGGGTGAGGTCGGGAAACTCGGCGATGATTTCCTCGGCGGTCTTGCCCGCCGCGAGATACCCCAGAACCAGGCTTACCGCGATGCGCGTGCCCTTGAAGCGCGGCTTCCCGCGCAGAATCTCAGGGTCGCTTGTGATGTAGTCCTTCCATTCGACTGGCATATCCCCCCTATCATACGCGAAGCGAGGGAAGGAGTGGTAGCCGGATTTTGCACGGCGGCCAGGGTTTTAGCAACAGTGACGAGGGGAAAGTACAGAAGGCGGAAGGCAGGAGACAGGAGTCAGAAGACAGAATTCGGTAGACGGTAGGTGGCATGCGGGGGAAGGCACAAGCCAAAAGCAAAAGCGGGTAGCCACGGTCAGCGTTTTTCCTGACCGTGGGCTTTTTCCCCGCAACAAATTCACGGTCGATTTTCAGAGCGAACTGAACGAGGCTGCCGTTCTTTTGTAGCGGCGATGTCGTCCGGACTGATTCGACGGCGGGACGCCGCCGCTACAGAGGGCGATTCATGAATCGCCCCTACGGGAATCGGCGGCGAATCACCCTTGGGCCGCTGCTTGCGCGGCGAGCCGCGCGGGCTTGAGGGTCCACGCCTGAAGCCTGGCAAGCTGCATCATTTGAGGCGCGTGGAATCCTGGCGGGAAGATGACCCAATCCCACAGGGCGAGCGCATCGTCGGCAATGTATTTTTCGGTTTCGAGGTGAGCTCGTTCCAAGGTAACGGACTCGGGAGGCTCAGCTTTATCAACCAGTCTGGCCGTGACCTGCGCGAGCGCGACAAGGTAGCTTTCGGGAGGAACCGCCTTGCTCCCAAACCAGACCGCCCCGGGAAGCTGGTTGTATTTTCGCAGAAAGTCGGCGACGTCGAGGACGGTGTTTGAAAACTGCGTCCACGGAATGTGAAGCGCATCGCCAAGCGGCTCCGCGCCAGCGGATGCCGGCCCGTAGGGCGTGCCGTCAAGAAGGATGGGTTCCGGCGGAGTTTTCCGCACCGTCTGCGCCACGAAGGCATTCAGCAAAAAGAAAATTTCGCTCGGACAGAGCGTTGAGTCGCCGAGATCCTGAAAGGATATTTCCGGCCCTACCCTGGCGGCCAGGGTTCCCAATTGTTCGGGCGAATACGCGCGTCTTCGCGCCGAGTCGCGGAATAATCGCAATGCCTGCGAGGCCGTCACGAATTCCACGCGCGGGAAGGCTTTCATGTAGGTGACAAGCTCTTCGAAATATTGGAAGGCCTTTTCGCTTTCTTCGGGAGACTTCATCGGCGGCACTTTCCAATCGGCGCGGTCCGGGTTGGCGCCGCGCGCGAAATTGACCGCATCCCAGAACTCCCGGTGCACGAACTCGCAGGGATGAAAGTACAGGCTCACCACTCCTCCGCTCGGCCGGGAAGTAAGGCGCAGGTGGAGATCCTGGAAATCCTCTTTGGCTTCGGTTAGGTTCGACCACTGGTCATCGGGGCGAAGCTTGTTTCCGTCCCGAATATTGAAAATGTTAAGCAATCCGCCGTACCAAAAGGGCTCGCCGTTCAGCCCCACCTGCTTGCCGTCGTCGAGGTAAACTCCCACTCCCCATTCCTTGAGCGCGGCGAAACTCTGGGGCGCCCACGAACTCCCCGGCTGGCCGTAGCAGGTGGGCACTTGTCCGAACGTCCTGCGAACCGCTTCAAATCCCGGCCGCTCTCGGCGCGAGAATTCATCCACGCCCCTCTGCCAGTCGAGAGTGGATTCGTATTCCGCCACGGTGGGATGCTGGCTGTGAGTGTTCGAGTGATAGCCAATCTCGTGCTGCGAGAGCGCGCCAATAACGTCGCGCCGCTGGCGGAGATTGAGCACGCGGGCTTTTTCGCCCACCACTTTGAATGTGGCGCGAAGGTTCTGTTGGGTAAGGAACGCGGCAATGCGCTTGGCCGCATCGTCGCTTTGCGGCAAAATGTAATCTTCTGTGTCAAACCAGAGAAGGATGTGAACCTTGGCGCCTGGCGGTGTGACGGGCTCCTCCGGCGTGCTCCGCTTCCTCGAAAAGATTTGCGACGACCCCGCCGCGAGTGCAGGAAAAGCTGCGAGAAATTCGCGACGGCTGCACGAGCTTGGTATCCTGGAGCGACGCACGGACATCAGGTATAACAGAACCCTTGGCCACTTGTCAGCCCGTCAGCCGACGGGTCAGCGTTCAGGCTTCCCTTTCGAACGCCGGCAGGCTCGAATCATCAGCCGCGCAAATAAGGTCACCGCGGCGCGACTGTCAAGCCGATGGCGCGCTGCGCGGCCACGTATTTTCTCTTCCACTTCAACCTTGCCCGCAAGGCAAAGGGTCACCTCGAGGCTCCCCGGCCCGATGTGCGCGTGTGCGATGGTCACCCCGTCCAGGCTATAGCGCGGAACCCAGCCCTCATCCTGGCTCGCGAAATGCAGGTCCTCAATCAACCCGTCGATGGCTCCTATACGCCTTCTCAGCTCTTCAAAAAGAATCGCCACACGGTCGCCGCCCAGGCGAGTCAGTTGTGCCCAATCCGGCTTCACGTTCGGATCGCAAAAGGGATTCTTGAGCGTGCCCGTGTCAGACGATTTGTTGCGCATGTTGCAAGCTCGCGAAATCCCGCGCGACCCATTCTGGGGACCAATGGAGCGCCGCGGTTTTTTCCGTGCTGACTTCGATCCTTAAATTAAAAAGCCACGGCGGTCACCGTCAGCTGACGGGGGCCGTCGTGGCTTGAGTTTTGTGTCTGCTGCTCTGCTGGGCGTGACAGTGGGCATCGCCATCGCCGCTCGCGCCGCAGGCAGGTGCGACGCTTACTGCGTGCGCTCGATCATCCGCCAGCGCGGCTTGGGCGCCTGCCACAGCAAGCTCGAGTCCGCCGCTCCGTGCGGATAGTACTGCGTCGAGTGCAGCCCCGCCGGC
>CAYZVR010000036.1:11745-18328 GCA_964481715.1 uncultured Acidobacteriota bacterium | reverse complement strand
ATCGCATCCGCGACATCAGCTTTCAAGGCTCCGGCTGCGCCATCTCGACCGCTTCCGCCTCCATCCTGACGGAAACGCTGAAGGGCAAGACGCGCGACGAGGCTGAAGGGCTGTTCCAGAAATTTCACGACCTGGTGACGGGCAAGGGAGCAGACAATGGCTCTTCGCTCGGGAAGCTTGCGGTTTTTTCCGGCGTTTCGGAATTTCCGGTGCGCGTCAAGTGCGCGACGCTCGCTTGGCACACGCTGCACAGCGCGCTTGCAGGAAGCGGCGAACTAGTGACGACGGAGCCGCCCGAAGACGCCGGCGAGGGAGCATAGGCTTATGGACGACCAGGAAGTTCAGGCTCTCAAGGAAAAAACCGTCGAGGCGATGCGCAAGGTCTACGACCCGGAAATTCCCGTCAATATCTACGATCTCGGCCTGATCTACGAGACAAAGGTTGAACCTTCCGGATTCGTTTACGTCAAGATGACGCTGACCGCTCCCGGCTGCCCCGCGGCAGGAACGCTGCCGGGCGAAGTGGAAGACCGCATCCGTGTGCTTTCCTCGGTGACCGATGTGAAGGTGGAAGTGGTTTGGGACCCGACATGGAACAAGGATATGATGTCGGAAGCCGCCAAGCTTCAGCTTGGTTTCCTGTAGCGGCGATGTCATCATCGTCCCGCCTGGCGGGATCACAGACCGCCGCTACCGAAGGTGCGATATGAAACTCAGTTCCCAGGAAGAATACGGGCTCCGCTGCCTTCTCCGCATCGCGCATGAAGGAGCTGGAGGCAGCCTGACCATCCCCGCCGTCAGCGAGGCAGAAGGGATTTCGCCATTTTACGCCGCGAAGCTGATGCGGCTCTTGCGGCGCGGCGGATTCGTAACCAGCGCGCGAGGAAAAGCGGGCGGCTATACGCTAACGCGCCCTCCTGAAAAAATCGTGATCGGTGAAGTGCTGGGGCTGCTCGGCGGGCGGCTGTTCGACCCGGAGTTCTGCGCCACGCATGCGGGCGTCAAGAACGAGTGCACTCACACTGTGGATTGCTCCATGCGGTCACTCTGGCACGCCGTGCAGATGGTCGTTGACCACGTTCTGAACAAAACGACGCTCAAGGAACTCATCGCGAGTGAACAGGAAATGTCCGCCTGGGTCGCTCCGCTCGTCAAAGTGGCCGCCGCGGAAATGAAACCTTTTCAGGGGCCCGCCCACACCGGCGGCCACGCCTGAACGCTCCCGGCGCCCACACAAATACTGGCGCGAAGCAAATCTCCCCCTTGCTTTCCCTACTCTAATTCAAACGATTAGCGGTGCAGGACGGCTTCCTTGAACGATCCGCGCTGGTTTTCGATTTTCTTCTGCAGCATCATGATGGCGTAAATCAACTGCTCCGGCCGCGGCGGACATCCCGGCACGTAAACGTCCACTGGAACCCACTGGTTGACGCCCTGGACGATTGCGTAGTTATTGAAGACGCCGCCCGAGGTCGCGCAGGCGCCCATCGAGATCACCCACTTGGGCTCGGGCATCTGGTCGTAGAGCTTTTTAATGACCGGAGCCATTTTCTGCGAGACGCGCCCCGCGACGATCATCAGGTCGGCTTGGCGCGGCGAACCGCGGAAAACTTCCGCGCCGAACCGCGCGATGTCGAAGCGCGACGCCGACATGGACATCATTTCAATCGCGCAGCAGGCCAGGCCAAACGACATCGGCCAGAGCGACGACTTGCGTGCCCAGTTGACGGCTTTATCGAGCTGGGCAAAGATAATGCCCTCGAGGCCGGAAGATCCGCTTTTCGCCATGTCGGAACTTTCCATCTATCTGTATTATGCCACTTTGTCCGTCGCATGAACAGACTCGCCAGGCCATTCCGATAGCTGGTTTTTCAAGATGGCGTCTGTGGGGGTCTTTTGGACGGAGGGCAAGATAATCTCTAATGTCGAACGGAAAGTAAACACCAGCCATTTCTTGCTGCGCACATTGAGTGTGACAAACTCGCCTCTGGAATCCTCCCAGGCATACGACTCGACGCTCGACCATCGCAACCAGACGCCCGAAATCATCATGCCTCGTTGGCGAAGCTCAATCCGGCTGGAGGCCAAGAACAGGTGGGCTATAAACAACCCGAGCGCGGGGAAGGCAAGGAGTACGACCACGAGATCCCCGCGGCCAGGGGGGTTGGGAAGATGACTCGTGTGGTAAACCAATGCCCCCAGCATGGTGGTAAGGACTGCGACTGCGCTTACCCACGCGTAGGCGCGACGGCGGTCCTTCGGCGAGGTGAGGTCCAGCAGCAGAGCGCCAGTCCATCGCGCCCGGAAGGGCCAACGGACCAAGGAGATTCCCAAAATCAAATAAAGGCATATCATTAACGCAACAGTTACCCCTTCGCGGTACTGGTTGGAAAGGCGCTCAAGGAAATATGCGTAGGCCCAGGCAAGGAGAAGAATCTCAGCAATGCGAAGAGCTGTCCGGGAGGCTACGCTATGGCCATACTGCTTGCGGACTACAAGATACGCCCCCGGAACAAGGATTAGGTACATCAGCAACATACCGGTGCCGAAATCGTTGAGCTTCACCAATCCGGCTGCCAGAGCTGCAACGAGCGCGCTGCCTGCGATTACCCAACCGCGATACATTTGGAAAAATTTCCCAGCGCGGTAAATAAGGCTCTCTCCCCGCGCCAGCACCGGGAGTTCATCCAGATGCCGGCGAACGTCCTCGCCGAACGCCTCGGCCGTCGTGTAGCGTTGCCCGGGATCTTTGCGCAGCGCTTTGAGGAGGATCTTGTCCGGGTCACCTGACAGCTTGCGACGCAAACCGGCGGGGGTATCCGCGCGCAAGCGACTGACGCTCTGCGGGGTCACCAACTGGGGCTTGTTCTTGTCGGCTTCCAGCCGTTGCTCTGATTCCGTGACGGCGGTACTCGGGCGCGTTGGCTCTTCTTCGCAGATCACGCGCACCACTTCATGAATCAAGCGGCTGCGCATGTGATAGGGCCGATGGCCGGTCAGCAACTCGTAGAGAATGACGCCTAGCGAATAAATGTCGCTGGCTGGGCCGACTTTTTCTCCGCGCACTTGTTCCGGGCTCGCGTACTCGGGAGTCATCAGGCGCATTCCTGTACGGGTCATCGCGGTTGCGGTTTCATGCGCCTCCGCGCGCACCAGCTTAGCGATCCCAAAGTCCAGCAGCTTTACGACGCCGTCCTCGGTCACCAGAATGTTTTCTGGCTTGAGGTCGCGGTGAACCACGCCGTGGCCGTGAGCGTACTCGACCGCCGCGCAAACCGAGCGGAACAGCTTCAGGCGCTCGGCGACGTTCAACTGCCGCTCGTCGCAATAGGTGTCGATCGGCTGCCCCTCGACGTAGTCCATGACGAAATAGGGCAGGCCTTCCGGCGTCGTGCCGCCGTCAAGCAGATGGGCGAGATTGGGATGATCGAGCGAAGCCAGGATTTCGCGCTCACGACGAAACCGCTCGATCACTTCACGGCTGCCTGCCTCCGGCCGGACCACCTTGAACGCCACCGGCTTCCGGTAAACGTCGTCGGTCCGTAACGCCAGGTACACCGATCCCATACCGCCACGCCCCAGCTCACGGAGGATTTCGTAATGGTCGATTCGCCTCCCTTCTATCCGCCCAGGTTCACCGGTGAGCAATTCCGGGCGGACGGCACCGCGGTCCAGAAGCCCAGTCGCCTGTTGATGTGCGGCAAGCAGGCGGCCGACTTCGGCGCGCAAAGGCTCGTCGCCCTGGCAAGCTTCGGCCAGGAAAGATAATCGTGAGGCTGCATCGCGCTCCAACGCGGCCTCAAAGAGATTCCGGATTTGTCGAAACCGTTCGGGCGTCATGGTTTGATGCCTCCACACCAAATAGCGAGACGCCAGGCCAAAACAGCTCACCTTGATTTGTAAAGCGAGTATACTACCGGCCAGCATGCCGCCGCCCGACTCGGCGACGTTTAACCAGTGGCTCATGGAGTGGCGAAACGGAAGCCAGGAGGCTGCCGAGCGTCTTTTCGCGGCAGCTTACCAGGAACTGCGCCGCCTCGCCGCCTGGCACTTTCAGAAAGAACGGCCCGACCACACGCTCCAGCCTACCGCTCTAGTGAACGAGTTGTACGTAAAACTCTTTGCGGGCGAGCCTATTGAATGGCAGAACCGAGCACACTTTTTCGCGGTGGCTGCGCAGCAAATGCGCAGGATACTAATCGACCATGCACGCGCCCATCTGGCCGAGAAACGCGGGGGCGGGGATGTGCGGCTGTCGCTGAGCGAAGTGAACGGCCTGGCAGCGGCCAGGCAAGAGGATTTGGTCGAACTCGACCAAGCGTTGCGGCGTCTCGAGGAGCTCGATCAACGATCAGCACGGGTTGTCGAACTACGGTTCTTCGGAGGTCTAACGGAGAAAGAGGCTGCCGAAGTGTTGGGCATCTCGGTGGCGACCCTGAAACGCGACTGGGACTTCGCCA
Source organism: uncultured Acidobacteriota bacterium (assembly GCA_964481715.1). Lineage (GTDB taxonomy): Bacteria > Acidobacteriota > Terriglobia > UBA7540 > UBA7540 > JAHEKS01. The sequence continues at coordinate 13,868 of CAYZVR010000036.1, read as the reverse complement.
GGGCTTGGTTAATGAGCCAATTTAGTTCACGCGAAACAACACGATCCGATTGATTCTAAAAGGCACGCTTTGGACCCAAAGGCCGGTCCACACAAGCATTCTCTTGAAGCTGGATTGAGTTCCTGGTTGGGCCAACGCCTGCGGGGCGGGAAGCGCTCAAGGGCGTAGCAGGATTTTCCCGAAAAATTCCCGGCTCTCCATTTTCTTCTGCGCGGCGCCGGCGTCTTTGAGCGGAAACGATGAATCAATGACGGCTTTGAGTTTCCCCTGGCCTATGAACTTCAGCACGTCCATCAATTCTCCCTTACCACCCATAAATGAGCCGAGAATCGTGCGCTGTCGGCCGTAGAGCACCTGGCCGTTCAGTTTCAATTCAGCGCCGGTGGTCATGCCGCAGGTCACTAGGCGCCCATACGTTGCGAGCGAGTCGAAGCAGGCGTCCCACACCGCCGCGCCGACGTGGTCAAAGACCACGTCCACGCCACGATTATCCGTCAGACGTTTTACCTCGTCGGCGATGGATTGCTTTGTATGGTTGATGCCCTCGTCCGCGCCGAGCGCGTCGGCCTTTTCGAGTTTCGCATCCGAGCCCGCCACAGCAATCACGCGCGCGCCCACAAGTTTCGCAATCTGGATGGCGGCACTGCCCACACCGGACCCCGCGCCGATGACCAGCACGTCCTCACCGGGCTTCAATTGCGCGCGGGTAAAAAGCATGTGCCACGCGGTGATGAACACGAGCGGCACGGCCGCGGCCTCATCAAAGCTCAGGTCGCCTGGGATGGGAAAGACGTTCATCTCTGGAGCCTTCATGTACTCCGCATAACCGCCGTCCACCATCACACCGAACAACGTGTAGGTACGGCAGGCGCTGTCCAAACCCTTGAAGCACATCTCGCATTGGCCGCAACTGATGCCCGGGCATAGCAGCACGCGGTCACCGGTTTTGACTCGCGTAACCAGCGAACCGGCCTCGGCAATTTCCCCGGAAATATCGCTGCCGACGATGTGCGGCATGGAGAGCGTCCACGCGCGCACGCCCATGCGTAGCCACAGGTCGAGATGATTCAGCGCACAGGTTTTGACCTTGACCAGAACTTCATTTGCTTGAATCTTGGGCTCGGGCGCGTCTTCGTATTTCAAAACGTCCGGCCCGCCGTGCTGGTGGAATCGAACCGCCTTCATGTTTGCCCCTCTCCATTCATTATTCGATCGGCGCAGGAGTCCCTCCTGCGGATTGCAAACGCTTTTGGGCGTTTTGGCGCTTGACTGCCGTAATGACCGCGATGGCAACCGCCAGCGCGATGGAACCAAAGACAACAGCGAGGCCTCCAAATATCGTCACCAGGATATCGGTCGCGATTCCCTTCCCGATCGCCAGCACCACTTCCTCCCCCTCGTGACCTTCGGGATAGCCGCTCGCGATTTCATAAACGCCCGGCTGGTCGATGTGAAAATCGAAGACCGACTTGCCCGAACGCCCGCCGAAAGAATAGGTGGAGTTGACGCCGGAACGCCTAAGTTCGACCGGCGATCCGCTGCTTTTCGAAACCAGCATGCATTCCAGGCCCGGCACGCTATCGCCGGTCGAATACACGCGGTTGCCCATCACACTCTGGTGTTCATAGAAAATCGTGTAGTCGCCGGGCTCGGCCAGAGTGATCTCGGCTCTACCTGGGGCCACGACCTGCTGGAGCTTTGTCCCCATCCCGCTCAGGCCTTTCCAAAGCGTTACGCCAAACAATCCAAAGCCCGCCACGACAACCACGACGGCAAGCCCGTAATACCCACGGCTGGGTCCAATCTCCTGGGAATCCATCTTCAACCTCCGATCGGCAAATGGCGAGTTCGCCGCTGCTTTCGCGCCAAAGAGGGCGATTCCCACCCGGCTCGCTCGTGACAGGTGCGGCGATGCTACCTCACCCAAAGCTCCGCGACAAGCCCGAGGCGTGTCCCGCCGCATTCATTGACATCACCGAACCCCCCGGTTAACCTTATCCTCAGGATTTATGGATATCTTCGCAGAAATCGCCAGGCTGAGAAAAGAGGGGCGCAAGGCGGCGCTCGCCACCATCATTCAGGTGCAAGGGTCGATCCCGAGCTACGAAAGCTCCAAGATCCTG
>CAYZVR010000036.1:0-11735 GCA_964481715.1 uncultured Acidobacteriota bacterium | reverse complement strand
CGCGACGATGGTTCAATCGTGGGTACGGTGGGCGGTGGGTGCGTCGAAGCCGAAGTATGGGCCGTGGCGCAGGACGTCATGCGCGAAGAAAAGCCGCGCCGCCTGCATTTCAACCTGAACGCACAGCCGGAGTACGACAATGGCCTCGTTTGCGGCGGCTCGCTCGATATCTTCGTCGAGCCGATTCTTGCCACTCCGACGCTTTTCCTTTTCGGCGGCGGGCACGTTTCACTTTACGTTTCAAAAATCGCGAACACTGCCGGTTTCGACACGGTCATTACCGACGACCGCGAAGCTTTTGCCAACAAGGAAAGGTTCCCGGAAGCCGTCGAGACGCACGCGGGTGAATGGCAGGAGATTTTCCCGCGTCTCAAACCCAACGAATTTTCCTACCTGGTTATCGCCACGCGCGGTCACAAGGGTGACCTCGCCTGTCTGCGCTGGGCGGTGTCGACGCCGGCGCGCTACGTCGGGATGATCGGCAGCAAGCGGAAACTCGTCGAGTTTTTCAAAGTCTTGGAAAGCGAAGGCGTGCCCCCGGCGCAACTCGAGCGCGTTCATTCGCCCGTCGGACTCGATATCGGAGCGCTCACTCCCCAGGAAATCGCAGTATCCGTCGTCGCGGAGATGATTGCCGTGCGGCGAGGCGTAGCGCCCTCTATCCCTTCCCTCACCTACAGGCCCAAGACTCAGCACGCATCATGAAAAAAGTGAGCAGCAGGCAGAAAGCAGCAGGCTGTCGGAGGAGCGTCCAATGATTGCGGGACTGATTCTTGCGGCGGGTGAGTCCGCGCGCATGGGACAGGACAAGGCTCTGCTCGCCTATCATGGCCGAACTTTCCTTGAAACCATTTTGGCCACGCTGCGCGAGGCGGGAGTTGAAAAGATCGCCGTCGTCCTCGGCCATCACGCCGACGAAATCCGGCGCGCGGTGAATCTCGAAGCCGCCGAGGTGGTTGTCAATGAAAACTATGCGCGCGGCCAGACCTCATCCCTGCAAGCCGGATTGCGCACACTCGCATGCTCCGAACTCGAAGCCGTCATCCTTTGCCTGGTGGATCATCCGGCTGTGAGGTCAAACACCATTCGGAAGCTCATTACAAATTTCCGCGAGTCCTCAGCGCCGGTGGTTATTCCCACATTTCAGACCCAGCGCGGCCATCCCGTTCTTATCGCAAGCTGGTTGTTCGATGAACTGCTGCATCTCGGCGCGGACGTTGGCGCGAACGCGGTCATGCGCAAGTATCGTGACGCAACACGATTCGTGGAAGTTAACGACGCTGGAATCCTCCTCGACATCGACGATCTGAAAACCTACCGCGAGCTAGACTCCCGGAAAAGTTAATCGGGGGTGGCAGGACTTTCTTCGAGGGCACGATTCCCGCTTTTCTCCTTCGCGCCGATCGGTTCGAATGGCTTCTAAATCCAGTTACCACATGACGAAGGATCGCGATGACCGCCAAGCGACCGCGCACGTCACGGCACCGGTTTGTTTGTCACGAAATTTGAAACTTGTCCGCTTACCAAGCCCCTCTCGCACCTCAGGCTTGCGACATTGGCCCTATTTCACCCGCACGATTTCTGTGTAGGGAATGCGCGCGGCGGTATCGGAATGCTCGGGCAACAGGACCACATGATCTTGTTCAATCGACTGGACACGACCGCGCAGCTTTTTCTTGTCGGCCAGTTTGACCTCGACGTATCTGCCGACCCCCAAAGCACTAATCACCCGCTTCGCCTCGGCGGGGTCCGTCTGGCCCGAGGCCTGATACTTAAGTTCCGTGAACTCCAACTCATCCACTTCCTCGTAAAAGACCCGCCCGGATGAATTCTTTTTCCGCGGAGTTAAAAGGAAAGTGTCCTCGTCCACCGCCTCAACGGAACCTTTAAACTTTTCGCCATCCGCGAATTTACCCTTCACGCGCGCACCAACTCCCCCCTGCTTGATTCGCTGCTTTACGTCAGCGGACCTCCCGCCCAGCACCTCCAATTTCTCTACAAACGCCTTAAAACCCTGGACTCCCGGAGCCCATTCGGACCCCCTTCCGCCATATTTGTCCAATATTCTGCCCAACGTACCCAGCCAGCCCCGTGCCTGCGTCTGCGACCACGAGGTTTCCCAAAGGATTTCCTGTTTCCTGTAGCGAGCGGGCGGCGGCCCGCCCTTTATGACCAGCAAGCTCCACGCCGTCTCATCCTCGGAACAGTCAGACTCCTTCGAGTCCTCGTCGTACGTGCAGTACCCGCTGATCTCGTCTTTGGTAAATAGCAGGATCAGATCTGCTTCAGAAGGGGCTCCCACCAACCTAAAACGCCCCAATTCTTGCTTCGCTTGCTCTTCGTCCGCGTAGGGTAGACTCTCCCATCCCTTCGGGTCTAACGGCTGAACCCCTCCGGTGTAGACAAAGGCGACGGTTGCGGCGCGACGGATGGGGGCCCATCTCGACTCGCCGGGCGCATCAGTTGGCTGCTGTCGGGGGTTCAGCAATGGCGCAGGTGCAGCGAAAGCGCAGGCTGAGGCTAGCACCATAACTGAGGCAAGCACACTTTGAGCCACCTTCGGGCCCAGGCGCGAGTTTACAGGACTTGAAAGGCTCATACTGGAACCTTCTGCGCCCGATTTCTGAGCGGCCGTGGTCAGCGTAACCCTACCGGCCGCCCGAACAATTCGTTCAGTTGTGGCTCTCTGGACCCTTGTTCTCCGGGGACTCTTTGGTTTCTACGGTACCCGCGGGCGCAAAGACGTTTCCGCCCTCCGGCTTGCCGGCATCCTCATAATAAATGTGTGATTCTGTGTCTGCCTCATACCGTGGCGGGACTGGGTTGTGGAAATAGACGACCTGTCCAGAATCACCGGAGAAAGCCGCAGCTAGCCCGACAACTCCCGCGCCGGCGCCCGCGAAGTAAGCAGCGGAGCGCGCCGAGAGGCCACGTTCGCCTTCGTCGCTGAACTCCGTGCGCTCGCGCTTGTCACGGTCAGCCTCCAGCCAGGCCTCCGCACCGATTAGCGCTCCTAGCGCTAAACCGGCCAAAAGTTGCTTAACCCAAGAAGGCCGGATGCGAACCATCAGAACCTGCTCGAGCTGAAGAGCCAGTTGCTTCTTGTGTTTCAACTGGAGTGACATTCCGTCTTGCGTGAACCCGCGAAAGCGCCCCTTAACCTTTTTCAAATTGCTGTCCACGACTTCGATTTTCTGGCCAGTGCGCAGGTCCCGCAGATTTTCCCACGAGCCGACGGAGTCCTGGGCAAGCCCGAATCCCGGAGCCCAAAGTAAAAGGACCGTTACGCAAATCGCTTTTCGCATGGCCCCTCCTTGCCGCGAGGCTCTTGGCTGGCTACACCTGGTACCAGTTTTGACGCGATTCCAGTCAAGAAAGTTACCCTGGAATCCTCCGCCACTAATTCATCGGGAAGCAATCGGGGGGCCAATCCAGTTGTGGGTAATCCTTCCCTAGAATGTGCTCTTTACGTTATTCGGGTTCGCGCGCCAAGCGTCACGACCGCCGGAAGCATTTGACACTGACATGCGGACACGACGGTAAAGGCCAGCGCCGGGTCGGTTGCCCCATTGTCAGCCCCTGGTAGGAAGCATTTCGATTCCCGAAATAGTCAGGCGGGGCCTGCAGACAACATCTGTTTTTTCAGCACGTTACAAGTGACGCATGGAGGGGTGGCGCCGGGTGGACCCGTTTCCTATTCATGGACCATGAGGACTAGGCGCTTAAGCGAGTCGGAAGCCAAGTGGCTCGCGTGGCGAGAGGCGGAGGGGAGACCACCGAGCGCAGCTTCTATTAGTTCGGGTGATATGCCAGATAGTTCGGCGAGGAATTTTCCTTTTATAGCCTCGGTCAGCCACGAACCGCAGGCGACGGCGGGGATGCACCCTTGAGTCTTGAATTTGACGTCCACGACTTTACCTTCGCAAACCACCACCCACAATTTCATCAAATCGCCACAGACCGGATTGGTCATCTCGACAACCGCAGTCGCGTTTTCAATCTCACCGACGTTGCGCGGGTTGTGAAAGTGCTCGAGAACCGTTGGTGAATACATCGGCTTGTCAGTTAACAAAGAACAAGCGCAGAAGCAGGACCAGCGCGACACCCGCTCCGACGGTCAGCGTAATGCGAATGCCGCCCATTTTGTTGACTTCGGGAATGAGGTCGGAGGCGGCTACGTACAGGGTGACGCCGGCGGAAAGCGCCAGTCCATAGGTGACCCAGCGGTGCGCGAGCGCCATTGCCAGGATGCCGGCAATTCTCGAAACGCCCAGCGCCCCCGCCGCGCCAAGCGCTGCCCCGCGGCTCTTCCCGGCGGTCACCATAATGGAAGACATCGTAAAGCCTTCCGGAATATTATGCATGAAGGTGGCGGTAAAAATAATCGTTCCAAGCCAGTTCGAAACCAAGAACCCCGAAGCGATGGCCACGCCGTCAAAAAACGTGTGGATGAGCAATCCTCCCAGCGCCGTGTAGGCGACCGAGGGATTCAGGAATTCGTCGGCGTGAGTCTCCTCCCCGAAGTGGAAATGCGCGGGCCAGGCGTGCTCGAAAAAGTGCACGATGAAATAGCCAAGCAGGATCAGGACTGGCGCGCTGATCGGAGATTGATGATAGCTTTCCGGGATCATCTCGGTCAGGACCATTGCTAGCATGAAGCCCGCACCGAGCGCGATGAAGTAAGCGAGGAAAGTCCGGCTCCACGGCCGCGCCGAAACAATCGCGCCGCCGAAAAGGTTGGCGATGCCCGCAACCACACCCAGTGCCAGGCTGATCCAAAGATAAAACATGATGAAGGCAGGACCGCCGGCCCCGTCCCCTATCCGGAGTGGCGGATGTGAACCACTTCGCCGTCTTCGACGATATACTCTTTCCCTTCCAGTTTCAGCGTGCCCCGGTTGCGCGCCTCCGCCAGGCTTCCCGCGGCCATCAGGTCCTCGTACTTGACGACTTCGGCGCGAATAAATCCCTTCTGCAAGTCGCTGTGAATTTCACCCGCCGCTTCGACCGCGGTCGAGCCGGCGCGAATCGTCCACGCGCGGCACTCGTCCTCGCCGACGGTGAAAAAGGAAATCAGGCCGAGAAGGTGATAGCTCGAGCGGATCAAGCGCGCGACGGCCGATTCCGTCAAGCCATAGCTGGCCATGAATTCCGCGGCCTCCGCGTCGTCCAGCTGCGCAAGCTCGGCTTCCACTTTGCCGCATACAGCGCTCACTCCCGTCTTCGGGCGCTGTTTCAGGTCCGCTTCCCTGGCAAAATCCTCGGCTGCGTTGGCGCGCGCAGCATCCTTCTCACCTAGGTTCAAAACGTAGAGCACCGGTTTTGAAGAAAGAAAAGTGAACCCGCGAATGATTCTCCCCTCTTCCGCATCGCGCTGCACCTCGCGCAGTGCCGTCTGCTTTTCGAGGACGACTTTCGATTCCTGCAGGACCTTGAATTCTTTTTCGAGGGTGGGAGTTTTCTGCTTTTTAATATCCTTTTCCAGCCGCTCGAGCCGCTTTTCGACCACGGCGAGATCCGAGAGGATCAATTCAAGCTCCACGCTTTCGATGTCGCGCCTGGGGTCGAGCGATCCGCCGGCGGGCGGATTCGCAGGATCCTCGAAGGCACGGACGACGTGCGCGAGCGCATCCATTTCGCGCAGAGTCGCCATTTGCGCTCCCGAGCGCGCCAACTCGATGACGCTTCCGGGCGTGTCTACGTATTCGACGCTGGCGTGGACGGTCTTTTTGGGATGATACATCTGGGTCAAGCAATCGAGCCGTGCGTCCGGTACGCGCACCACGCCCACGTGCGCCTCCGGCCGCCCCGAGCCGAGGCCGCTGCCGTGCGCGTGGGTCAGAATGCGAAACAGCGTCGTCTTCCCCACCTGCGCGAGACCGACAATTCCGATTTTAACCACACCAACCTCGTCGTCACTGGTTCTCTGTAACAATAAGGCGCTGATCCGAAACCATCATACTAACACACGCGGCACGGAGCACGGTGGAGCGCACGTCGGCCGTAGGACTATAAAAGCTATAATGGTTTAAGATTGATCCCAAAGCATGCGTGCACGGAACAAGGAGCTAACGATGGGAGTTCATGACATCATCAGTGCTCTCCGCCCGGTTGTTGAGGACCTTGGGTTGGTGGATTCCTAACTCGCGCCCGAGGAAGTGGCAAGGGCTGGAGAACTGGCCAAAGAGATTCGAGCGATTTTTGACACGGCCGTCGAACGGCTGAAATGCGGCCGAGTGAGCTGACAGCGTTCGAGGGGAAAGGTCTCTCTTGCTACTAGAACCGAGAAGCAAACACCCCGCAGAGTTCGAACGCCACGAACTCTCCGCTACTCATACGTGGTCTGAGGATGCGGCTCGCCGGAAATCACCGTCGTGATCGGTTCTTCAATTCCGAACACCCAGGGGAACTCCGTCCCAAACGCCGCCATGTGTTCCGGCGGGGAGCACACCCACGCCGGCCGGGCGCGTCCATTGACATGCACTTCACTCCGCTCACAGGAAAGCTTCCACTTTTCCGGCGGCCCTGCGCACGCGGTCTCTTTCTTGGTCTTGGCCTTCCCCTCGTCCATGGTCTCCAGAGTGCGAGTGCACTCGCTTCCATCGGTGTGCAGATCGAACTCGCGCCGGTCAGCGCTTTCCGTGCTCGTGCCCTGGAAAGCATACTTCCAGCGCGTGGTTGTAGTCATCATGCCACCAGGGTCGTTCATTTTCTGGGTAAGTGTCCCGTTGTCTTCAATGTGAACGTCAGGCGGATCGTTTTCCAGCGCCGTCTCGGACTCGCCGGAAATATTCACGGCGCAGTTCCCACCGCAGCCCCAGCCCCGATTGACCTTCCGATGCGACGTGGTAACAAGCTCCGAGCCGCCCGCCATCGCATAAGCAGCCAGTGCTATCAACGTGAAGAGCGTCCGCATATTCAACCCTGTACATTTGCCCCGCGGGCGGCGGACGCCGCTCGTGGCAGAACGCCGCGCTGAAAACTCTTGTCCTCGATTTTCAGAGCGTGGCTTCGATCAGTGTGACGATTTCCAAGAACTCTTTGGAACCAAACGAAGCGCTGAAGCCCATCGACTTGGATCGGGGCAGCGTTGCGCCAACGATCTGGGCCCCATAGTCGTTGGGAGCAACCTTGAAGTAGCGCGGGATTTTGACCTCGAAGCCGGTGATCCCGCCCTGGGTCGTCGCAAAGGCGTTGCACTTCTTAAGCAGGTCTTTATTGGCGTTGAGCTTTCCCGCCGCGCCGCCCTCACCCGCAAACTTGCCGTCATCACCGAACGAGACTTCGCCCGCGATGCGCTTGTTCATCACGCTGGAGAACACCAACGAGCCCGCGTAGCAGCCTGCTCCCTGGCGGTTCATGTGAACATCGAGCTCGGCAGAGCGTGGCTGCGTGATATGAAAGCGAATCGTCAAAAGGCGCGTCGTGTTCCCGCCGAAAAGGAATGCGCCCGCATCCTTCAGCATCGATCCCGCGCCGGTTTCGCCGGCGCCCCCGTCCTGCACCTCGTACGAGATCGGCCCGCCTGCCGAAAGTTCCTTGCGCAACAACTCTTCAACTCTGGGGGCGATTTTTTCCCTGTCCTGATTTGCATAGGCGAGATTGTTCATAAAGACTCCAATGACAGACCGAATGAAAGTAGCCCCACTCTACTCGCGACCTTTCGACGCGTCAACAGCTGTTTGAGGTTTGATGGGTTGCAGAGGATCAAAATTCCCTTCATTGCAGCGTAGCGAAAAAGCCGAACACTCGCTGAACAAATCCGCCCCGCCTCAGGATCCCTACCACATGTCTAGGCCAGTTCTCTAACCCACTTTTAAATTGAGGAGCTTTTCAAAGGCATAGAGGAACAGTCGGCCGTTATACATGCTGCCGTAGTCAAAGCTGAAAATGCCGCTTGACCCGAGCAGGCCGAAGAATTTGGACTCCGCGTCTTTACGCGTGAGGGTAAAGGTGCCTCCTGCGAGCTTGGCCGAGGCGATATCGCCCGCCTCACAGCGGCTTACGGCGCCATCTTTGTCCACGAACTCGAGAAATCCCCGCCCCACCCGCGCCCAGCGTTTGTGACCCATGTGGAATGTGACGAAACCGTTTTGGGCGAGGTCGGCGTCAACTTTCGGGATCAGATAATCGTACCAAGCGGATTCGACCGCGCGAGCAAAGTTGTAGGGATTACCTGGCGGGGGCACCTTGAAATCCGCAGTGTGGCCGCCGGTAATCTGGTAGATTGCCTTCTCACTGTCCGGCGGGTACCAGTAAAAATAGAAGTTCGTGTAAGAGTAGCGGCCGTTCTTGGTGTGGCGCACCATTGAGTTGGAGATCGCCCCGGCGTCCTTGAAATAGAAGACAGAGTTCTCGACGATATTCTCCCGCTCGCCCACACACCTGAGTTGGGCGCACCCCTCCACTCCCACGAATTGGCAGAAATGCTTGAAGGCCGTTTTACGCCAGGCGATATACGCCGGAAGGAGACCGATGATGGCGGCCCAAAGCTCGATGGGAGTGCCCGTCATGCCCGACGGGATGAACAGTAAGTACGTAAAACGGTGAATCCCCATGGCCACGACGAAGCCCCCCAAGCCCCAAAGCGCGGCGATGCCGAGTCGCACCGGCGCGGACCTCGCCTTGACGCCCTGCTTGAGGGAAGTGTGGGCGCTCTTGACCTCGCCAATTTCCCGGGGAGGCACGACGAAAAAATCGCTCTCCGGGGCGAGCTTGTCCCCCTGATGTTCGCTCACTGTGGGCGGCGGAGTCCAAATGCTCTCTCCCGCTTGCACTTGAAGATTGGCATTAATGTTGGTGGACATCCTGGTCTCCTTAAATCCCCGGCCGCTCGCCTCCATCTTCATTCGCTCATTTGTCTCGAGAGTCTCTCGTAGTTTTTGCGGTTTACTTCATCATCCGGATCGAGGTCACACGCCTTGCGATTTTCCTCGAGCGCCGAACGCCCTTTTGCTCAAGCGCGAGGCCGAGGTTGTTATGCGCCTCGGCATCGTCAGATTTGGCTTGCGGGCCCGCCCATGCGACCGGAGACACTAGAAGTGCCAGAACCACGAGTACGAGTTTCATGGCAAACCTCCGTTCAGTGACTTTGGATTCGCTGACCTGGGTTCGTTTAGGAGTGGACCGCCGCCGCATTTTAACGCCATCCGGCGGACTCAATGGCAATATCACCCTGACCTCGCGGGAAGGGGACGGCGCCTCGCGCACAAACTCATGCAAGGCTAGGCGGCACCGCCCGTCCCAACCTCATCCTGAGCCGTACCCACGCCCGCTTGCGTCCATCCCTATTGTTTCGTTTGCTCAAAGGCCCCTTCGCAATTTCTGCGGTTCACATTATTTTTTTTGATCGAGCTCGGACGCTTTGTTTCTTTCGGCGACTGCCCTATCCCAGTCGCCCTTGCGCTCGAGGGCTTCTGCGAGGTTGTAGTGCGCTTTGGAGTAGTCCGGCTTCAGGCGAATCGACACCCGGTATTCCGCAATGGCGCCGTCCAGGTCGCCTTTATTGGTGAGAGCGCGGCCCAGGTCGCAGTGCCACATGAAGTCGTCCGGATTCAGGCGAACCGCTTCACGGAATTCGACAATCGCACCGTCGTGGTCGTCTTTATTCTTGAGCGCGATGCCGAGGTAATAGTGGGCGTCGTCATAGTCCGGCTTCAGGCGAATCGCTTCGCGGTATTCGGCGATCGCGCCGTCGTGGTCGTCTTTATTATCGAGCGCGTTGCCAAGGTAAGAGTGGGCTTCGGCGTAATCGGGCTTCAGGCGAATCGCTTCGCGGTATTCGGCAATGGCACCGTCGTAGTCGTCGTTATCCCCAAGCGCGTCGCCGAGGTAAGCGTGGGCTTCGGCGTAGTCGGGCTTCAGACGAATCGCCTCACGGTATTCGGCAATTGCGCCGTCGAGGTCGTCGTTAACCGCAAGCACCTCGCCGAGATTAAGGTGCGCCTCGGCGTCGTCTGGTTTCAGGCGAACCGCCTCGCGGTATTTGGCAGTGGCGCCGCCCGGGTCGCCCTTGAGCGGTGGCTGGGTGCCGAGGGCTGATTGTTCGCCGGCGACCAGGGACATGAAAAGTGACAAAACCTTGGGCACGAGTTTCATAGCGAACCTCCGCGGCATGATTCGGCGCCCAGAGGACTTAACGGGGGCTCGCCCATCGACCTCTCGGGACCGCAATAAATGTACCCAATTGTTTTCATGGCCATCAGTTTCCTAATCTTGCAGACGGGCCTCGCTTAAGTCGTCTGTGATATTGGAAGCAAAAGGAGATGCTGGCTCCTATTAATATGCGAGGCTCTTATATTTCTAACCTGGTTTATTGCCTCAATCCTTCGACGCGCTGCCCGCGCCCGCCCTTATTTCTTTTGATCGAGCTCAGACGCTTTGCGTTTTTCAGCGAGCGCCCCTTCCCGGTCGCCCTTGCCCTCGAGAGCCGCGCCGAGGTTGTAGTGTGCATCGACAAAGTCCGGCTTCAGGCGAATTGCCTCCCTGTACTCAACAATCGCGCCGTCGAAGTTGCTCTTGAGATACAACACGTTTCCGAAGTTGTAGTGCGCTTGAGCGTTGTCCGGCTTCAGGCGAATCGCCTCGCGGTATTCGACGATCGCGCCGTCGTGGTCACCTTTATCATCGAGCGCGCTAGCAAGGTTGTAGTGCGCATCGGCGTAGCCCGGCTCCAGGCGAATCGCCGCGCGGTATTCGCCAACCGCGCCGTCGTGGTCGCCATTATCGTCGAGCGCCATGCCGAGGTTGTTGTGCGCCTTGGCGTAATCCGGCTTCAGACGAATTGCCGCTCGGTATTCGGCAATCGCGCCGTCGTGGTCGCCTTTGTTGCGGAACCCGTTGCCAAGGTTGTAATGCGCTTGGTAAAAGTCCGGCTTCAGTCGAATGGCCGCGCGGTATTCGGCGATCGCTCCGTCGTGGTCGCCTTTATTGTCGAGCGCGTTGCCGAGGTTGTAGTGCGCCTCCGCATCGTTGGGCTTGGCTTGCGGGCCCGCCCATGCGGCCGGGGACACGAGAAGTGCGAGAACCACGAGTCCGAGTTTCATGGCAAGCCTCCGTGCGCTGACTTTGGATTCGCTGACGTTTATTCGGTAAGGAATTGAACGCCGCCGTTTTACACACCATCCTGAGGAATCGACAGGAATTTCCATTTTGACCTCGTGGGGGCGAAAATCATACACCCCATTGCCTCCGTTGCAGCCGAATCTTTAATCGTGCAGGTTTCTCGCCCCCGGAGACGGCCAATCCTGCCTCATTATTCCGGAAGATACGCAAAAGACAGCCTCAGTGGTCTCGCCGCAGCCGCTTGCAAACCGCCACCGCCGGGATTACCCTATTACATAGGGCCTGGAGAGGTGTCCCCCTCATGTTTCTCCGTCGCGGACTATCGCTCGGACTTTCAGTCTTCCTTTTCGGAGTGACCGCGTGGGCGCAAGGCCGCGCTTTCGGTGGCCACGGATTCAGCGGGCACTCGGGCAGTCAGGCCTCCGGCGGGCGCTCCTTCGGAGGACAGAGCTTTGGGAGACAGAGCTTTCGCGGCGGAGCTACTTTCCACCCGCGCGGTTTCACTACGCAGCGTTTCGGCTTCGCTCCCGAGCGCCGCTTCCTTCAACCGCAATTCGGATTCTCGTTTCACGGAAACCGTTTCCATCACCCACACCAATCCGGTACTGGGTTTGGATACTCGCCGTACTTCTACGGAGGGTACAGCGGCTACGGCTACCCATACATCAACA
>CAYZVR010000035.1:18449-18739 GCA_964481715.1 uncultured Acidobacteriota bacterium | reverse complement strand
GTCAGCTGCGCCGAGGTGCAGCGCCTGGAGTCGCTGCGCAATCAGTTGCAGATCAGCCCCGCGGACCACGAAAAGATTATGGCGGACCTCGCCGAAGAGGAACGCGCGCGCATTGCCAATCCCGCCTTGCAAGTTTCGGCGGAGAAGCGCCTGCAACTCAATTCCTACTCGCACGCGCTGCAGAATTACCTCGAGCGGGTGTCGCTCGGCGCCACGGCGCCCAATGACAGTTTCATCCGCCACCTGCGCCAGGAATACGCGGTCACCCCGGAAGAGCACGGCGCGGTGCT
>CAYZVR010000035.1:15022-18407 GCA_964481715.1 uncultured Acidobacteriota bacterium | reverse complement strand
GGGCGAGGGAATGGCTCCGCACGTGGCGAAGGCCTTCGAAGCGATCGAAGGCGCGCAGCACACGCTGCGATTGCTCCGCACCCAGCCTTCCGCCGCGCAAAACCTTTTGGCCAAAGCGCTCACCCTTCGTCTCACGCATGCGGTGGGCGGACTGATGCGGGGATTCGGTTTCGACCCCGACCGCGAGACGAACCGCGCCATGCGCGACGGAATCCTTTCCGACGACGAGTGGGTTCGCGAAAAGGCGATCGGAACGCTGGGGGAAAAGGTCGCGCAGGGGGTCGCTCCTCGTCTGATCGAAGCTCTCCGCGAGGCGGCGCGCGGGGCCACCAAGCGTGAGACCTTGGCCGAATCAGCGCGCTGGCACCTTGCGAGCGCCGATCCCTACGTGCGCGTCGCCGCGCTGTGCGTTCTTGACGAACAAGCAGGTGCCGACGAAGAAACGCTTGCCGCGATGGTTCGCGACGAGCACGAGGTGGTTTGCGAGACTGCTGCGTGCCTGCTGTTGCGCGCGACCAAATTGGAAAGCCGCGAACAGACCGGTCTCGTCACTTTTGAAAAGATGATCGCGCTGCACTCTGTTCCTCTGTTCGCGTCACTCGCTCCGGCCGACCTGCTGAGCCTCGCGCAGGCGAGCGTCGAAAGGGAATACGCTCCCGGCAAAGTTCTTTGCGCGGAAGGCGAACCCGGCGACGAGGTTTTCATTCTGCTTTCCGGCGACGTAAAGGTCCTGCGCTGGGATGGCACGGAGCAGAAACAGGTCGGTAGCGCCAAGGCGGGAGGGTTTATCGGTGAGATGGCGGTGATTGACCCGGCGCCGCGCGCGGCCACTGTCGTTGCGGGCGAAGAAGGCACGCGCGCGCTGTGCCTGGCGGGCAGCGCCTTCCGGGATGTTTTGAATTCGAATCCATCCGTCGTGCGCGGAGTGTTCAGCGCGCTGGCGGCGCGCATTCGCGGCTCCCAGGCGCCGCCCGCGAGCGGCAGCAAGCCTCAATCGGTAGGCGCCGCAACATCGGATCGCAAGTCTTCCTAGCTTTTTCGGCACGACCATTCACACAGTTTGGATCTCAACAGCCGAAATCGCGCGCCCCGTCTTCGTGGGCACGCGCTGACATTTTTTTGCGATTTCCAGTGCAAAAGGATTAACGGTTCGATCTGTCTGCACTATAATGCGGCCCGATGTCCCATTGTACTCAGTGCGGCGCGGAGGTTCCCGAAACGGCGCGATTCTGCCCGGCGTGCGGCCAGCCGGTCAGTTCGCTCAGTGAGATGCCGACGGCGGCCCCCGCAACTCCCGCCTCCGGGGCGAAGAAACCCTCTTCGCCCGCGCCATCCCGTATTTCTTCGAGCAGTGACATCTCCTCGGGCCGATTCGCTCCGGGCGAAATGCTGGCGGGACGCTACCGCATCATCGGCCGCCTGGGGCGCGGCGGCATGGGAGAAGTGTATCGCGCTGACGACCTGACGCTCGGCCAGCCCGTTGCATTGAAGTTCCTTCCTGCCGCTTCCGTTCAGGACTCCACATTCATCGAGCGATTCCGCGGGGAAGTTCGCAACGCGCGTGGCATTTCACATCCGAACGTCTGCCGCGTGTACGACATCGGCGAAGTGGAAGGCCAGCAGTTCATCTCGATGGAATACGTGGACGGGGAAGACCTGGCCACGCTCCTGAGGCGCATCGGGCGGCTGCCGCCCGCCAAGGCGCTTCAAGTCGCGCGGCAGCTCTGCGCGGGACTCGCCGCTGCGCACGACAAAGGCGTTCTGCACCGCGACCTGAAACCCGCCAACATCATGATTGACGGCCAGGGGCGCGCGCGCATCACCGATTTCGGCCTTGCCGTGCGGACCGAAGAAGCTCTGACCGACGGCCAGATTGCCGGGACTCCGGCTTACATGGCGCCCGAACAACTGGCTGGGCGGGGCGCGACCGCGAAGAGCGACATCTATGCCCTCGGACTTGTGTTTTACGAAGTCTTCACCGGCAAGAAAGCTTTTGATGCCGCGACGCTTGCGGAATTGAGACGCAAACATTCCGAAGAACAGCCTGCCGCGCCTTCGAGCTACATCACGGACGTGGATCCGGCCGTCGAGCGGGTGATCTTGCGCTGCCTCGAAAAAGACCCGCGCGCCCGGCCCGCCACGCCGCTGCAAGTCGCAGCAGCTCTTCCCGGTGGCGACCCGCTGGCGGCGGCCCTCGCGGCGGGCGAAACCCCGTCACCCGAAATGGTCGCCGCCGCCGGCGAAACGGAAGGCTTCCGCCCTGGGGTGGCGATGGCTTGCCTCGGTTTCGTCCTCGTCGGGCTTGTCCTGGCCGGCGTGCTGACGCCGACAGTCCAATTGACCGGAAATGTCCGTTTGGAGAATCCACCTGATTTTCTTGCGGTCAAGGCGCGCGAAATCGCGGAGAAGCTCGGCTACACCACGCCGCTCGTGGACCACGCCTTTGGATTCGTGCAGGACGACGACTATTTGCGCTACATCAGTGAGCACGATAAGTCTCCGTCACGCTGGAAGGCACTCGCGACTGGCGCGCCTTCGGCGATAAAGTTTTGGTATCGCCAGAGTCCCAAATACTTCGAGGTGGAGAGATTCTTTAGCGGCGAGGGCCCGCCGAGAGGACGGGTTTCCCAAGATGATCCGCCGAGGAACCTCTCCGATATGGTTTATGTGGTTCTCGATCCTCAAGGCCACCTTGTGCAGTTTGAGGCCGTGCCACCCCAGCTTGACGACCCGAAGGGCCCTTCGCAGGCGCTTAACTGGGCCGAACTCTTCTCGGCCGCCGGGCTTGACATCACGAAGTTTCGATCCGTGGATCCCAGGTGGACGCCTCTCCTTTGGGGTGATACGCGAGGGGCTTGGGAAGGAATTCATCCCGATCGGCCCAATGTGCCGCTTCGAATCGAGGCGGCAGCCTATCGGGGGAAGCCAATCTATTTCCAGTTGATTTGGCCTTGGACCCGTCCCAACCGGATGCAGGAGTTCACGCAGACGCGCGAGGATAAAGCCGGTCAATCCATCGGGCTGGTTGCCCTTGGGGCCATCCTGCTCGGCGGGGTGCTCCTCACTCGGCGCAACTTGCGGCTGGGGCGAGGCGACCGCCGGGGCGCCTTTCGCCTGGCCCTGTTCGTCCTCGTGATTCTCCTCGCCGTGTGGGCCATCGGAGCAAACCACGTTCCAAGCCTATCTGAACTCCGCCTCTTTATCATGGGGGTGAGCGCATCGTTGTTTTTTGCCGGTGTAGTCTGGCTGCTCTATATTGCGCTCGAGCCCTATGTCCGGCGGCGCTGGCCGAACGCGCTCGTTTCTTGGAGCCGCCTGCTGGCAGGCCAGGTCCGCGACCCCCTGGTGGGGCGCGACATCCTGACGGGCGTCCTCTTGGGTATGG
>CAYZVR010000035.1:0-15012 GCA_964481715.1 uncultured Acidobacteriota bacterium | reverse complement strand
ATGGGCTTGAATCTCTGGGTCACGCTCGGGCGGTTCTTGGCAAGTTGGCTGGGAAAGTTCCCTCGTCAGCCTGGCGACGTCGACCTGTCACCCTTGCTGGGGGCCCGCTGGGCTGTGGCGAGCCTGTTGTCCAACTTACCTTACGCGATGCTCCTTTCACTGACCATTTTCTTTTTGTTTTTCCTTTTGCGGGTTCTGCTTCGCAACGATTGGATCGCCGCGACGGTCTTTGTGCTGATCTTTTCCTTGCCACAAGTGTTCGGCGATTACCCTGTCGTGGACACCGTGCGAGTCGCCATATTTTATTTAGGCCTTTTAGTGGTCTTGAAACGCTTCGGGCTGGTTCCCATGGTGGTGGGCTTTATTTCTCAATCGGCACTAATCGGCTGGCCCCTCACAACACACCTGACAACGTGGCTCGCCGGCTCGACGCTACTCGCCCTCGCCCTGGTGCTTGTGCTCGCCATTTACGGATTCCACATGTCGCTCGCCGGCCGGCCCATCTTCTCCGGCGCCGCGCTCGATGATTGAACGGAGCATGACAACGGGAACGACCAGACGCATCCCCCCGAGCATCGAGCTCAACACACCTTGCGCGGGATGACCGCGAAGACATTGCCGGATGGAATGGAGGAATCGCGAACCATTAGCCCGCGCAGGTTGTGCAAACCACTTTGCATCCGCGGCGAGGTTTGGCGTGGTCGGCGCAAAAGGTCTTTCCGCATCGGTCGCAGCGGAAGTGCGCGCGATGGCCGCAATTTGAGCAGCGGTTACGCCAGGGAAGCAGGGCGTAGTTCATGATGAGTCGGTCGAAGGCGGGAGAAATAATTTCGAGCGGGGTGCGCTGGTAGCGGATGTAAATCCAGATTGTCACACAGATGATGAAGACCATGGCGACGGTCTGAAAACCGTACTGGACGATTGGGGCGGGGACGTTGTGGCCGATGTTAACGACCATGGCGTTGAACGGTACCCACGGCTTCATCTCCCAGGGAATCGAAAAGTAGTCTTCCACGATGTGCATGCCGAAGGCGAAGACCACCGCGAGCCACGCCCACGCGCGCCGCCAGAAAAGCAGTCCTGCAAGGGGAATGACCACCAGCACCGAGCCGGCATTGTGAAAGAGCATGTGGTGGTAGCGATAATAAACGTCACTGCCACCGAACATCGAGAGGCCGTCGAGGTCGCACGCCACGCCTGCCAGCGCGATGGCCGCGCGTTCGCCCCGGTCGAACTTGCGCCAGTGCGCGAACCACCAGCCGTATTGTAGGTGTCCGATGGGACTCAGGTTTTCCTCCTGCCAGCCGATCGTGCGCAGCGCGCGATTGACGCTCCGCGCATCATAACCGATAATCGCATGCGATTGTTGCGGCGCGCGGAAGAATTCACCAGAAATTTTCCGACCCCGAGGTGAGAGTTGCCGAGACCCGTCCGGAGTGAGGCTGCATGAAGGGATTGAGACGCTTCGCTCCTCCGGCCTGGGCGCTCGCGTGGGGTCTTTGCGCGCTGTTTGCGCTGACTGCGCTTTCAATTCCCGAGCCCTCGCATCGCGTCGAATACCAGCGGATTGAAAACGGCTTGAAGATGCCGCTGTGGGTCGTGCTCTATTCCCCCGAGCCGGCGCGATTCGAGAAGGCGCCCGCCGCGGTGGTTTGCCAGCCCATCAACGATCCGCCCGAGTATGGACGCATGCTCGAACTCGAACTCGTCCGCGACGGCTTCGTGGTGCTGACGTTCGATTGGCGCGGGCGCGGTTCGGCCGAAAACCGCCAGTTGCTTCGTACGCGCACGCAGGAAGCGATCCGCTCGGACGTCGCGGCGGCCGTCGCGTACCTGCGCTTACTATCACAGGTTGACCCGAAGCGCATCGTGATCGCCGGGCACTCGGTGGGCGGGACGCTCGCCGTTGACGCGGCGCTTGCCGACCCCACAATCCAGGGCGTCGCCTCGATCGGCATGGAAGCCGACGTCTCGCCCGACCAGCCGCGCAACCTCCTGTGGGCCGTGGGTCTGTACGATGAGTTTCGCGGCCTCGGACGCATGCGGCACTATTTCTACGAGAGCGCGGGGAAATCCGCGCCCGAAGCGACGACCGTCGGTGATCTCGCGCGAGGCACCGCGCGGCGTCTCGACGTATCACCCACCGCCGATCACTTCACCGAAATGCAGGACCACTGGATTCATCGCCAGGTGGTTGAGTGGTTTCGTCAGGTCGAGGGCCTTCCGGCGTTGTCGCGTGCGATGACCATGGAAGCGCGCGGCCTCTTCTCGATGCTCGCGTGGCTTGCAGCGCTCTTCGGCGCGCTCGCAGGACTTCGCCGCGCGCTTTACCACCGCGAGGACAGAGTCCGCTGGCTGCGCGGCGCGGCGGCACTGGCACTCGCAAGCGTCATCGCGCTCAGCCGTTTCAGCGGCGCGCATTATCTCGAGCTGACCAACGCCATTACCATGCTGGTTCTCTTTTCGTTGCTTGCGGGTTTTGTTTCGATGCTTGAAGCTGCGGATCTTGCACGCGCGCGGAAGTTTGCGATTCGCCTGGGTCTCGTCTTGTGGGCGAGTTTGTTTCTGACGCTGGTTGTGAATAACGTTTCTTACTACTTGGAGGCGCCGCGTTATCTTTTGTGGCTTCCCGAATTCGCCGTGCGGCACGTGCTCGACCTTGCCGACGCCTATCTGCTCGACTATCCGCGGCCTCTGCTGTTCTCCGTGTACGACCCGCAGAGAATCGCCCCGCACTTTTGGATCTACGCCGTGATGGCTGTTGAAGCGCTCTTCCCGGCGCTGATTCTCGGATTCATCGCGCGCCTCGCCCGCTCGCGGCCTCCGGCTTCGGCGGAGCGCCGCCCGTTGCCGGTTGTGAGCATCGTGTTGCTCGCTGTGTTGGCAATTTTTCTCGCCGTGGTTGTGTGGCTCCGCCTCGAGCAGGGATTCCTCACCGGCGAGAGCGCCCGCGCTGCGCTGCGCTTCCTCGTGCGCTTCACCGTGCTGCCGTTTTTCATCTTTGCGGGATTGTGGCGCGTCACGCGCAGGTGGGCTGCCAAGATCGCAGCGTGAACACGCGGCGCCTGCTTGGCGTTTGCGCAGTTAGCGGCGCTCGGTGATGGGCCCGTACATCTCGGGGCGT
Organism: uncultured Acidobacteriota bacterium; assembly: GCA_964481715.1. Taxonomy (GTDB): domain Bacteria; phylum Acidobacteriota; class Terriglobia; order UBA7540; family UBA7540; genus JAHEKS01. The sequence continues at coordinate 11,888 of CAYZVR010000035.1, read as the reverse complement.
CGCGCCGCCATGCGGTCGAACTCGTATTCGCCCGGCACGCGCACCACGCGGTTGTGGTCGGCGGCCGCCATGTCGAGCTCGCCGTAGAGGATGGTCTCTTCCGTTTCGCCCGCTTCCGCAAGCACTCGCCCTTCGAAATCCACGATCTGTGAATGACCGACGAACTTGAAGCCGCGCTCTTCGCCCACGCGGTCCGCGGCGATGACGTTGATGTGGTTTTCGTTGGCGCGCACCTTGGGTGTGTGCTGCCAGGAGTCGGAGCCCACAGGCCAATTGGTGGGGATGGCGAGCAGTTGCGCGCCCTTCAGCTTTAGCACGCGGCCCGATTCGGGAAAGCTGCAGTCGAAGCAAATGTTGACGCCGAGCTTCGCGTGCGGCGTGGCAAAAACCGGAAAGGGCTTGTCGCCGGGCTCATCGTACCGGTCAATTCCCAAACAGAGCAGATGAACTTTGCGATGCGTGCCGAGGATTCCCGTGGGCGAGATCACCACGGCTGAATTATAGACCACGTCTCCATCGCGCTCGAGCATCCCGACAACCGCCGTGCAATCGAGTTTGGCCGCAAGCGCCGCGATTTTTTCCGTGGAAGGCCCGGGCACGGTCTCCGCCGCGGGCAAAGCTTCCTCGCGGCTTGCATAGCAGTAACCGGAGAGCGCGCACTCCGGAAAAACTGCGAGCTTCGCGCCCGCGCGTGCCGCAGCTTCCAAGTTTGCCAGAATCTTTTCGAGGTTGCGACCGTTCTCCAAAATCTTCACGTCCATCTGCACTGCGGCCACTTTCATGGAGACTCCTTCCGAGCTGCTTCGAGCGCCCACATTGTAGCAGCATTCGATTCCGTGTCCTTGTTCAAGACCCCTGCAGACTGTGAGGCCGCCGGGGAGGAATTTGGGACTTGACAAGAGGCGAAGAAAAAGCGAAAGTAGGGTTCGTCCCGGTCAGGAGGCCTTCCCATGGCTTGCGGAGCAACACTTAGCGGAGCGCCGGTACGGCCTGCGACGGCCCGCGCGGATACGCCTCGTCTGGTGGGCATCGCCAGGCTCGCGGCGGAAAGCCCCAAGGTCCGCGAACGCGCCGGCGCGGAATATTTTGAACTCACGTCGCGCTCTGCCCTCAACCGCGAGTCGAGCGGCCGCATGCCCTTTGCCTGGACGCTCAATCCCTATCGCGGCTGCGAGTTCGGGTGCAAGTATTGTTACGCGCGCTACACGCACGAGTTCATGGAGCACCACGACGGGCTCGACTTCGAGCGCAAGATTTACGCCAAGGCGAACGCGCCCGAAATGCTCCGCGCGGAACTCAGGGCCGCGCGCGACAAGGGCCTGGCGATTGCGCTCGGCACGGCCACCGACCCTTATCAGCCTGCCGAAAAACAATTCGAGGTCACGCGCCGCATGCTCGAAGTTTTTGCGAGCTTCGAGGGCCTTGAGTTTTCGATCACCACCAAATCAGTCCTGATCCTGCGCGACCTCGATTTGCTCAGGCCGATTTCACAAAAGCACTGCTTCAGCGTCCACATGACGGTGACGACGACGGACGAGCGCCTGGCGCGGCTGCTCGAGCCGCTCGCCCCGCCGCCCGCCAAGCGTCTCGAGGCGGTTCGCGAGCTTGCGCAAGCGGGGATTCGCGTGGGCGTGAACGTCATGCCCATCCTCCCCGGCCTCACCGATTCGCCCCGCTCGCTTGAAGCCGTTGCGCGCGCGAGCGCCGCGCACGGCGCGCAAGCGCTCTACGGCAATGTTTTATTTTTGATGCCCAGCGCTTACGCTCAATTCGTGCCGTTCCTCGAGCGCGAGTTTCCAGGCCTCGTAAAGCGCTACAAAAAACTCTACGCGCGCTCGGCGTATCTGAACGGAGAATACAAGGAACAGATTTTGAAAGTCGTCTCGGAGCTTCGCGCGCGCTACGGCCTCGACGGCAAGCGCGGCGAGCAGCCTCTCGCGCACAAATATCAGCAGTTGGCGCTGGCGCTGTAGCGGGGCTCTATGAGCCCCGAAGTAGCGGCGACCTTACGTCGCCACTGTAGCGGCGAGCTGCGCTCGCCGAAGGGAATCCGGCGATCATAGATCGCCGCTACAGCTCAAACCGCCGGTCCCCGCCCGTCGGCTGACGGGCAAGCTCCGATCTCCGCCACACACAGCCCTTGCCGCCGCCGCTGCGGGCTGACGATTGACCGCGTGCGTTTGCCCCTGGACCCGAACGCGATAATCTGAAGAAGTACCGCCCCGATCCATCGGGGCGCTACACTTGCCACGCGCGCATAAGTCTCGGCCGCGTGCTTTTAGATTTCGGATCTCGGGTTGCCGATCATTCGCAAGTCGCGCCGCTACCAGCCCCGGTACCTGGGTCGTGTTCGCCTCGCATTGCCCAGCCACGCGCAGGCGGGAGCACACCGCGGGCAGATAGCATTGCATCCACGAACGTTTTGTGGGCTTGCTGTTCAGCCTCATAGCTCTGGACAACTGCGTCTACGAAGGTGTCATCGAGAATGGCGTCTCTCATCAAGACATTCGCCGAGAAAACTTTGAGTGGCAAGGGCCCCACAATTCGCTCGCGCAGCTCGGCAATCTGCCTCGCCCGCACGAAGCGTACCGGCACTGCGGCGTTGGCTTCGAGCTTTGCCAGCTTGGGTCTGATCGTTTTCGAAGGGTCAGAAGCGACGATTAGGACATACGACAAAGCAGGCAAGCTCGTGAGGCTCCGCCTCACGTCGCTTACGTAATCCTTTAATGCCCGTGAGTCCTTCAAGGGGAGCGTATAGGGTTTTTTAGTAGTTTTTGCCTCGATGAGGAATGTGACCCTTTCATCAGCATTAGACGAGATGCAAACGAGGTCAACCGTGCTTCTCCCGATGCGTGTTGAGACTACGTAAAGCCCGAACGATTGCATGACTAAGGCCAGCTGGTTTTCGAACACGCGCTCCACGTTCTTCGCGCCGTATCGCCGCTGAACCGAGGCGTCGCGCTTCGCGAGGGGAACAAGCTCATCGAGACGTATCATCGAGAACGGGCCAAACCGGTGTACCGAGTCCAAGTTGGGAGCGTCTGAATACACACGCTTTGCGAAGTCAAGGACGCTCACCGTCAGGCGGTTGGCGGCGATCTTTTCGTAGTCTCCTATAACCTGCGAGAATGCCATAAATAAATCGCTAATGCTCTTGTGTGCAAAAGCTTCGAAATTGGCACTAAGCGGTTTGAGGATTGACGGCCCGCGCAAAAGCGACGTAAAGCAAAGTCCGAATAAGGAGAAAAAATAGTCGCACGCAAAAACTCGAAACCTGTATAGACGGATATTCTGGTCGATGCTTGTCTTTTCCGGAATGAACTGCCTGAAGGCTGCGATGCGAAGCCCCCTCGGAAATGGCCAGCTGTCGCGAGTTGGCTCGGCTAGAAAGCGCGCAACTAGGAAGTCGAAGTAACCGGCCACTGAAAGCAAGAGCCGCCCGCGCAGGTCTTCGCCCTCGACGTGGTGCCGGTGTCCCTGCGAGCAGGTCCACTCAAATTTCTCAAGAGGAATCTCAGCTTTCTCGATCGCAACCTGCTGCCAGATGGAGAATAGGTTGTCGAGCGCGGCAACATTCTCTTTTGGTGTTCCCGCGAGTTTGAGGGACTCAGGCGGGGGAAGATCTAGAAGAGTTGAAACACTCGCACGCGATAGGTCCAACTCCGCGATTCGCTTCACTTTCATCGATAAATCCTGGGCTGCCAAACACCCCCTTCAAGCGGCTCTGGCTAAAAGCAATCCTGGTCGGCCAACCAGTCTCCGCGAAGAGGGGAAAAACCGCAACCGCCAGCCCGTTCCGGCATCTGATCGCCATGCGGTGACACAGATGACTCGAATAGGCTCCCGCTCACGGTAGTGCCATCCTATTGATAGGGAAGGATAGTGTCAAGCTGTCAAAAGTGGGCGGCCGGGTGGCGCATCTAAGGCGTCGGACATCAGCATTCAATGTCTGCGGTGTCGCGGAGCGAATTGTGGGGCTGGGCAAACCGCCGCTAGGGCCGCGTCGCCCGTCAGTTGACGGGCGCTACAGCGGGTAGCCAGGACACGCTTTTTGTGTCGTGGGGTCTTCGGCCATTCGGTGATAATATCCACCTGTGTCACATGTTCACCGTCTGCGAACTTCCGCGGGTGGCGCAGACATCGGTTTTCGATGTCTGCGATGTCGCGGAGAGACTTATTAGGAATCATCAACCCGCCGGTGAGGCCCGATTTCGGGGCTCCGAGAGCCCGATTCGGATCGGGCCGCAAATCGGAGGCGCTGGCTAGCGGTAGGCATCCTTGCGGTGTCGGACGACCCGAACGTCCACGGAGCGGTTTGTATCATCAATAGCGTAGATGACCCGATATTCACCCACGCGAACGCGCCAAAGGTCTTCGGCCCCTTGGAGCTTCCGCACGCCAACTGGCCGAGGCTCAGCACTGAGCCGGTCAATGGCCGAAATGACCCGGTTCGCAGGTGCTTGGGGAAGGCGTTCCAGTTCCTTGCGGGCTGAGCGAGTGAAGACGACCGTGTAGTCAGGCACCAGAACGCCGCCGTTTCACCAACCTCGCCTTCACAGACTCGAAAGATTCACGAGGCTCGTCTCGGCGCGACTCAGCCAGAGCGCGGTCGTGGAAATCCTCCCATAGCTCCGAGTTTGCCTTGAGGTCAATGACGACGGCAGTCGGCTCTCCGCCTTCATCCACAACGTACTGAACACCCTTCATCATTGGCTAGTCTCCCTTCCGCATTATATCGTTAGTGCAGGCCAATTCAAAGATACCGTCGCCGTCGGTGAGGCCCGCTTTCGGGGCTCGATAGCCCGACTCGGATCGGGCCGCAAAGCGGAGGCGTAGGCGCGACGCTTGCTGCGCCGAGAAACATTCGGTCCGTCACCCCCGCGAAAGCGGGGGTCCAGTCCAGTGGATTCCCGCCCCCGCCTTCGCGGGGGTGACGACCTTTCGCGGGAATGACAGCGGAAACGCGGGCAAGCCGCGAACGCCGCGGTCCGTCAGCCTGCCCGACGCAGGCGGGCCGACGGGTCTCCATCGCCGTCGAGAAGATCGCCGGTCCCGCCCTGCGGGACCGGCGCTACAGCGTCTTGTATTCTGGCGGAGTGTCGCCCCCCTCCTCGTTGACTCTCTCCCATAAATATGGGAGCATGAGGCCATGAAAACAACGCTCGAAATTCCCGACCCGATTTTCCGCCGTGCCAAGGCGAAGGCCGCTGAAAGCCGCATCCCGCTGCGACAATTTGTGAGCGACGCGGTGGCCGAAAAGTTGGAGGCGAAACCTCCGGCCCGCTCGAAAGTCAGGATGAAACTTGCCGGAAAGCTGCGGCATCTCGGCAAGGAAACCACCCGGATCAATTCCCTGATTGAGCAGGAATTCGAGAAAATCGAAGCCGAGGAATGGGCGTGATCCTCGACACCAACGCCCTCACGGCCATTGCCGAAGGAGATTCCGGGGCAACCAAGAAATTCCTGCGCTCGGCCGAAGTCGAGATCCCGGTCATCGTCTTGGGCGAATACCGTTTCGGAATCGCCCAGTCGCGCCACCGGCGAGAATACGAACATTGGCTCGATGAAATGGTCGCAGCTTCTCGTGTCCTTGACGTTGATGAAGACACGGCCTCCTGGTACGCATCCCTTCGCAGCCAGCTCAAACGGGCCGGAACTCCGATTCCATCCAACGACACCTGGATTGGCGCCCTCTGCCGCCAATACAGTCTTCCCCTTCTCAGCCGCGACCGGCACTTCGACCTGATCAAAGGGATCGAGCGGCTAGGTTGGTAATGGGTGTAGATGCGCTACGCTTGTTCTGAGTTTGAATCTTCGAAGCATCCGGTGTATGCTCTTCCCGTCAGACAGGCCTCAATTCGGAATTTCCGTTTGACACCAATTGGTTGCAATCCCAGGCCGAAAGGTTTGACTGCTGCGCGAGCCGGCGTACCCTCGCGCTCGGAGGGTTGGTTTTCCCGCCCGTCAACTGTCGGGTGATTCCGCAGAAAAGAGCGCGTGAGATATGAGTGATGATTCGGTTTGTGTTCTGGGCAAAAGCCAGGCAAGCGCCCCGGCATGGAAGGAGATCGTGGCCCGATATCAGCAGCCCTCTTGGTGGCGCGCTGTCTGGCAGCTCGTGGACACGCTCGTTCCTTATGCGGTGCTGTGGTACCTGATGGTCCGGAGCCTCGAGGTTTCCTATTGGATTACACTGCCGCTCATGATCCTGGCGTCAGGACTTCTGGTCCGAGTGTTTATCATTCACCACGACTGCGGCCACGGCTCGTTTTTCAAGTCCCAGAAAACCAATGACGTTTGGGGGTACATCACCGGCGTGCTGACCTATACGCCGTATTACCTTTGGCGATGGAAGCATGCCATCCACCACGCGGCTTCAGGCGATCTGGACCGGCGCGGCTATGGCGATGTGTGGACGCTGACGGTCGAGGAATATCTCAAGGCGTCCCGGTGGAAGCGGCTCGCGTATCGGCTGGTGCGCAACCCCGCGGTGTTGTTCGTGATTGCGCCGCTGTTCTTGTTCGTGGTTCAGTTTCGGTTTGCCCCCAAGGAAGCCAGCAAGCGCGAGCGTCACTCGGTGTATTGGACGAACCTCGGGATCTTGGGAATGGGCGCAGCGATGGGTTGGGTGATCGGCCTCAAGGAATATTTGGTTCTCCAGTTGGCGGTCATGGCCGTGTCCGGCTCCGCCGGGGTGTGGTTGTTTTACGTGCAGCACCAATTCGAAGGAGTCTACTGGCAGCGCCACGGCCATTGGGACTACACCACGGCGGCGCTCGTAGGCAGTTCGTTCTACAAACTGCCCAAAGTCTTGCAATGGTTTTCGGGCAATATCGGGTTCCATCACATCCATCATCTCAGCCCGCGGATTCCTAATTACTATTTGGAAAAATGCCACAAAGCGGAGCCGCTTTTCCAAAACGTCCCGCCCATCACGCTGTTTTCGAGCTTCAAGTCATTCACCTTCCGACTCTGGGACGAGCAGGGTCACAAGCTGGTGGGTTTCGGTCACCTCAGAACTCTTCGCAGGCAACAAACATAAGACACGCTATATTGATCCACCGGCAGCTCGAGAAGCCGGGTCGCGGCCGGCGCCGGGATCGCCGGCCGGCCAAAGCCTATAATGCGCTTGTGAAGCGTGAGGACGGCTGAGGACGAGGAGCCCTCGATGCGGGCGCATTTGGAAGTGGTGGCGGGTTTCAGCTTGGTCGTGATTGGGCTCGTCGGCCTCGTGCTGCCCGTCATGCCGGGATGGATATTCCTGATTCCAGGACTGGTGCTGCTCGCCCGCCATTTCCACTCGGCGCGCCGGCTCCTGGCGTTTGTAAGGGTGAAATACCGGGCAATCATCGAGCGCAAATAGCCGCGCTAGTGTAGTGGTTATCAAACAGGTTTACAGACGTAGCGCCGTCCGTCAGCTGACGGACGGCACATGCCCGCCAGTCCGCCTGCGTCGGGCAGGCCGACCGGCGCTACGAGTACGTCAACCCGCCTCGATATAATTCAACCAGTAATCCAGTTGTGATAGGCTCTGCCGAAAGGCGGCGACACTCGCGATGTCGGGCGGATTCGTTCACCAAATCGATCCCATTTTCGCGGAAGTGGGAGGTGTGTACCTGTTTTGGTACGGCCTGGGGTACACGCTGGGATTTATCGAGACCTACTTGTGGCTGCGCAGAGCGCGCACGAGGCTGGGCTTCAGCGAGGCGCAGGTGTACGACTTCACCATCCTGATCGCCCTCGGAGTGCTCGTCGGCGGGCGTTTCGTCGAAGTCGTCTTCTACGAGTGGCCCTACTACCGATCCCACCTCACGCAAGTCCCCGCGGCCTGGCTGGGCGGAATGTCCACCCACGGCGTGCTGCTCGGGGGAATCCTGGCGATCTTCCTGTTTTCGCGCATTTCGCGCCGGCCCTTTTTTGTTCTTGCCGATGAGCTGGCCGTTCCCGGAGCCTTTCTGATGGGGACGGGCCGAATCGGAAATTTCATTGACGGGCAGATTGTGGGACGCGTCACGGACGTTTGGTGGGCGGTGAAGTTTCCCGACGCGGTGGGGTTCCGCCACCCGGTGGTCCTCTACGACGGCCTGAAAAATTTCCTGCTGATTCCGCTCATCCTCGCGGTGCGAAAGCGCCGGCCGGTTACGGGAATCGTCACGGCGCATTTTATTTTCTGGTACGGATTCCTGCGCATCTTTGTGGACATCTTCCGCGAGTATCCGACGACCTTGCTGGGGATTGCCACGGGACAAAACTTCAATATCCTGATGTCGCTGGTGGGAGCTTTCCTGTTCGTCTGGCTGCCGCGCAGGGCGAAATCCGGCGAGACTTCTCCGCCGATGCCAGCCGCAGCGTCGTCTCCGGCCGCGAATCTTTGGGCCCGAAGAATTATTCTGGCGGCGCTGCTCCTCTTTTCACTGACCCTCCCGAGCGACTGGACACAGGACATTCCTTCCCGGTACGGTGCGCGGCACCCGGGGCTCCACTATTCCGTCCTCTATCCGCAGGTTCGATAGTCGCGCCACTCGCTGCCCGGAGTTATGCACTTGACAAAGCAATGTGGATAGGGCTGTTCATGTGTTAGAGCTTTCGTTTGCAATAATTGACGGTGTAGGAAGCGAATGTAGCCAGTGCTGACAAGCTCAACCCAGCTGAGACAACAACAGACATCCAGAATAGGCAGGAAAGGTGAAAGTATTCTGCGGCTCCCAAGCTAGAATACGCGATCACCAATCCCCAAAGATTTTGATTCAGATTGATGTTGAATTTGTCTTCTACGCCCATCGCGTTACCCCTTTCCTCATTGCATCAAGCATGTACAAAGCCGCGAACGGCCAGCAAAGTTATCACTGAGACCACGTAACAGACGCTTCCTACCATCGCCGTCTGACCAGCCTTGTCGTACAGATCATATGCGCTCGGCATAAAGCCTACATGCGCAACTGCGACCAGTCCCTCCAAATAAAGCATCGCTTGTCCCAAGTGCGAGACAATGGAAAAGCTAGAAATCTCGTGAACGACAATCGCCATCGAAGTTCCCCAGACCACGCCAATAGCTAGAATCTTTGTTGTGTTCCAGAAGGCAGCATTACGCACTATTGGCTGGCGAAATTGACTCGTCGTGAGGATCGCAAGTGCAGCCCCCAAGGGATGCCAGAGCCACCAGAAAAAGCCGATAATCGCGGCGTACGCAATCAATCTGTATAGCACTTGATAGCTGTTTAAGATTACCCCAACCAGCGAGTGACAGGCATGATTATTTCTACCGCTTCCGTTTGCCCTCCGGCTTCGACGGGTCTGCCCCCTGCCGGGGCATATCGGCAGTCGGTTTCACTTTGAGGAGAAGGTTGAGCGCCTGCCTCTCGGGGAGCGGGATGCGGCCAGCGGTTCACCATTCTCCACATTTACTTCACTGAAACAAGCAGGATCGCAGAATGGCGGCGGGCAATGCCAGCTTCAACAAGTTCACGCAACCCCAGCCGGTTTGCGTTACACTTCCTGCTTCAATTCCCATCCGGGAGGTCAAGTACACATCATGTCCATCAAATCCCGCGTTGCGATTACGATTGCCCTCGTTACCTTCGCGGCGACGGCGGCTCGCGCCCAGACGCTTTCCGTACACTGGGAAGAGCTGACCGGGCCCGACTTCATCAAAGCGATTGAGAAGTCGCAAGGCGTCTGCGTTCTGCCTTTCGGCATTCTCGAAAAGCACGGCCCGCAGCTTCCCATCGGCTCGGACCTGATTAACGTCCGCTACATCTCGACGCACGCCGCCGAAAAGGAATACGCCGTGATTTTTCCCGCCTACTATTTTGGCCAGATTTTCGAGGCCAAGCACCAGCCGGGCACCGTGGCCTACAGCGCCGAAATGCAGATGGAACTGTTGCAGGAAACCACCGACGAAATGGGCCGCAACGGCTGCAAGAAAATCGTGATTGTGAACGGCCACGGCGGCAACACCAGCCTGCTGCCGTTTTTCGCGCAGGCGCAGCTTGCCAGCCCGCACGATTACGTGGTCTACGTTTTTCGCTCGAGCCTCGACGTGGCGGGCCGGCCGCCGCTCAAAGACAAAATTGACATGCACGCCGGTGAAAGCGAAACGGCGCACCTCATGGTCTCGCGGCCCGACCTCGTTCACCTCGACCGCGCGCCTTCGCAATCGGGCGCTGACCTCCACCGCCTGAGTCTTCCACAAGGGCTTTACACCGCCATCTGGTGGTACGCGCGTTTCCCCAATCACTACGCGGGCGACGGAGCGCTGGCCACCAAAGAACTGGGCGAGTTTGACGAGAAGACGGCGATAGATGAAATTGTCGCCGCGCTCGGTGCGGTCAAGGCGGATGACGAAAGCCTGAAACTCCAGAAAGAGTTTTACGAAAAATCCGAGCACCCGCTCGACACCGCGCAATAATTTTGCCGAGTGTGAGAATCTTTGATGCTGTTGACGATCTCGAACGCCCTCCGACGGACGCGAGTTCTGCGCGCCCGCTTCACGCCATGAACAAACCTCATGTCCGGCGGCTTCATCGCCGCGAATTGCCCGCCGACACGGAAAAGCTGGCGCGGTTTCTCATCGGCAAAGTCCTGGTTCACGATCGCCCCGAGGGCATAACCAGCGGGCGCATTGTCGAAACCGAAGCCTACGTGATTGGCGACCGCGCCGGACACGCCTTCATTGGCGAGACCCCTCGCAACCGCTCGCTTTTTCTCGAACGCGGGCATGCCTACGTTTACTTCATTTACGGAACGTCGTTCTTGTTCAACGTTTCAAGCGAGCGCTCGGGAGTCGGCGCGGGAGTCCTGGTGCGCGCGCTCGAACCGCTGGAAGGGATCGAACTGATGGAACGTCGCCGACGGACGAAGCGATTACTGGATCTCTCGAGAGGCCCGGGTCGTCTCACCGTGGCCATGCGGATTGGCCCGCGCCAGGACGGCGCGGACCTTTGCTCGGGCGGACCGCTGTGGATTGGCCGAACATCACAGCGTCCGAGCGCCGTGGGCACCTCAGTTCGCATCGGCATCACTCACGAAGCGCAGCGCGTGCTGCGCTTCTACGAGCGGGCAAATCCTTTTGTGAGCGGCCCGCGACGAATGCGCGACTAGGCTCCGCGCATTCACTCACGCATCATCGGTTTCTCATTTCTGCGCCGCGCCCTTTCTTGCAAACCTTGGAAAGCCGTGTGAACATGAAATTTTGAATTAGAAAGGCCGGCACTCATGTTCATCGGCCATTTTGCCGTGGGCCTTGCGGCCAAAGGCGCCGCACGTAAACCGTCTCTCGGAACCTACCTCGCCGCCGTGCAGCTCGCGGACCTGCTGTGGCCCATCTTCCTGCTGCTGGGCCTTGAAAGAGTCGCCATCGTGCCGGGCACAACGGCCGTCACCCCGCTCGATTTCGTGAGTTATCCGATTTCGCACAGCCTGCTGGCGGACATCGGATGGGCTTTCGTTTTTTCGGGTGTCTATTACGTGTTGAGGAAGGATTCGCGCGGCGCATTCTGGATTTGGGTGTGCGTTCTCAGCCACTGGGTGCTGGATGCGATTTCGCACCGGCCCGACATGCCTCTCTATCCCGGCGGCGGCCCGCTCATCGGTTTGGGACTTTGGAATTCTGTCGCAGCAACAGTGCTGGTTGAAAGCGCCATGTTCGCCATCGGCATTGTCATCTATGTGAAAGCGACACGAGCCCGCGACCAGACCGGCATTTATGCCTTCTGGTCATTTATCGCCCTGCTGACGGTTATTTATGTAGTGAATATCTTCGCCCCTCCGCCGCCGAACCCTCGCGCGCTCGCCATCGGCGCCCTTGCCTCCTGGCTGCTTGTTCCGTGGGCTTATTGGATTGACCGCCACCGCCCGGTGCGTGCAGAGCTGCGCGCAAACAGTCCGGG
>CAYZVR010000034.1:0-19040 GCA_964481715.1 uncultured Acidobacteriota bacterium | reverse complement strand
CCTGCTGGATTCCGCGAAGCTTGGCGATATGATGGAACACGCGAAAGGGGAGACCGGACTCCATGAAAGCTGCCGTCCTCCACAAGCCGGGCGCGCCGCTGGTGGTCGAAGAAGTTCCCGATCCTGTGGCTGGGCCGGGCGAAATTTTGATTTGCGTCAAGGCCTGCGGAGTGTGCCATACCGACCTGCACCTTGCGGTGGGAGAGTGGCGATTGTCCAAGCTGCCTCTGGTCATGGGGCACGAAGCGGTGGGCGTCGTCGAAAAAGTCGGAGAAGGTGTGACAAATTTCAAAGCCGGCGACCGCGCAGGCATCCCGTGGATTTATCACACCTGCGGCGCGTGCGAGTTCTGCACGAGCGATCGCGAAGCGCTGTGCCCGACGATTACGGTGACGGGCTTCATGGTGGACGGCGGCTTCGCCGAGTATGTCAAAGCTCCGGCCTCGCACTCCGTTTCGACACCCGCGGAATTGAGTTTTGCGGAAGCCGCTCCGATTTACTGCGCGGGCCTGACGCCTTATCGCGCGCTCAAAATCTCCGGCGCTCGCGTGGGCGATACGGTGGCGGTGTGGGGCGTGGGCGGCCTCGGCCACTACGGCGTTCAGATCGCGAAGGCGATGGGCACGCGCGTCGTGGCGGTGGACATCGCGCCGGAAAAACTCGAGCTGGCGCGCCGCCTCGGCGCCGATGACGTCGTAGATGCCGCGCGCATCGAGCCCGGAAAGGCAATCAAGGCGCTGGGTGGCGCGCACGTTGTCGTGAATCTTGCGCCCAATCCGGAAACCATCGCGCAGGGCTTTGAAGCGCTGCGCCGTGGCGGAACGCTGGTGCTGGTCGGCCTTCCGCAAGGAAATTTTACGCTGCCGATCCTGGGAAGCGTGGCCAAGGGCATTCGCATCCTGACCTCCGCGGTGGGCTCACGCCAGGACTTGCGCGAAGTGCTGGCTCTCGCCGCTGCGGGGAAGATCAAGTCAGTGGTCGAATCCTGCCGGTTGGAAGACATCAACGGCGTTTTTGATCGAATGCGCCGGGGAGAAATCCTGGGTCGCACGGTTGTGGAATTTCGCTAATGGGCGAAACTCGAAATTCGAAAATCGAAACTCGGCCCCGCCCACGATTTTCCAGTTTCGATTTTCGAGTTTCGGGTCACGGCAGGGGTCGCGACGACAAGTTGGCGAGCAACAGAAAGTGATTGGGATAAAGGCCCAGGTAGAAAATCGCAAACGCGCTGGCGGCAAGCGCCAGGTAAAGCGCGAAGGGCATCCTCGACCCGACCGCTTGCGGCTCTCCTTCGCGCATGTACATGGTCACGACAAGGCCCAGGTAATAGTAAACGGACACGACGCCGTTCAGGACGGCGATGATGGTAAGTCCCGTCAGGCCCGCGTGCATAGCGGCGCGGAAGACGTAGAACTTGGCGAAAAAGCCGGCAGTTGCAGGAATACCCGCGAGCGAGAGCATGAATACCGTCAGACAGGCTGCAACCCCCGGGCACTCGCGCCCCAGACCGGTGAAATCCGCGAGTTCCGTCCGACGCTCCCCCGCGCCGGCCAGGTGGGCGATGAGCAGAAACGCTCCGACGTTCATCAAAGCGTAGGCGGCGAGATAGAAGAGCACCGCGCCCGCCCCTTCGGAATTCCCCGTTTCGATGGCTGCGGCAAGACCTACCAAGACATATCCTGCGTGCGCAATGGCGGAATAGGCAAGCATGCGCTTGACATTCGTTTGCAGCAGCGCGGCGAGATTCCCGACCGACATGGTGAGGACGGCCGAAATCCAGATAAGCCAGAACGCCACGGGGCCTGCTGCTCCCGCGGCGCCCAGGAAGATGCGTACCAGGACGGCGAAGGCGGCGGCCTTGGGGCCAGTCGAGAGAAACGCCGTGACCGGCGCAGGCGCACCCTGGTAGACATCCGGCGTCCAGACCTGAAAGGGAACGGTGGACACTTTGAACGCCAGGCCGACAAACATGAGAACCAGGGCGAGGCGCGCCGAGGAATTCCACGAGCTTGGTTCGGCCAGGGCCGCGCTTACATCGAGCAGGTTGGTAGTTCCCGTCAAGCCGTAAACGAAGGCGATGCCGTAAAGGAAAAAAGCGGTCGCGAACGATCCCAGCAGGAAATACTTCATGGCCGACTCGTTGGAGCGCGGGTCGTGACGCTTGAATCCGGCCAGGACGTAGGAAGAAAGGGACGAAATCTCCAGGCCGATGAAGATCATGATGAGGTCGGCGGACGCCACCATGAAACACATGCCGACGGTGGCGAAAAGGATCAGAGCGTAAAACTCGCCGTGCTGCACGTTGTCGCGCTCGAGATAATCCATGGATCCGAGGAGGACCAAGCCGGCGATCAAAAGAAAAATGAGGATAAAAAATGAGCTGAAGCCGTCGGCCAAAATGCTGTGGCCGAAAGCCAGGCCCGTGGTCATCGAGCCCCCAACGAGCGCCCACCCAGCGGCAATAACGCCGGCGAGACCCACCCAGCCAAGCGCTCGCTTGCGCGCCGGCGGGACCATCGGCTCGACGACCATGATGACGATGGCAAACCCGGCGAGAATCACCTCCGGGAGAATGCGCATCACGTCAGCGGTTTGAAGAACGTTCATCGTTTCGGTCCCGGCTGGCCCCAGGGCGCTTTAAGTGTGAACGTACTCGGTTCGACGCGCTGGAGAATTGCGGAGGTGGTCGCATCGAGCTTCCGCAGGAAAGTCTGCGGATAGATTCCCATCCACAAAATAACGAGCACCACAACGGTCAGCATGAGCTTTTCGCGCGCGTTGCAGTCCGACAGAAGGCGATTCTTGTCGTTAGTAACCTCACCGTAAAAGACGCGCTGGACCATCCACAGCAGATAAACGGCGGCAAGCACCACTCCTATAGCCGCGAGCACGCCGTAAACATGAGAGCGGCCGAAAGCGCCGACGATGATCAGGAATTCGCCGACAAATCCGTTGAGCATCGGCAGGCCCAGCGATGAAAGCGTGACGATCACAAAAAATGTGCTGAAGACCGGGATGGAAGTCGCGAGGCCGCCGAAATCTTTGATCAGGCGCGTGTGACGGCGCTCGTAGAGCATGCCGACCAGGATGAACAGCGCTCCGGTCGAAACGCCGTGGCTGCACATCTGGTAGATCGCGCCTTGAACGCCGCTGGTGTTGAAGGCGAAGATGCCGAGCACGACAAACCCCAGGTGGGCGACGGAGGAATACGCGACAAGCTTTTTCAGGTCGGGCTGCACCATGGCGACGAGCGATCCGTAAAGTATGCCCACGATGGCCAGGGTGCTCGCGATGGGCGCAAAGTCGAGCGAGGCGTGAGGGAAGAGGGGCAGGCAGAATCGCAGCATGCCGTAGGTGCCCATCTTCAGCAGCACGCCGGCAAGGATGACGGAGCCCGCGGTCGGCGCCTCCACGTGCGCGTCGGGGAGCCAGGTGTGCAGCGGGAACATCGGCACTTTGATCGCGAAGGCCAGGAAGAAGGCGAGGAAAAGCCACGCCTCGGCGCGAGGCTCGAGCGGCATGGTCGTCGAAATTCTATCGAGGATCTCCGGGAGATCAAACGTGCCCGTGAAGTTGTAGAGATAAAGAATTCCGACCAGCATCAGCGCCGAACCGGCCATCGTGTAGAGGATGAACTTGACCGCGGCATAAACGCGCCGCTCGTGGCCCCACACGCCGATCAGGAAATACATGGGAATGAGCATGGCTTCCCAGAAGAGGAAAAACAGAAAGAGATCGAGCGCGACGAATACGCCGACCATGCCCGTTTCGAGCGCCAGGAGAAAAAGGAAAAACTCTTTGGCGCGCGTCGTGATGCTGGTCCAGGAGACGAGAATGCCGAAGGGCGTGAGGAAGGCGGTCAGAAGAACCAGCAGGAGACTCAGCCCGTCCATCCCAAGGTGGTAATTGATGGGCGGGGAATTGATCCAGGCGTGGAATTCTTCAAACTGCATCCCCGGCCGGATTGCTCGAAACGCCATAAACACCGCGACGGCCAGGACAAATTCCACAAGGGAAAAAAGCAGCGCTGCCCACCGGATGGCGCGTTGGTTTTCGCGGGGAAGAAAGACAATCAAAAGCGCCCCGGCCAGCGGCAGGAACGTAAGGACGGTGAGCGCGTGTTGAACAAGCCAGGACATTGTTGGTCCGAAGTTTGTGTCCGATTAACGGCTGAAAATTATGAACCCCAGCCAGAGCACGGCCCCCAGCAAAACCCAGGCGGCGTAGCTCCTCAGATTGCCCGACTGGATTCGCCGCAGAATGTTGCCGGCGGCGGCAGTCGCGCGTGCGGTGCCGTTGACCCCGATGTCGTCAATTGCTCCGGCATCTATAACTTGCCACAAGATTTTTTCCGAGCCGCTGCGCAACGGACGAACGATCAGCCAGTCGTAAATTTCGTCCACGTAGTATTTCCGCACAAGCACCCGGTAAATGCCGCCGAAGCGCTCGGCAATTTGCCCGGGGATTTGGGTGGATTTCAAATAAAACCAGAGCGAGAGAGAAATCCCGATGCCGGCTGCGAAAATTGAAAAGACCAATAGAGCTCCGGCACTCAGGCCTTCGGCGTGATGCGCAGCCTCGACCGTCAGGATCTGCTCCGACCGGCCGAAAACCGGCGCGAGATACCGGTCAAACTGTTCGCTGCCCGCCCACGCCTTCGGCCAGCTCACGTAGCCGGCGACGACGGAAAAGAAAGCCAGGATCATGAGCGGCACGGTCATTTTGCTGCCGCTCTCGTGGGCGTGATGTTCGACTTCGGGACTCAGGCGAGACTCGCCGTGAAAAGTCATGATGAGCGCTCGGAACATGTAGAGCGCCGTCAGTCCGGCGGTGAGTGTGGCGAGCCAGTAGAGCCACGGGCGTCCCAGAGGACCTTCGTAGGCGCCCGCCAGGATTTCGTCCTTGCTGAAGAAGCCCGCCAGGAACGGCACCCCGCTGATGGCGAGGGTGCCGATGAGGAAAGTCCAATAGGTCGTCGGCATTTTGTGCCGCAGCCCACCCATTTTTCGCATGTCGAGCTCGCCGGAGAGAGCGTGCATCACACTTCCGGCGCAGAGGAACAGAAGTGCTTTGAAGCAGGCGTGCGTCATCAAGTGGAAAATTCCGGCGGCAAACACGCCCGCGCCGCATCCCAGAAACATGTAGCCGAGCTGGCTGATGGTCGAATACGCCAGCATCCGTTTGAGGTCGTTTTGGACCAGTGCGATGGTGGCGGCGTAAAAAGCCGTGCAGCAGCCGACGATGGCGACGACTTCAAGCGCCTGGGGCGCGCGCGCAAAGATGACGCTCGAACGGGCGACGAGATAAACGCCCGCTGTGACCATCGTCGCAGCGTGAATCAGGGCGCTGACGGGAGTCGGGCCTTCCATGGCGTCGGGCAGCCAGACGTAGAGGGGAAGCTGGGCGGACTTGCCCGCCGCGCCGAGAAACAACAGCAGCCCGATGGCGGTGAGCGTGCCCTGCAGGTGGCCTGCGGGAAGGTCTGCGACGCGGTTGAAGATCTCGGTGAAGTCAACCGTGCCGAAGGTCCAGAAAATCAGCGCGACGGCCAGGGTAAAGCCCACGTCGCCGATTCGCGTGACGACAAATGCTTTTTTGCCCGCGTCGGAAGCCGACTTCTTCGGGAAGTAAAACCCGATGAGCAGGTAGGAACAAAGCCCCACGCCCTCCCAGCCAACGAACATCAGCGGATAGTTACCGGCCGTCACCAGCGTCAGCATCATGAAGAGGAAGAGATTCAAGAAGGCGAAGAAGCGGTAATAACCGCCCTCGTGCTCCATGTATCCGCGCGAATAAAGGTGAATCAGGAAGGCGACCACGGTGACGGTCGAAGTCATCACCAGCGTCAGGCGGTCGTAATAAAGGGCGAAGTCCGAGGTAAAATTTCCCGCCTGAATCCAGGTGAAGTAAGAGTGCTCGAAAACCCCGGTCTCGGGATGGGAGAACGTCCAGGCGCTCGCCAGCGCGAAAATCATGGCGAGCCCGGACGCGCCGCAACCGATGGCAGAAACGGCAGCCTGCGAGAAGCGGCGGCCGAAGATGCCGTTGAGCGCCGCCCCGGCGAGGGGCAGAATGAGCATGAGCAGGAGCAGAATTTCCATGATTGTCAGGACGAAGCCGGCCCACACGCCAGCCCAGGACTACAACTTCATCGAATTCAAATCGTCTACCCCCAGTGACTCGCGGTTGCGATAGAGCGCAATGATCAGCGCGAGGCCGACGGCCGCTTCCGCCGCAGCGACGACGATGACGAAAAAGACGAAAAGCTGGCCGTCGAGATTTCCCCGGGCGCGCGAGAACGCCACGAACGCCAGGTTTACCGCGTTGAGCATGAGCTCAATGCACATGAAGATGGTGATGACGTTTCGGCGGAAGACGAATCCCGCCGCGCCTACCACGAACAGAATGACGCTCAAGGCGATGTAATGAGACAAGGGAACCATGGCCATATCCTCAGAGCTGCTTTTTTGCCAGAACCACCGCGCCCATAATCGCCACCAGAATCAGGATCGACGTGACTTCAAACGGCAGCACATAATTTCGAAACAGCAGCGCGCCGATTGCCGCCGGGCCGGCGTCGAGCGAAGCGGCCGCCGCGGGCGCACCCGACGAAACCGGTTTCCAGGCCAGGAACAGGATTTCGAGAAGCAAAGCCGCGAGCAAAGGCGCTCCCAGCCAGCGCGCCAGGCGGCTTCCTTCCGTGTGAACTTCGCTCCGGGCGTTGAGCACCATGATGACCAGAACGAACAGAACCATGATGGCGCCCGCGTAAACGATCACCTGGATGGCCGCCAGGAACACCGCATCGAGTGTGACGTAAAGCACGGCGAGCGAGCAGAGCACCACGATCAGTGACAAGGCGCTAAAGACGGGTGTGCGCTGCAGGATGACGCCGAGCGCCGCCACAATCGTCAAGACCGCGAAGATGTAGAACACGGGCACCATAAGTTAAGCGCTCATCCAGGCCACGACGAAACTTGTCGCCAGGATATTCAACAGAGCTACGGGCAACAGGAATTTCCAGCCGAAGGCCATGAGCTGGTCATAGCGGAAGCGCGGAAGCGTGCCGCGCATCCAAATGTAGAAAAACAGGAAGCAAAATACTTTGAGGGCGAACCAGAACACCGGCAGCAGCACGCGCAGCAAATCCGGCCCGAAAAGCGGCCCGTGCCATCCGCCGAAAAAGAGCAGTGTCGCGATGCACGAGACCGTCACCATGTTGGCGTACTCCGCCATGAAGAACATGGCAAACTTGAAACTGCTGTACTCGGTGTGGTAGCCGCCGACGAGCTCCGTCTCGCCCTCGGGCAGATCGAAGGGGATGCGGTTAGTTTCGGCGATCGCGGCGATGAAATAGACCAGGAATCCGACGGGCTGAACGAACACGTTCCAGTGAGGAAGAAAAGTGTTGCTGCCGGCAAGATGCCACGTGCCGCTTTGAGCGTTGACGATGTCGCGCAAGCTCAGGCTGCCGGAGATCATCAGCGTGCCGACCACGGCGAGGCCGAGCGCAAGCTCGTAACTGATCATTTGGGCGGAAGAGCGCAACCCTCCAAACAGCGGATACTTGCTGTTCGATGACCATCCCGCCAGGGCGATGGAGTAAACGCCGAGCGAGGTCGCCGCGAAAATAAAGAGCAAGCCGATATTCAGGTCGGCAATCTCGAACTGGATCGCATGCCCACGAAACGTAAAGCCTTCGCCAAAGGGAATCACCGCGAACGAAAGCAGCGCCAGAGTAAATGCAAGAAAGGGCGCCAAGCCGTAAACGAAGCGGTTGACTTCAAGCGGGACGATGTCCTCCTTGAACAAAAACTTCAGCCCGTCGGCCAGCGGCTGCAACAGCCCGTAGGGGCCGACACGGCAAGGCCCCCAGCGCGACTGGATGTGCGCAACGACCTTCCGCTCCAGCCACACAATGTAGGCGATGGCAGTCAGCAATACGAGCAGCACGACCGCCACTTTGGCCAGCACGACCAGGAGCAGAAAAAGCGCGTCAGAAAATGGTCCCATGAGGTTTCTTGGCTTCGTCCACCGAATTCAGCGCCCAGCTAAACCGCGAGAGGCTTCCCGAAGTGAAAAGCGAATCTCGCGATGAAAAAATCAAATCCGGCCGCTCGAGCGCCGGCGGATTTCCTTCCGGCCGTGTTGCTACGGCGCCGCCCACCAGCAGCGCAGGCAGCGGAATCGCGTATCCAGGCACATGGGCAATTATTTCGCGCAGCACGTCGTCGGACGAGCGATACGTCCAGGCCGCCCCGAACTGAGCGGCGAGCGCCACCAGAATCTCCAAATCGCTGCGCGTTCCGGCCATGCGCATTGTCCTTTTGACCGCCTGGACTTGCCCGCAAGTGTTCGTCACCGTTCCGGACTTCTCCGCAAAACTCGCCGCCGGGACGACGATATCGGCAAGCGCAGCCGTTTCGGTCTGGAAAAGCTCCGAGACGAAAAGAAATTCCAACTTATGCAGGGCATCGGGTTTGAGGCTGAAACTTCTGACAGGGTTCGAACCGAAAACAAGAAGCGCTTTGATTTCACCTTGTTCGATCCCGGCAAAAAGTGCGCGAGCGTTTCGTCCCGGTTTCTCCGGGAGTCTTGCGCCCCATGCGTTTTCGTATCGTGCCCGCGACCGATCGTCCACAGTCGGTAAGTAGCCGGGCAGGGTGTCTGGCAAGACGCCCATGTCCGCCGCGCCGCGCGAATTCGCGTAATCCCCCAGTGCGACGAAACGGGTCTCGCCCGGAAGCTGCAAGCCCCAGCGGACCAAATCGCCGACCACCTCACCGCAAATCGCATCGCCGAATATGACGATGGTGTCTATTTCCTGCTTGAGCTTTTCACTCAGAGCCCGCATTTCCGGTGAATCGGGCTGGCCCGCGCCGAGCGCGCGCACCGCCGCGGCCTCCTCGCCCGTTTTTACGAAAATGCTAGCCTGCCGGCAGAGTTTGATTTCGTTGCTGTTGATGACGTAGAGGCGCGCGCCGTGTTTTCGCACCGCCTGGCGAATCTGGTAGGCGAGGAGAGGATGCTCGTGGGTGGGATCACTTCCGACGAGCAGCAGGCTCGAAGCCTCACCAACATCCTGCATGGTTGCGTAGCGGTCCGTGGCAGAAGCTGCGGAGAGCGCCGCGACTAGGGACGAGAAATCTGCCGTGCGATGGTGGTCGAGGTTGTTCGTGCCGAGGACTGTGCGCGCAAAGCGCTGGAAAAGATAGTTCTCCTCGTTTGTCGTGTGGTTCGACCCGAGAATGGCAATCGAATCGGGG
Source organism: uncultured Acidobacteriota bacterium (assembly GCA_964481715.1). Lineage (GTDB taxonomy): Bacteria > Acidobacteriota > Terriglobia > UBA7540 > UBA7540 > JAHEKS01. Next base: position 9,774 of record CAYZVR010000034.1, on the reverse strand, counting down.
CCGGATGCGGCAGTAATTTCCTTCAGCCGCGCAGTGGTGACGCTCAGGGCTTCTTCCCACGTGCCGGATTCCAGCTTCCCGTTGCGGCGCATGAGCGGCGCCGTCAGCCGCTGGTCGCTGTTCACAAAATCCCAGCCGAAGCGCCCCTTGACGCACAGGAATTCGCCGTTGATTCCGGAATGGTCGCGATTGTTGGCGCGCAGGATCTGATTGTTACGAATGGCCAGCGTGGTCTTACAGCCGTCGCCGCAATGATTGCAGATCGTTCCGACGTGATTCATCTCCCACGGGCGAGTCTTGTAGCGGTAGGTCCCGCTGGTCAGGGCGCCGACCGGGCAAATGTCAATACACATGCCGCACTGCTCGCACTCGAGCTGTTCACCTTTGTTTGGGATGATGACGCTGTGTGCGCCGCGAAAGCCGATGCCGTAAGCGTTGACGTCCATGCCCTCGTCGCACACGCGGATGCAGCGGTAGCAGAGGATGCAGCGCGGGCGGTCGTAGTAGACGAGATTTGAAAACTTTTTCTCTTCCTCGTGCTGCTTGGCTTCGAGGAAGCGGGTTTCCGCGGCGCCGTAGCGGAAAACTGCGTCCTGCAATTCGCACTCGCCGCCCTTGTCGCACACCGGGCAGTCGAGCGGGTGGTTGGTGAGAATAAACTCGAGCATCGCTTTGCGGGCGTTGGTCACTTCGTCGGTTTCGGTGTGGACGACCATGCCGTTCGCGACCGCCGTCGTGCAGGCGGTCTGGAGCTTTCCCATCTTCTCGATGGAGACGACGCACATGCGGCAAGCGCCCTGCAGCGTCATACCCGGGTAATAACAAAACGACGGGATTTCAATCCCCGCCTGCTTGGCCGCTTCAATGAGGAGCGCCCCGGCGGGAGCCGCGACGGGTTTGCCGTCGATGGTCAGGCTTACCGAGTTGGCTGTAGCGGTCTCGGTCATGATTTCGTATTAATAAATCTGAATTATGAATTACGAATTACGAGTTATGAATGGGGAAGGCAGAGACTCGATGTAAATTGAGAACCTTCCTTTCAGAATCTGTAATTCATAACTCATAATTCATAATTCCCAGACTATGCAAGCTCCCTCAACCGACATGAATCGCGGTTTTCTCAAACGGGCACGCGCCGAGCTTCAAATGTTCTTCAAACTCGTGCCGGTATTTTTTTAAAATGCTGATCATCGGCATCGCTGCGGCATCGCCCAGCGGACAAAGCGTCTTGCCCAGGATGTTGAACGAAACGTCGAGGGCGGTGTCCACATCGTCTTCGACGCCGCCGTTCGCGTGGAATCGAGTGAGCAGTGTCCGCAGCCATGCGGTGCCCTCCCGGCACGGGACGCACCAGCCGCAGGACTCGTGCGCGTAAAAGCGCGCGATGCGCAAAGCCATTTTTACCATGCAGGTGTCTTCGTCAATCACCACCACGCCGCCCGAGCCGAGCATCGAGCCGGCCTTGGCAAGCGAATCGAAATCCATCGGCACGTCGACTTCATCCGCCGTCAGCACCGGGCAGGAAGAGCCCCCCGGGATAACGCACTTCAGCTTTTTGCCGTCGCGCAAGCCGCCACCCACTTCTTCAATCATGCGGCGCAGCGGAAATCCCATGGGCAGCTCATAGACGCCCGGACGGGCGATTTGCCCGCTCAGGCAGAAAAGCCGCGTCCCACCGTTTTTCGGCGAGCCGAGCTTGGCGTACCAGTCCGCGCCGTTCAGCAGTATGTGCGGTACGTTTGACAGCGTCTCGACGTTATTCACGACGGTTGGGCAGCCATAAACGCCCACGACGGCGGGGAAGGGAGGCTTAACGCGCGGATACCCGCGCAGGCCTTCGAGCGAATTCAGGAGCGCGGTTTCTTCGCCGCATTCGTAGGCGCCCGCTCCGGTGTGCGTGCAGAGATCAAAGTTGAAGCCCGAGCCCAATATGTTTTTCCCGAGGTAGCCGCGTGCATAAGCCTCTTCAATGGCGCGGTCCACGATATCCATCAAGTAGCGGTACTCACCGCGGATGTAGATGAATCCTTGCTGCGACTGGATGGAATAGCCCGCGATGAGAATGCCCTCAATCATCTGATGAGGGTCGTACTCCATCAGAGGCCGGTCCTTGCACGTGCCCGGCTCGCTCTCGTCGGCGTTGCAGACCACGTATTTGGGCTTTGGCACTTGCTTGGGAACAAAGCTCCACTTCATGCCCGCATTGAATCCGGCGCCGCCGCGTCCGCGCAGGCCGGAGTTTTTAACTTCGTTTATTACTTCCTCCGGCTTCATGCCGAGGGCTTTCTGAAGCGCCTTGTAGCCGTCGTGCTGGAGGTACACGTCGATCGTTGCGGAGTTCGGAATCCCGAACCGCTTGCTGATGACTTTTACTTCCAGCGGGCTGCCCGCCATCGGGTTTTTGTAATCCGGCATCGAGTTCAGTCCCTGCCGTTTCGGCTGAGCTTTTCGACCAGCGCGTCAATCTTTTGGGGGGTCAAATCTTCGTAGAAGTCATAATTCACCTGCATGGCCGGTGCGCCGCAGCAGGCGCCCAGACACTCGACTTCTTCGAGCGAAAACTTTCCGTCCGGCGTTGTCTGCTTGTGCCCAATCCCCAGCTTCTTCGAGCAGTATTCCAGAATCTGTTCGCCTCCACGCAGGAGACACGAAACGTTGGTACACACCTGTAAATTGTATTTGCCGATCGGGGCGCGGTGAAGCATCGAGTAATAGGAAATGTCCTCAATGACCTCGATGGGCCTGACATTGACGCGCCGGGCGATTTCTTCGATGGCTTCATCCGAAACGTAGCCAATTTCGTCCTGCGCGAACAGCAGCAGGGGCACGATGGCCGACCGCTTGAGCGGGTAGCGGGCAACAATCTTGTCGAATTTTGCTTTCAAACCTTCAGACAGCATTGTTTCAATTCCGAACTACTCGCCGATGAGCATGGCTAGCGGTCGATTTCTCCCAGCACCACGTCAATGCTGCCGATGCAGGCCACCGCGTCGGCAATCAGCCGGCCTTCGATCATCTTGGCAAGCGCCTGCAAGTTAGCAAACGACGGCGCGCGCACGTGGCAGCGGAACGGTTTGGGCGAGCCGTCGCTGACCATGTAGATGCCCAACTCGCCGCGCGGCGATTCGATGGCCTGATAGACCTCGCCTACCGGCGGATGAAAACCTTCCGTCACGATCTTGAAGTGATAAATCAGCGCCTCGATGGAGGTCTTCATGCTTTCGCGGTCGGGAAGCACGATGTGTGGCGCGTTGGCCTTGATGCGCCCTTCGGGCATGCCTTCCGTGGCCTGGCGGACGATTTTGAGCGATTCGCGCATTTCGGCGACCCGCACGAGATACCGCGCGTAAACGTCGCCCTCGGTGCGCGTGGGGATACTGAATTCAAATTTTTCGTAGCTCGAATAGGGCTGTTTCTTGCGGAGGTCCCAGTCGACCCCCGAAGCGCGCAGCGATGGACCCGACAGGCCGATGGCAATGGCGTCGTCGTCGGAAATAATTCCCACGCCCTGAGTTCTGCTCAGCCAGATGGGATTCCTGGTGAGCAGGGTTTCGTATTCGTTGACGCGCTCGGGAAATGTGGCGGCAAATTTCTCCACGCGCTTCAGCCAGCCGAGCGGCGGCTCGAGCGCCAGCCCCCCGATGCGGAAGTAACTCGTCATCATGCGCTGGCCGGAAACCATTTCGAAAATCCGCAGGATTTCTTCGCGCTCCCGGAAGCAATAGAGGAACACCGACATCGCCCCGATATCAATGGCGTGCGTGCCGAGCCATACCAGGTGGCTGCCGATGCGGGTTAGTTCGGTGAGAAGAACCCGCACCCACTGTGCTTTGGGAGGGATTTCCAGCTCGAGAAGCTTTTCTGCCGCCAGGCAAAAAGCGAGGTTATTTGACAGCGGCGCGAGATAATCCATCCGGTCGGTGAGCGTGATGCCCTGGGAATAGGTTTTGTCCTCGAAGGACTTTTCAAAGCCGGTGTGGAGGTATCCGATGTCGTAGAGCGAACGGATGACCGTTTCACCTTCGAGCTCAAGCACCAGACGCAACACTCCGTGTGTGGACGGGTGCTGCGGCCCCATGCTGAGGATGACCCGTTCTTCCTGTCCCGGAATTTTCTCAAGCGTTACGGCCATCGAGTGATGTTCCCCTGAACGGGATAGTCCTTACGCAGCGGGTGTCCCTCCCACTCCTCAGGCATGAGAATGCGCCGGAGGAATGGGTGATTTTCAAACTGAATTCCGAACAGATCAAAGACCTCGCGCTCGTAAGCGCTTGCCGCCGGCCACACGGCCACCATCGATTCGACCCGGGAGTCGTCTCCCGAAAGACGAACCTTCAAGCGAAGGCGCTCGACATTTTTGAGGGAGAGGAGGTGATAGACGGTTTCAAAGCGCGGTTCGTTCGGGTAATGATCGACCGCGGTGAGGTCCGCCAGAAATTTGAAGGACAGTTCCGAATCGTCTCGCAGAAACTCGCAAACGTGCCGGAGGCTCGCGCGGCGAATGAAGACAGTCACTTCGCCGCGAAACGCCTGCGCGTCCTCGATGGCTTCGGCGTGAAACTGCCGGAGCTTTTTCAGGGCTTCGTGGTTTTCAAGATCAACAGGCATGAATTCTCTATTTCAATTTTTGAAGCCGCTCGATTCATTCATCGGCATGCAGGCCCCATCCAGCGGGGGTGACCGCCTGCTCTTCTATGAAGTCCGTTTGCACGGATGGGAACCAAGAGCTCGGAAGGCGGTCAAAGAACGGGCTGGCTGGAAGTGCGCCTTTCGGTTCAGGAAGTCAGCGGCTCCAGTCGAGCGCGCCTTTTTTCCAAATGTATACGTATCCTGCCAGCAAGATGAGAATGTACAAAAACATTTCGACGAAGCCGAACCACTTCAGTTCCTTGTAAACAACCGCCCAGGGGTAAAGGAAGGCGGCCTCAACGTCGAACAAAATAAAGAGCATTCCGACCAGATAAAAACTGATAGAGAATCGCTCGCGGGCGTTGCCGACCGGGGCGATGCCGCACTCGTAAGGCGAAAGTTTCTCTCGCGTCGGCCGCTTCACGCCCACCCAGGCCGACAGTCCAAGGATCGCCGCGGCGAGTATCATGACCGCGCCGGTGTATATCAGAATGGAGAGATAACCTGTTTCCATTGCAATAGGTTACAAGTGGTTTTCGGATGCATCCTGTAAGCGTTCACTATACGAGTCGCGAAATTCTTGTGTCAAGTTTTTTCTTGCCAGTCGGGTTCCAACTCGTTAACATGAGCGCACGATTAAGATTTTTGTCCGCCTCGCGAGAGGTGAGTGCGCATGGTGACAGGTTTCAATACCGACATCAAGTTCAACAACGTCGTCTTCCACATTCAGACCGAGCCCCGCAAAGAAGCAGGCATCGAGACGACCGTCTACGTCAAAGGCGCGGTCATCCATTCCCTCCGCTCGTCTTATCAGGAGCTGCTCAATTCACCGGACTACAGTGAGGAGAAGCTGAAGCGAATTCTGGAAGATCAGCACCGGCAGGTCATCGCCCGGATCCGCGGCGGCGAGATCCATCCTCCCGCTCCGGCGGCCAGCGGCTCTTAGCCCGGAGAATTTCGGTTGATTACCATCCATCTGAACGGCCAGGAGCAACAAGTTCCCCAGGGGCTTACCTTGGCGGAATTGCTCGTTCGGCTGAAGCTCCCGGCCGACCGCGTGGCGGTTGAGCGGAATCTGGAGATTGTTCCGCGTGGCCGCTGGGCTCAAACGCCGATTGAGGCCGAAGACCGGCTGGAAGTGGTACACTTTGTGGGAGGCGGCGCCGCAGGCCCGCGCAGCTTGTGAGCTGCATTTTTTGCGCGGCCACGGCCTGCGCCGCGTGAATTCCACCGATGAATCTCGACCCCAATAGCTCGCCCGGACTAATTCTTGTCACGCTGCTCATCAAGCTGGGCGTGGTGGCATTGCTCGCGGGCTTTATCGCCAGATTCGGCATTTTCCGCCGCCTGATTATGGTGGAGCAACGCACGCCGCGCCAAAAACTGCAGCTTGCGGCTTTTCTGGGCGTTCCATTCATGCTGGGCGTGCTGACGCGCCTGCTGGCACACTATCAGGGCGCGGACCTCAGCCTGGAGGTTACCGTACTCGCGGGCCTGCTGGGCGGCACCATCGCGGGGCTGGTCACGGGCATGATGGTGAGTCTGCCGGCGCTGCTCATTCCAGTTAAAGGCGAGTTTCTCGCGGTTCTGCTGGCCGTGCTCTATGCCACGATGGCCGGTACGGCCCGCTATGTCTGTCCCGACAAAGAAGAAATATGGAAGTTCTCTCCATTCATCGATCTCAGCCTTTATCGCTCCATCAAGCAGCGGTTTAAACATCCTGCTATGGACTGGCAAGTGTTGTTTTCGCTCATGTGCGTGATCCTTGAAATGACCCGGCTTTATATCGGGCGGATCGCCCACGGGCGGTTGTTCTACATAGATTCCAACCACCCGTGGAGCAATGTGCTGATCGTGCTGACCACGCTGATCGGCGTGGGTTTGCCGGTGCGCATCTGGAACAACACGCGCATCCAGAAAAAGCTCGAGGAGCAGGAGAAGGCGCTCATGCAGGCCCGAGTGGACGCGCTCATCAGCCAGATTAACCCCCACTTCCTTTTCAACACTCTCAACACCGTTTCTTCGCTCGTACGGTTCGATCCTGACACCGCGCGCCAGGTGGTGTTAAAGCTTTCGAACATATTGCGCCGGCGGCTCAAAACTCAGGTGCACTTTGTTCCTTTCAAGCAGGAACTTGATTTCATCGACGACTATCTCGACATCGAAGTCGTCCGCTTTGGAAGGGAAAAGCTCCAGATCCGGAAAGAAATTGATCCCGAAACGCTCGACATGATTGTCCCCAACATGATCCTCCAGCCGCTGGTTGAAAACTCCATTCGTCACGGGATCGGGCCCAAAATCGAGGGGGGCACGATTACCATCCGCGCCGCGCGTAAGAACGGCCGGTTGGCCATTGAAGTGGCGGACGACGGCGTGGGAGTGCCGCACGAAAGGCAGAACGAAATTTTCGATTCCGGCATCGGCATGTCGAACGTCCGCGAACGTCTCAGAGTGCTTTATGGGCAGGAATTCTCGCTTGAAGTCGATAGCCGGCCCGGACAAGGGACATCAATTCACTTCGCCATCCCCGAACTCCTCACCCCCGAAAAATCCGTTTCCGCAGAGACGGCGCAAGTACCATCCTAGGAGCCACTCACGAACTCTCCCTGCGACTTTGGTTTTCTCTCAAAAGCGAAGGTGTGCTAGTATTTTTTGCCTGCGCGCTTTGGCTCCGAGCTTGCTCGTAACGCGTGTATGGATATTTCAAGGAGTGAGGATCCAGTATGGCAAAAGACCGGCCCGAACAGACCAAGACGACCCCAAGCTCGATGAGCATGATCGAGCCGCGCTTCCGCAACATTTATAAATCGTTTTACAAGGAAAGTTACTTCACCCCCACTTCACTCGACCTGAAGACCAAGGAGCTGATTGCCATCGGGGTCTCGCTGGTCGCCAAGTGCGAGGGGTGCCTGCACGGGCACATCAAGAAAGCTCTGGAGCTGGGACTGACGAAGCAGGAAATCAGCGACGCCATCGTGATTGCCATCGGCATTGCCGCCGCGGGCGTGGTGGATATGTCCGACCACGCTGCCACACAGCTCGACCTGCACCACTTCGAATAGCGCTGCGTTCGGCTTGAACGCCTCCCCTTCGGGGCAACACACATGATCGCGGCTTGAGATTGATCCTTCGACGCCCGCGGTCGCGCACGAGCGAAGGCTGAAGGACCGTCCTTGGACTACTTGGTCATCGCCAACCTGTTCCTGCTTCTTTTCCTGGGCGTGGCGGATAACCAGGTCATCGCGGCGTTGTTTCCCGAACTGGTCGGATCTTTCGGGGTAACCGTGGGCGTGGCAGGGCTGCTGGTGGTGGCTTACTCGATTTGTGCGGCGCTCGCGGCTTTTATCTCCGGCGCCCTGTCGGACCATTACGGGCGACGCTGGTTTTTGCGTACGGGGGTGCTCGCGTTTGCCGCGGCGTCCTTGCTCTCTTCGCGCGCTGAAACTTTTGCCGGCCTCATGCTCGCGCGCGCGCTGACGGGGCTGGCTGCCGGGACGCTTTCAACCTGCGCGGTGGCTTTTGCCGGGGACTGGTTTCCGTACGCCCGGAGGGGAAGGGCCATCGGGCTGATCTCCTCCGCTTATTTCGTGGCTCCCATCGTCGGCGTGCCCGTGGCTGCGGCCATCGCCCAGCGCTACGGGTGGAGGCAGGCGTTCCTGGCCTTCGCCATCCTGGCCGTGGTGATGGTAGGCGTTTCTTTTACGCTGCCTCGGGAGCAATTGAACCCGCAGCCTTCGTCGGAAAAGTTTCGCTCTACGGTGCGAGCCTTTCGTTCATTTCTCGCTCGGCGCGACACGGCCGCTGCCTTGGGAATCGCCTTCATGGTTTCGGGAGCGCTGGTGGGATTCATCACCTACATCGGACAGTTCCTGAGCAGCCGATTTGAGGTGCCGACGGGAACCATCGGCCTGATATTTGCCTTTGGCGGCGCCGTGGCGGTGCTGAGCGCGCCCCTGGGTGGGATTCTTTCCGACCATTGGGGAAAGCGGCCCGCATCCATCGTCGGCAGCATGGTCATGGCATTGGCGATGGCACTCGTGCCGTTTCTTTCCTGGGGAGCAGGCTTGCTCATCGTTTTCGGAGTCACCAGTATGGGCGCGGCGTTCCGCCAAGGGCCGCTGACGGCGCTGATGACGGAAATGGTGCCGGGAGCGCAACGCGGAACCTTTATCGCCCTGCGGAATATCTCTTCTCAATTGGGGATTGGCTCGGTGGTTTTTGTGGCCGGCATGCTCTACCAATCGCACGGGTACGCGGGGGTGACGACCCTGTGCGCCATCATGACCGCGCTCGTGGCGCTTCTCCTGGCCACTCACATTGTAGAACCTCAGCCGGTCATTGAACGGGTTGATTGAATAAGGCGCCGGCAATTTGTGGGAGTTTCGGGTAGGTACTATGCGACAGGGCGGAGTTCAACGAAAATCCTCCACAATGAAAAGGTCAGAGTCTCCTAAAGGTAGGGGCGCCAGAATCTGGAAGACCACTTGGCACGTCGTTGCCATGTTGCTGGGCCTCGTGCTCTTGTTGTTTCTCACGCTTGTTCCGTGGTTTTTCACGAACATCATCACCACCAGCCGCTACCATTTCCCTGATCCCAACGACGGGAAAACCCCGATTTCTTACGGGATGAAATTTACAGATATCAAGTTCCATTCGACCGACGGCGTCCTGCTGAGAGGCTGGTTCGTGCCTGCGGGGCCTGGTGCCAAAGGCACCATAATTTACTGCCACGGCCACAACCGAACCAGGATTGAGATGCTGCCCTTGGCGACGTTCGGGCACCAACTCGGGTACAACGGACTGTTGTTCGATTTGCGCCACCAGGGACAAAGCGAAGGCAGCATGTCCTCGATCGGCTATCTGGAGCGGCAAGATGTTGTGGGCGCCGTCCGCTATGCGCTCGAAAAGGAGAAGGCTCGGCGACCGATTGTCCTCTGGGGCATTTCAATGGGCGCGGCAGCGGGCCTGATGGCTGCGGCTGACTCTCCTGATGTGGACGCGGTCATTTCCGACAGCACCTTTCTGTCTTTCGAGGACGTCATCAAGCACCACTGGAAATTGTTTTTTGGCTTGCCGTCTTTTCCAGTGGCTGACGAAGTCATCTACTGGTCGGCGCATCGGATCAAATTCGATCCTTATGAATTC